>NZ_JBQUZK010000001.1:0-1958 GCF_056313885.1 Methylosinus sp. DMC45
AGTGACGAGCAGGCCTACGCCCTCGGCTACCGTGCGCAAAAGCGCCAGAACACGCCGATGAAGCTGACGGCGACGGGTCCGCTGCGCATGCTCGAGGCCGATGGCGAGCGCGTCGTGCGCATCACCTCCGCGCGCTATGGAATAGACGCGGTGTTCCGCGTCATGCAGCTGACGCTCGCGAACGGCTCCAGCGTTCAGGGCGTCTTCCACCTAGTCACCGCAGATATGTATGCGGATGTGATCTCGCCGCGCGACGCGATCAATCCGAGCCTGCCCGGAATCACGCTGGTCAATCCTTACGCCCCGCCGACTCCCGACGCGCCGGCTTTGTCGTCGACCGTGCTCACCTCGACGACGGCGGAAATTCTCGCGGTCGCGCATTTTGACGGCGGCGCCTCGGCGCCGACCAATGGCGACACGTCGAGCTACACGCGCTTTCGCTCGCGGCCCGTCGACGTTTCGACAGGCGCGCCGCTCGGCGACGGCTCTTGGACGATCTGGTCGAACTACTCGTCCATCTCACTCTATTCCGCGACCTCGCCGGCCATAACCGGCGTCACCGGCACGCCGCAGCGTTTCGAGGTCCAGTGCTGGCTCGTCTCCACGGCGGGCAATCCGGGCAATCCCTCGCCCTCCTCCTTCCTCACCATCACGACCTTCTGAAGATCGCGCTTCGGCGCGACCAAGGGAAAGCCCCGCCTCATGACCGATCTCGCCGCACTCTTCGCGACCATCTACCGCGATTACAAGGACGATGGCGTCGCCTCCTCAGGTCCGAACGAGCCCGCGAAGTCCGACATTCGTGGGATCGGCCCCGCCATCGCCTCTGAGATCCTCGCGCGCTATTCGGCGCCCGTCGCCGGCGTCCAGTCGCGCACGGTCGCGACGCCGCCGGCGAGCCCGAGCGCCGGACAAAAATGGATCGTGCCGGCCGGCGGCACGGGCGTGTTCAGCGGCCAGGCGGGAAAGGTCGCGGAATATTCCGGCTCGGCCTATGTCTTCACCGCGCCGACCGCCGGCTATACGGCCTTCGTGCTCGATGAGGTCGAGCTCTATGGCTACGACGGCGCGTTATGGAATCTGCTCACCGGCGCAGCCATCGCTAAGAAGCTGCTGAGCGAGCTGGCGATGATTACGACAGCGCCAGCCGACAAGGAGGCGCATGTCTATGCCGACGCGATCGGAACGACGGTCTCGCGCGCCCGCTCCTCCAATGTCGCGACTGTCGTCTATGCCGCCGCACATGGCTTGAGCGTCGGCAATGCGTATAATCAGCGCGGCCTCTCAGGCTCCGGCTACAATGGCCGCGTGACGGTCGCGAGCGTGCCGAATGCAACGACCGTCACCTATGCCAGCACGGGCGGCGATGAGTCGACGACGGCCGACGCCGGCGGCTCCGCCGATCGCAATGGCGTCTATCACTCGGACGGCGCGGGCGGTTGGCCTTGGATCAGCGATCTTTCCATCGACGTGCTGATCGCACAATTCGCCGCATTGAAGCTGCGCGTCGCGCCTTACTATTCCAACGTCGCGGCAGGCCTCTCCGACGTCGCCGCGGGCGCCTATTTCACCGTGCGGCCGTCGGCCTATTCCGGCATGGCGTCGGACGTCTACCTCAACAATTCCGGCGTCGCCTCCTATCAATTCTCGGCCCCGACCGGCGGCCCCGGAAAGACGCTGGACACGAGCTTCACAGCCGCGAGCGGATTTATCTACGGCGTGCTGGACGCATCGGGCCGCATGTTGGCCGGCTGCGATGCGACGGCGCGATGGTCGGGCAAATTCGTGACGCCTGGTTCCGGCCTCGTCGAGAGCTTTGACGCCTTCGGCCGGCAAAAGCTCACCGTCGGCGGAATCGGCGGCGCCAATTTCGATGGTTCCGTCGCGTCGATCTCGGGCTATTTGTGGGGCGTTGTCGACAGCGCCGGGAGAATCCTCGGCGCCGTGAGGCCGAATGC
>NZ_JBQUZK010000002.1:0-56559 GCF_056313885.1 Methylosinus sp. DMC45
CGACAAGCTTGGTTCCTATGCCGTGGCGCGCCGGAAGATCATGCCGCGCGTCGAGCATCGATCGCACAAGGGTTTGAACAATCGCGCAGAAAACTCCCATGTCCCATTACGAAAGCGCGAGCGAGTGATGCAGGGGTTTCGATCGCGGGGAGGGCTGCAACATTTCGTCGACCTCTTCTCGGCAGTCCGCAATCTCTTCGTTCCATCCAGACCTTCCCGGCGTTCCGCCATTGCCATCCGTCTGCATCGCCTCAAGGCGGCGGCAGAGTGGAAGTCCGTGACGACGGCCGCTTGAAATCAGCCTGCGTGGCGTCAACGCGCCTGTATCGAGTTTATGTGACATCGCCGTCTCACCGTCACCATGTATCAAATCACCGCACCGCATATTTTCGACGCCGTGCGCTTTGGCGCCGGCGGGGCGCGACTTCGAGCTCGTGCTCCATTCTGTGCCCGAGGCGCCGCCCGCCTTCGCACGGCCGCCGCGCTATTTCGAGGCTTTGCGCCTCGACCGGGAGGTCTCGGCGCAGCCGCGACCAACGCCCGACAATTACGCCGAACATGCGCTCGAACTGATCCACTCGGTGCGCGAGAGCGTCAGATTCCAAAATCAATATATCAATTTTCGCGGAGCGAACGAGGATTTCGCCGAGTTCAAGCTGCTGGTCGGGGCTTTGAAGAGCAGGATCGACGCTGGCCTCGACGTGTGGATCATCTGCCGCGATCTCATCAAGCAGGTGAGCCTCGATATTCTGATCGCGCTCGGCTTTCCCAAGGAGGCGTTTCCCTTTCAGCTCGCCTGCCACAACAAGACGATCATCGTCGACGGCAAGCGCGTCATGTTCGGCGGCCATAATTGGTCGAACGATGGGGTGAAGACGAAGCGCGATACGAATCTCGTTTTCGACGATGAGGAGATCGCGAAATACCTCGCCGAAATTTACGATTACGACTGAGACAATCTGGCGCCCGCGCGTCGCACATAGCGGCGACCCGACGCCAGCCGGAATGCGGCGTGTTTCCTATTCCGCTGTGTATGATGATTGATCCCGGCGCTTCGCGCATAAGACGATCCGGCGTCGTTCGAGGAACGACACCGGATCACGAGCCTTCGCATCAGCCTCGTTCGCCGCTTCGCTCGACTTCGCGCAGCTTTCGTCGCGAGTCCGCATAATCCCTTTCGATAGGCGGACGTCGGCTCTTCATCGCGACCACTGACTGACCGACAGAAGTTTACCGGATATCGACGAAAGCAGCCGACGATGTGGGATCGGATATCAGAAATGCCACAGCTGATCGCCGATCTTCGTCATCGCCGTAAGGCTCATCGAGCGACCCGCCGTCAGGAAAAATTCGGCGAAAGGTAGTATCCAGGGTCTCGGCGCCCGTCTTTTCGCCTGGACTCGCCGCTTGCGCCTATGCTTCACGCTCGTCGACAAATGGTCGAACGCTTCGGAGCCGAGGCAAGCGCGAATTGAATCCGCCCGCGTCTCTAGTCGCTTTTCGATATAACGCGCGAGGCTCTCGAACTGCTGAAAATCTGGATGGTCCACATAGGATTTTTGCAAGCAAACGAGCGCGCCGACATAGCGACCCGCGGCGAGGCGCTCCGCGAGCTCGTCGGCATGGTCGATCAGCCGATCCACGACCGCGCGCCAGGCGAAATACTCGGCCCTGAAAGCCTTGAAGGGCGCCGCGCTATGAACTCCCCAGAGTTCCGCGTGACTCGCGAATCCGTTTCCGCCGTGAATTCGATAAATGGCGAGGGGCGCATCGATGAGCGCAGCGCCGTTCAGAAGCCGCACGCCTTTGTTCAAATATGTATCCCCGTGAAATCGAAGATCCATGAGAGGACCATGGCCGAAAAACAGTCTCAGGGCGTCTCGCCTGAAACAGTTCCCCGACCTCGGCGCATAGACCCAGTCCTCCGAACTGAACGGGTCCACGAAGCGCACGCGAGATTCGACATCGTCGAGTGGCGCGTGCTCGAATGGCCAGAGGTCGCCCGCGGCGACATCGATGCGACGCAGGCGTTCTTTGCGTAGTCCGCGCCCTGACGCGACGTAATCGCTGAGGGTGGTCCAGGACGATCTGACGATGCGACCATTGACCGACTGGAACATATCCGACGAGGTGAAACCAACCGCGACACGTAGCGAGAGATGAATGAAAACATGTGTCTCGACGAAGGTTGGAAGGAGCATATCGTCGGTGTCCAGAAAGACGACATATTCGCCGGAACTCGCCACGAGGCCTGTTCTGAACGCGGTGGTCTGGCCTGCATTATCCTTGTGCGATATGATACGAACATGCGGTTCATGGTGACGAATGCTCTCCAGGACGATATCGCTATCGTCGGTCGAGGCGTCGTCGACGATGATGCATTCGATGTGCGGATAGGTCTGGGCGAATACCGAATCCAACGCTTCGCGCAGGAAGCGGCCATAATTGTAATTGGTGATGATTATGCTGACCAACGGCAAGAAGCTTGCGAGCTCGCGGCCGGACGCAGGTGGGTTCGCAAGACGGCGCATTTTGTTGTCGTCATCTTCAATCCTCTGAAATTACGTGAAATTTTCTAGCATGACCGGCTCTACTCTTCAGATTGACCTAAGCGCCTGGATCGTGTCCCGCATCCATGCAAGCGCGACGACTTCACCGTCGCAAGATCGGCGATCCGGCGTTGGCCGTCGGCTCGCGATAAGGGACGGCCGAAATTCCAAAGTTACGCCCATATTGCTGGCGTATGGCCGGCAGATTGACAACGCCGGTCTTCAGGTCGGACGATCGAGCGTCAACGGGAGGAGCCTCGATGATCGGGCGCACGCGCTCGACGTCGCGTCTCAGCCGTCGATTGAGGCAGCCGAAAGCCAGGTCGCCGCCGATTTGAACGTCGACGCAGGTTCGAGCCTCAGCCATCGGCGACGCTGCGCCGCCGATGATGATTTCTCCGTTCGGCGTCGCGACGTCGTTCGCATGACATGGCGCGACGAGCGGCATCATCAGAATGGCGAGACCGAGACTCCTCATGCTTCGTCCCTTCGAACGATTAATATGCCGCCACGGCCGCCGACGAGAGGCCTCATCGCAACCGCACGGCATTTGCGTTCGCTTGAATGGCGATATGATCGAGGCGCGTGTTGATCGCGTCGAAATCGGGCTCCGCGCGGCGGGACGCCGCGAGACAGTTTCGACGACATTCGACGACAAGCGACGAGCGATGGCGAGACGGCGCAGCGTCGCCGAAGGTGGCGATCGGCACGATGCCGGCGACTGAATAGCCGCGTGCCATGAGCTTGGCGCGCACCGCGAGGCAATAATCGACGGAGCGATGCGAAAAGCGCGTCTCTCCATGGCCTGCGCGATATTTCATGACCGCCGTGCAGAGATCGCCGCCGGCGAGCCGCCACGCGCCCGCGAGATATCTCACGCCATAGCGAATATTGGTCTCGGGAACCGCGAGCCCCTCCATCCGACCTTCGAATCCCAGCGCTCGCGCCGTCGACGGCAGCACTTGCATGAGGCCGATCTCGCCGACTGAGCCAAGGGCGTTGGGATCATAGCCGCTCTCGACGGCCATGACAGCGTCGGCGATCTCGCCCGGCATTCCGGCGCGGCGCGCCTCGCTTTCGGCTAGCGCGCGATAGACGGCCGGCGAGCCCGGCCGCGCCGCCGCCGCTTCTGGCGCCTTCGCCGAGCTTCGGCCGCTCGTCTCTTCGGCGGCGAGCGGCGAGGCGATCGCGAGCGCGCCCAGCATCGCCGCGGCGAGCAGGCGAGCCGCGCGCGCCTCGGCCGCGCCCCGACTATGCGTCCCGCCGGTCAATTCTTCGCCTGCAGCGATAGCTTCAAATGCAGCGGCTGCGACATGTCGGCCGGCGGCGGCGCGCCCACCTCCTGTCGTGTCAAAAGCGCGCGCAACGCCTCCGCATCCGCCGGATCGAATCCCTCCAAATCGACGCGCTCGACCGTCCCATTCGGCAAAATCCAGAGACGCGCCACTATGGTCGACGGCGAGGCGTTCGGCTGCGAGCGCGCTTCCAGGGACATTCGCAGCCGGCGGGTCTGCTCGCTGTCCTGGCCGAGCCAGTCCTGAACCCGACGCCCGACGAGCAATGCGTAGTCCCGCCATGCGGCGGGAGCGCCGTCCGCCGAGTGATAGGCGGCGCTCTGCGCCGGCGCGGCTCCGTGGAGCAAAGCGCTCGTAGCGAGGATTCCGAGTCCGAGCCGTCTCGCGAGAGATTCCGTCAATCTATAGAGCGGCGATCGTCTGTGTTGCGACATTGCGACTCTCGTCGGCTCGTGAATAGGCCCGCAAGCGGGCGCGATCTATTCACGAGACGATGCGCGAGAGCCAAACCCGAAGCGTCACCATAAAAATTCTTTCGAAAATTTAGCGCTGCGCATTCTTGCGCGCGGTCGTCGTCGTGACGCGCCTCGTTTCGAACATGGCGAATGTCTTGCTGCGCTGATCCCGCCCAAAAATGATCCGCGTCGGCTCTATCCGCGTTATTTTCCAACCATTTATATCGTCACCGACGCGAGCGGCGCGAACCTTGTCCATCGGATTGGCCCGTATGAAAGCGCGCGTTCCTCGCGCATCGGTCAGCACGCCGAGCAGCACGACGGCGGGCGGCTCGGGCGGGGGCGGCGGCGGCTCGGCCTCGCGATGCGCCGTCGGGGTCGGCGGCGGCCGTCGGCTCGGCGAGAACAATGGGCGGTCGCGTGTCGCAGCGAAGCGCTCGAGCGGCTGGCGCGCCAGCGGATTGGCTTCGACGCGGGCCGGCGTCTCCTGCGCGGGGACATGCGAGGCGGCGAGAAGGGCGAGAGCGACGAGCGGCGAGCGTCTCATGACGCCGTCCGGCGCCAATGGGCGCGAAGGTTCAAGGCGACGCGCAGAAGCGGCTGCGAGCCGCCGCGTCGCGCCCCGTCCAGCGGCTGGAGCGAGAACGCCTCGACGAAGACATAAGGCGTCCCCGCCTCCAGCTCATAGAGCAGCGCCTGCAGCGCCGAGAGCTCCATGTCGAAGGTCGCCTGCAATTGGACGGCGTCGGCCGCCTCCTTGCCCATCGGCGGCGGGGCGTTGGACGAGGTCAGAGCGGCGTGCTGGGCCGCGACGAGGCGCGTGACATAGGCCTGCAATTGCGCGCCGGCGAGCGCCGCGGTCGGCGCCGCGAGAAACGCCGCCTCGGGCGCGACGGCCCGGTCTCCCGGGCCGCCGGCGCGCTTTTGCGCCGCTTCGAGCCGCGCCAGCGCGTCGCGACGCTGGGCGTTCTCCTCGGCCGCGCCGCCACGCCCACCGAGCGCGAACAGCGCCGCCCCCCCGCAGACGAGGACGAGCCCCGCCAGCGCGCCGAGCGCAGCGCCTTCTTCGCGATTTATCCGACGATCGAGCCGCATCGCATCATCCTCCCGCCGGAGTGAGGCGCGCCGCGACACGCGCCTCTATGCTGAAAGTGAAGAGCCTGCCGTCGGGGCCGCGCGTGGTCGGCGCAAAGAAGCGCACTTGCGACAGCGGCCCGGAGGCTTCGCATGCGGCGATCAGCGCAGGCGCGTCCTCTGCGAGGCCGATGAGCCGCAGCTTGTCGGCCTCGAACCGGAGCTCGGTCAGATAGGCGCCGTCCGGCAGGCCGCGCGACAGGGATTCGAGGAGGTGAACGACGGAGATCGATGTTTCCTTTCGCGCCCAGGCGCGCTGCTGCGGTGGGAGCGCCGCTATGATCCGCGGGTCCTCGCCGGCGCGCGCCTGCTTTTGCATCGTGCGCGCGCGCGCCGTCAGCGCTTCATTCTCGTCTTGCAGCGAGGCCGCGGAGATCGCAGCCCAGAGGCCGACGATGGCGCAGATCGCCACATAGGCGGCGACGCCGCCGCCTATGGCGAGGCGCAGACGCCCCCTTCCCTGCGCCGCCTGCCGCATATTGCGGGACCACAGGACCACGGAAGCCTCGCCACCCTGCGTCGTGACGACCCTGTCGACCGTGAGGCCGCGAGCGGCGAGCTCCGCGCAGGCCGCGTCGACCTCGTTGCGCGAGACGATAGAGACGCGCACGTCGAGGCTGCCCGTCTGCGCGCTGGGCGCGGCGGCGAGCCCATAGACGATCTCCGCGACCGGCCAGGGCGACAGGCGATCGAGCCGATTGTCGACGACGCCGCTCATGAACTCCCGCGCCTTTTCCGGCAGCGTGATGCGGCGCGTCACGATGCGCTCCTGCGGCCATTCGAGCAGCACGATCTCTCTGCGCGCACGGCGTCGGATCTCCTCGGGAAAGACCCCCGCCTCTGCGGGCACGAACACCGGCGCGTCGGGATCCGCGCCGGAGCGAAGGCGAAAGCCGCCGGTCTCTCGGGAAACGAGAAGGGCCCCGCGACCGCGCCAAATCTCGTGCAGACGTTCGGCGAGCTGCGCCAGCACGTCGATCCAATGAATGAGGAAATCTGCGCCGAACATGAATTTCACTCGAAAAATCGGCGTTCGCCAGCGTCGATCGGCGTCGGCTTCTGCTCGAAGAAGAGCACACGATAAGGCTGTCGATCCTTCGGCAATATGACAATGACCGCTTCCGCCGCCGCCGCATATCCATCCGCGAGGGCGACCGTGATCCGCAGCCGCGCCACCGAATGGGTCGCGAGCTTGGCGTAGCGGGCGGCCGACCCGAGAATTTGCTCTATCCGCGCCGGCTCGATCGGAGCGGCGCTCCGCGCTTCGAGCAGCTGCTCGACTTTGGCCTCGGTCATCTCGGGCAAGGCGCGCAGGATCTGCGGCGGCGCCGTCGCGACGTTCACCGTCTCGGCGCCGAAGACGGTCACATAGGGAGCGACGAGGCCCACATAGGCCGAGGTCACGGCGGGAACCTGGGCCAATTGATCGACATTGGTGAAGACCTGCTCCAAATCCCCCTTTTCCGGCGGCTTCTCGTCCGGCTGCGACTTCGCCGCGCTGGGGTTTTCGCCTTGCTGTGGCGGCGGTTCGGCGGTCTCTTTCTGAGCCGCCGTCTTCACCTGACCGTCGCGCCACAGCACGATGGCGCGAGCGACCTCATTGGCGTTGGGCGCGCCGACCTCGGCGAAGAGCGACGCGAAAACCTCCACCGGAGCCTTGTTGATGTCGATCCTGCCGAGCTCGTCGCCGAGCCGCACGCGCGCGGCGCCCGTCGAAAGGGAAATGCGCGTCTCCACCGGCCTCAGCGGCCGCCCATGATATTTGGCGAGAATATCCGCCCCGGCTTCCAGCCCCGCGGTGAACAGCGCCTCCGCCTGCACGCGATCTCTATCGACGGCGAGAACGCCGGCGAAACCGCGCAACCCCGCCCCCGCCGCCATGGCGAGGGTCGAAAGCAGCGCGATCGTCCACAGCACGGCGACGAGCACCACGCCACGGCGCGGATCGAGGCGGGAGCCGCTTCTCATGTCGGTTCCTTCGGCCGTTCTGAAGCTTTGTTCTCGCTCGGCGCAGCGGTTTTGCCTGGCAGGCAGTCGCCCCCCTCGCGCGTGCAGGCCGCGGGCGCGTCGGCCCATAAAATGAATTGCGCGCCGGGGGCGAGATCGGCGCCGGTCGCCGGGTCGGTGAGACGCAAGCGCACGGCGCGCGGCAATTCGATCTCATCCTTCCATCTGTCGGTCCAGGCGAGCGCGCCGCCCGCATCCATGCGCGCGAAGTCGAATGAAATGTCGTATCGGCCTTCGAGTAGCGCCACTGCGTCTCCCGCCGCCTCGGCGCGAAGGCCGGCGCGCGGCCCGAGCCAGACAGAGCGCCGGCGCACCAGTCGCGTCACGCCGTCGCGCAGCGGCTCGACCTCGAGAGTCAGCGCTTCCTCCGGCGCCGCGCGGGCGCCGACGGCGCTCCCGGTGACGAAGACAATGCGCCCCGGCCCGCCCTCGAAAGCGACCGGCGCCGCCCTTTTTTCCTTACCCTTCGGCTTTTCACTGCTCCCTGAGACGAAGCGCGCGGCGCCGAAATCGCGCGACAGACGATCCATCGCCAGCGCGAAACGTTCCGCCTCATTCACGCCGAGCGCCCCACGATCGAAATAGAGCGCCACATGATGGACGAGCGCCGCCGCTCCGAAGATGATGGCGGCGGCGACGGCGAGCGCGGCCAACGTCTCCACGAGGGTGAAGCCGGCGCGACGCCCTCTTTCGCCAAGTGAGCGGCTTCTGGCCATCATGCGCTCCTAGCGCTCTTTCGCGAGACGGATCGTCTCGGCGGCGATCGACTGGCCCTCGCCCCAGGAGACGCGCGCCTCGACCCGATAGGCCGCCCATTGTGGCGCGTCACCCTCCTCCTTTTCCTTCGCTTTCTCGTCCATTCCAGGAGGCGGATCGTCGAAGACGGGCGTGTCGAGAAAGATCGGCTTTGCGGCGATCCGCCAATGAAAGCCACCCGTCTCACCCTCCTGCGTTTTTGCGCCGCCCTCGCGGTCGAAAGGCGCCTCGATGAGCGAGCGCAAGAGGAGCGCCGCATTCACCCGCCCCTTGCCGCTCGCCAGAATGCGTCGCCCTTGAAAAAGATGCGGGCCGAGCGCGCCGGCGAAGGCGACGAGCACAGCGAGTGCGACCAGCGCCTCGATGAGCGTGAAGCCCGCGCGCGGGCGCTTCGCGTCACGGCGCATGGATCGACACGCCTCCGGTGAACCAATCGATGCGCACCTCATAGCGCACGCTTTCCCGCTCGAAGGCGAGCGCCGCACCGGTCGACGCGCCATCCGGCTCGAAGCGAACCACCGGCCGCAACGAGCCCGCGCCGCCGTCGACGCCGAGCAGCGCCACTGCGACATCGGCGGGAACGCGCACCGAGCCGCCGCTCTCGCCCAGCAACGCGCGCTTCTCGCCGTCCAGCGCCACATGACGGGGCTTGCCGCTCATCATCGCGCCGAGCCGCTCGCGCCTCAGCAGCGCCGCCACGTCGATCGCCAGCGCCTTCAGCCGCGCCCGGCCAGACCCCGGCGCCAGCGTCACGGCGAGAGCCGAAATCAGGGCGATGATCATCATGACCGCCATCATCTCGATCAGCGTGAAACCGGCCCGCCGCTCAACGGTCCGCATTGGCGACATTGGGATGTTCAATGTTCGAAATATCGGCCGCGGTTCCCACGCCGCCCTCCTGGCCGTCAGAGCCGAGGGACATGATTTCGTAAGGCGGAATGTGGTCGACTGGGAAACGATATTGATAGGGTTTGCCCCAGGGATCATTGGGAACGCGCCCGCCTTTCACATAAGGCCCGCTCCACACGTCGACGTCGCTCGGACGCTGGACGAGAGCGGCGAGCCCTTCGGAAGCCGAAGGATAGCGGCCGGCGTCGATATAGAAGAGATCGAGCGCGGAGGCGAAGCTCTCGATCTGAAGCTTTGCTGTCTTGACCCGCGACTCGCCGAGATAATTCAGCACGCGCGGACCCACGAGCCCGAGAATGAGGCTGATGATCGTCAGCACGACGAGCATCTCGACGAGAGTATAGCCGGGGCTTGCAGCGCGAAGCAGGCGTTCCGCGCGCTCAGGAGGACACATTCTCTTCATAGGGCGAGCTCCGTTATGCTGAGAAGCGCGCTCATGATGGAAACGACGAGCGCGCCGACGATGACGCTGACGAAAATAATGGCGATCGGCCCGATCGCTCCCATGAGACGGTCGAGGCCGAGGTTCAGCCTGTGCTCGTAGAACTGCGCCGCATGCGCGGCGATCGAGGCGAGATCGCCCGTCTCCTCGCCGACGCGCAACATTCGGACGGCGAGCGAAGGCAGCAAGTCCGTCTCGGCGAGCGCCTCCGCGAAGCGCCGACCACTGCGCACCTGCGCGAGCACTTTGTCGATCGCGGCGATGGCCCCCGGATCCGCGACGATATCGCGCAGGATTTTCAACGCGGTCGGCAGCGGGACGCCATTGCCGACGAGAAGACCGAGAGCGCTGACGAGGCGCGTCGTGCGTGCGTCTCGCATCGGCCCGGCGACGCCCGGCGCTCTCGCAAGCACCGCGATCGACCGGACGCGCGCTTCTTTTCGGCTGAAGATCAGCCAGACAAGAAAGGCCGAGGCCGCGCAGCCGGCGAGGAATGAATAGAGATTGGCGTGCAGCCACGCCGAAGCCGCCAGCACAAAGGCGGCGCCGCCGTTGAGACGATCGCCGATGTCTTTGAAGACAGGCTCGAATTGCGGCACGACATACACCAGGAAAAAAAACAGGATGAGAATAGCCGAGCCGATGAGAAACAAAGGATAGCGAATGGCGGAATTGATCCGTTCGCCGAGCAGCTCCTTGCGGGCGCGATCCTCGACGATGGCGCGCAGCACGGGCTCCAGCCGGCCCGACGCCTCACCCGCCCGCACCATGGCGACATAAGCCGGCTCGATGATCGCCGGATGACGCTCGAGCGCCTCGGCGAAACTATCGCCCGCGGAAATCGTCGCGCGAAGCGCCTCGGCGAAACGCATCATCGGCTTGCTCGCATCCTCCGCCAGCGTTTGCAGCCCCGCTTCCAAAGTCAGGCGAGAGCCGATCAGCAGCGCCAATTGCCGAAGGAAGATCGTGACGTCGCGCGGCGGCGGCGGCTGGACGCCCCCCGAAAGCGAAGTGAGCCGCCCTTTGGCCGCGAGCTCCGCCTCTATGGGCATATGGCCGAGATATTCGATGCGACGAAGCACTTCCTCGCGAGTCGGGGCCTCGACTTCGCCCGAGACCACCTCTCCGGCCGACGTCACTGCGCGATAGCGAAACTGCGGCATAGGCTCACATGCTCATGGTGACGCGGAAGACTTCGTCGATGGTGGTGAGACCGGCGCGGCATTTGGCGACGCCATCTTGCGCCATGGACGTCATGCCTTCGCCGCGCGCGACGGTCTCGAGCTCGCTCGCATCGGTCTTGGGTCCGATCGCCGCGCGTAGCGTGGGGGAGGCCTCGATGACCTCGAACACGCCGCGACGGCCGCGGAAGCCGGTGTAATTGCACCATTCGCAACCTTTAGGACGGTACAGCGTCTCGCCTTCCACGAAGCCGAGCGAAGCATAGCGCGCGTCCTCCGCAATATCCTGCGCCGTCAAGAGATGCGGCTGCTTGCAATCTGGACAGAGGATCCGCACGAGGCGCTGGCCGATGATCGCACGAACGCTCGAGGCGAGCAGAAAGCTCTCGACGCCCATGTCGATGAGACGGGTGATCGCGCCCGCCGCCGTATTGGTATGCAGCGTCGTGAGCACGAGATGGCCGGTGAGCGCGGCGTGGACGCCGATATGCGCCGTCTCGGCGTCGCGCATCTCGCCGACCATGATAACGTCCGGGTCCTGGCGCAGAAAGGCGCGCAGCGCCATCGCGAAGGTCAACCCGATACCGGGGTGGACCTGCGTCTGATTGACGCCGGGAACCTGATATTCGACCGGATCCTCGATCGTCAGAATTTTCCGCGTCGGCTCGTTGATCTCGGCGAGCGAGGCGGCGAGCGTCGTCGTCTTGCCGGAGCCGGTCGGCCCGGTCACGATGATCATGCCGAATGGCGCCTGGAGATTTCGCTTCAATATATCGCCGTCGCGCTGCGACAAGCCGATCTGATCGAGCGCGACGACGCCCGAGCCCTTGCGTAGCAGACGGATGACCGCGCCCTCTCCGTAGAGGGTCGGCATCGTCGCGACGCGCAGATCGATCTCGGCGCCGGCGACGACGATGCGCGCCCGCCCGTCTTGCGGCAGGCGCCGCTCCGTGATGTTGAGCCCCGCCATGATCTTGAGGCGAGAGAGCAGCCCCTTGGCCATGCTCATCGGCGGCGCCTGCGTCGCTTTCAAGAGGCCGTCGATGCGCAATCGCGCCTGCAATGTTCCGGCGAAGGGCTCGATATGCAAATCCGTCGCGCGCTGCTCTACAGCGAGTCGCAGCAGATCGTCGAGAGCGCGCACGACGGGCGCGCCGCGCGCGAGATCGCGCAGATCGTCGAGATCGTCCGAGCCAGCGCCCGCCTCGGCGGTCTCCGTCGCGGGCGCCGCCTGCTCTCGGCTGCAGGCCGCGGCGAGAGCCGCGTCGATCTCGTCGGCGGTCGCCACGGCGATCTTCGCCTTGCTCTCCAACGCGGTCTCGATGGCGAGCAGCGTCTCCATATCCACCGGCGCAGCGATGGCCAGCATCAGACCATCATCATCGTCCGCGAAGGGAAAGAGACGACCTTCCCTCAAGAAGCGGTGCGAGAGGCGCCCGCCCGCAAAGTCGTCGGCCGCGAGCTCGCCGCGCTTGATACGCGCGCAGGCGTAGAACTCCGCGAGCTCGTCAGCGAAATCGGAGGGCGTCAAACGGGTGAGGCTCGTCCAGTCGATCTCGCCGGTCATGTCGCGACCACGCGCGCTTTCGAGCGCCTCGGCCTCGCGCACGACGCCCTTTCGGGAAAGATGCTCGAAAAATGCAATTTGAGACATGAAAGACCGCCGAAGTAAGGGCATCGAGCAATCCTCTCGAGTAGAGCCGCCAGTTTTGACGTCGTAATGACGGCCGCGCGATCAGACGCCAGACTCCGGCCACGGTTTCGTTGCCCCTCTGTCACACAAGCATGCGATGCCACTGCGACGTCAGCGAAAGCGCAAGTTTATTGGTCGTCGAATTTATCGATCGGAGTCGCGTTGTGTTTTGTCGTACCAAGCGCCGGCGCGCCGGTTCATTCTCTTCCGCAGCCCGGCGCTGGCTGGTCGCAGCGGCTCTGATGATGTCGCAGGGCCTGCTGCAATCTTGCTCATCGTCCGAACAATTGGCCGGCGTCGGCCCGGGCGACAGCGTCGACTCCGTCCGACTCGCCGATTTGACCGCGCGCTTTCCGCTTCTCGCCGATCACAGTCGCCGACAATCACAAAATCCACCGATGCTCTTTCCAGCTCGACAGGGAACGCCCAAGGCCTCCGAGCCGACGGCATTCGCTTCGCCGGCCTCCGGCGCGACCGAACGCGGCGACGGCGTCGAGATCAACTTCGATCAGGCCGATGTCCAGACTGTCGCAAAGGCTCTGCTCGGCGACGCCTTGGGACTGAATTTCGTCGTCGATGCGCGCATCACGACGCCGATAACGCTGTTCGCGACGGCCCCGATCGCGCGCAAGGACGTTCTGCCGGCATTGGAGAGCGCTCTGCGAATGTCCAATGCGGCGCTCGTGCGCGACCATGACGTCATCCGCATCCTACCGATCAACGACGCCAATGGCTCGGGCCCGGTCACATTCGGCGTGGATCAGCCGGGATTTGGCGTCGCCATCGTCCCGCTGCGCTATACGTCCGCAGCCGCGGTGGTAAAGGCGGCCGAAAATTTCGTGAGCCGCCCCAACATGATCCGCGCCGATGCGGCCCGCAATTTCATTCTGGTGCAAGGCCCGACGAACGAGCGGCAGGTTGTGCTGAATATGATCGCCGGCCTCGACGTCGAGTGGATGCGCAACCAATCCGTCGGCGTCTATCCTCTGAAATCGACGTCGCCGGCGACGCTCGTCCGCGAGCTCGAGCAGATTTTCGAGACGGGGGAAGGCGCGCAAGGCGCCGGCGTGGTGAAATTCCAGCCCATCTCGCGCATGAACGCCGTTATGGCGATGACGCAGAGTCCGCGAATGCTGGAGCGCGTGACGCTATGGGTGCGGCGCCTCGATCGTTCGGACATGACGGGCACGACAGTGCGCATCTATCGTCTCGAAAATGGCAACGCCACCAAAATCGCCAAAATTCTCAACGAGATTTTCGTTGGCAAGGGCGCCGGGTCGACGACGAGCGATTCCGCGACCAGCCAGATCGCGCCAGGCGCGAGCGCGGCTCAATCCAAGCTCGACTCCGTGTCCTCCGGCAGCGCTTTCGGCAACAGCAACAACTCCAACAGCTCCAACGCGCGCCAAGCCACCGGCGCAGGCGCCGGCCAGGGCGGCGGCCAGATCGCCGCCTCCTTCGAGAATTTTAACGAGAAGAAGGAGGCTGACGCGGAGACCAAAAGCGACGCTTCCTCGCCCGGCAGCCTGCCCCGCGGCGTCTTTCAAAATGTGCGCATCACGGCCGACAGCAGCAATAATTCGATTATCGTCTACTCCAACCAGGACGACTATCGTGTCATCGAACGCTCGCTGCGCGAACTCGACAGGCCACAAATGCAGGTGGCCATTGAGGCGACGGTCGCCGAAGTCTCGCTGACGGACCAGCTGCAATATGGCGTACAATATTATCTCGGCAACGCCACCAGAGCCAATGCATCGCAAGCCAATGCGTCCGCCACCTCGACATCGACGTCGAACTCGTCGTCGTCCGACACGACGTCCAGCTCCTCCACCGCGAGCGCAGTGTCGAACCTCGTCCTCCAGCGAGTCCTTCCCGGCTTCAATCTGGTGCTCGGTCCGGAGACTCGACCTCACCTCATTTTGAATGCGCTTTCGACGCTCACCAGCGTCAAGGTTCTGTCGGCGCCTTCGCTCGTCGTCGCGGACAATCAACCAGCGCTTCTCCAGGTGGGCCAGGAAATCCCGATTTCGACCGGCACGGCGAATATCCTCACGAACGCCAACACCGTCGTCAATTCCTATCAGATGCGCGACACCGGCGTGATCTTGAAAGTCTGGCCACATGTCCACGGCAATGGGACGATTCAGCTCGAAGTCGAACAAGAGATTTCCAATGCGACGAGCGCGAGCCTGACGCCGACCATCTCTCAACGGCGCGTGCATTCGACCATTTCGGTGACGAGCGGCCAGACGGTGATGCTCGGAGGCATGATCAGCGAGCAGGATAACAGCACATTGGACGGCCTCCCGATTCTCCGCCGCATCACCTATCTCGGCGATCTGTTCGGCAACACCGACAAATCCAAGAGCCGGCAGGAAATCATCGTTTTCGTCAAGCCTCAGATCATTCGCAACGGCTTCGACGCGCAAGGCGTCTCGGAGGAATTCCGCTCACGGCTCGAGTCGATGCGCAGCGTGGCGGCCGTCACGCCCGCCTCCGAGCCGTCGCTCATGCGCCGCGTCCGAAAATGAACGCCGCCTTCCGTCCGACCGAGGCGCCCCCCGAGCCGGACGCGTCACCGTCGGATCGATGGTGGCCACATTCTCGCGAACGAAACTCCATCAAATCGGCAAAAATCGCGCGCCTGTCATTGCCGGGTCATCCGCTCGACCTATCCGCATGCGCATATTCGAGACGTCGAGGCTTGCAGCCACGATGGAAGCGGAGCGTGTTCGATGACGATCGAAACCAGCCGCGCGACTTTGATCAATTTGCTGCTCACGGGATATGAAGATCTCAAGCGGCGCCTATCGCGTCGACTAGGCTCCACGGATATGGCCGCGGACGCGCTGCAGGACACGTTCTTGCGGCTGCATTCGACCGTCGAGATCGGCCCGATCAAGCGTCCGAAAGCCTATATTCTCCGTATCGCCACGCGGCTCGCCTCGGATCGGCGGAGAGGCGAATTGCTCGGCGGCGCGCCAGAAACCGAATTATTCCTGGATATTGTCGACGACGCGCCGGATCCGGAGCGCATCGTCGAGGCGCGTTCCGAAATCGAGGCGCTGAAACGCAGCATGATGGAAATGCCGCAGCGGCGACGCGACATATTGCTCGCTGTCTCCATCGACGAAGTCCCTTCCTCCGCTCTCGCAAAGCGCTTCGGTGTGACGAAGCGCACGATTCAAGCGGAATTGAAGCTGGCGCTGATCCATTGCGCGAAGCAGCTCGATCGCGACATCGGCATACGCATGCCGGCGCGACGAAGCCGGATTTCCCCCGGTTTTTCCGGTGACGTAAATGGGAACGCAGAAGAGGCGAGAGGCCCCGACGACGGGGACGCTTCGAACACGAGCGACTTTCGCCCTGAAGACAGCGATTCTTGCCCCCAAGACACATGTCTCCAAGACACCCGCCCCAAAGACACATGAGCGCGAGC
Source organism: Methylosinus sp. DMC45 (assembly GCF_056313885.1). NCBI lineage: Bacteria > Pseudomonadati > Pseudomonadota > Alphaproteobacteria > Hyphomicrobiales > Methylocystaceae > Methylosinus > Methylosinus sp. DMC45. The sequence goes on from NZ_JBQUZK010000002.1 coordinate 15,864, forward strand.
CGAGCGGCGGCGTTTCGCTCGTCGGTCGATCGTTCTCGCGCCGCTCCCGGTTCTCGCATAGATGAGAGAGAAAACCCGCGCGCGTCTTTTGCACGGCCTTCGTCCGATTTTCGAGCAGATGCGCGATCTCGAGGACAAGAGCGGCCTCGAGCGGACATGCGCCTGCGAGGACGCCGGCCCATTCCGCTTTCTCAATTTGGCGCTGCCCGAGTCGTCGCGCGTCTGCCGACGCCGAGCGCCAACCTATGACGCCTGCGCCAAGGCGGCAGCGTGTCGTAGAGCGATTTTCGCACGATCGCGCATTCCCATGGCTTCGAGCGCCGCGCCGAGCGCCGCATAGAATTCGGCCGATCGATTCTGATCGAGGAGAATGGCGTGGTGAAAATGCGGGATCGATTCTTTCGCTGCGCCCGTTCTTTGCAGGGCCATCGCATAGGCGGCGCGCGCGGAGGCGTTCTGCGGCTCCAACGCGATCGCGGTCTCGAATTGCGCGCGCGCCTCCTGCTCCCGGCCAGCGGCGACGTAGGTCTCGGCGAGCGCGAGACGCGCGGGGACGAGATTCGGATCTGCCGTGATCGCCTGCTCGAGCAGCTCCTCGGATCGGCGCAGATCGCCCGAAACACGGTGGAGCGCGCCGAGATTGCAGAGAGCGAAGGCATGCGTCGGCGCGCGCTTCAGGACACGCTCGAAAATTGCTGCGGCGCGCGCGAGATCGCCATCGCTCTGGCGCCGCGTTCCCTCTGCGAAGAGCGCGTCGCAGAGGATCGCCTCGTCCTCGGACGACAGATCTTCAATCTCGCGCCTCTCTCCTGTCTCCGCCTCGATGGCCGCGGCGCGGGTCGAAGCCTCCGCATGATCGGGCGAGAGCGCCAACGCGTCGGCGAGATTCTCCTTCGCGCGATCGACGAAGCCCAAACGGTGGAAGGCCGAGGCGAGCGCGACATGCCAATCGGGATTGCGCGCCTCGAGCGCGAGCGCCGCCGCGAAAGCCGCGGCCGCAGCGACCGGCCGATCGTCGAGCAACAGCATGCCGAGCTGCGCATGCGCCTCCGCATTGCGCGGATTGGCCTCGAGAGCCGCTTTGAAGAAGAGCTGCGCCGCCGACTTCTCCATGAGTCTGGCCGCGATCACGCCGCGCAGATGGGCCGTCACCTCGCGGGTGCTCGGCTCTTCGCCCAATGTCGCGAGAAGCACCTCGGCGCTCTCCAGCCTGCCCTCCGCGATCATATTGACGGCGCGATCGAGAATGGCGCGGATATAGTCTGGATGCCGCGCGCCGGGAATGTTCTGCTGCGTCATATCGTTCACCCGAATACAATTCGATTGCATCGAAAAAGCGGATTCGCCACGACCACGCTCATGCGGCCGCTCCCGCGCCGGCGGCGTCGTGCGCGCGGCGCTGATCGCACCATTGCGTCCAGAGACGAGACAATTCGTTCGAGAGATTCTGTCCGAAGCGGAGCTGATCGTTCAACGGCGAGGCCGCGACCTTGTCGCGCAGGCCGGCGCGCAAGGCCGCGAGATCCTGAGGCCGTTTCGCCCAATCGACGGCGAGCGCCACATAATCGTCGATCGAATATGTGCAGAATTCCGCGAGGCCCGCAGCCGAAAGATGCGTCGCCGAATGCCGGCCGGCGAATGTGTCGCCGACGAAAGTGACCGTCGGAACGCCCATCCACATGGCTTCGAGCGTCGTGACGCCGCCGGAATAGGGAAAGGGATCGAGCGCCAAGTCGACCCTGTTTGCGTAGGCGTCGAGCAATATGGACTGGTCGGCGCCGCCGACGAGCTCGACATGCTCGCGCGACAGGCCGCCCTTCTCGAGGACATCGTAGAGCGCCTTCTGCGTGGCGCTCTCGTTCAGACCGCCATAGACCATGAGGATGCGCGCGCCGGGAAGCTGCTCGATGATGCGCGCCCAGGCGCGGCCGACCTCCGAATTGATCTTCGCCGGACGATTGAAGCAACCGAAAGTGATCGAGCTCTTTTCGAGCGCCGGAAGCGGCGCCACATCCGGCGCATGGGCCGGCGGATGATAGCAGACGTAGCAGTCGGGCAGGCGGATCACCGGCTCGGCGTAGAATTCGTCGTCCTGCGGCGGAATCTCGACCGGGTCGGCGATGACGCCGTCATAGGTGTCGAGACCGATGGTGCCGACATAGCCGGCCCAGCTCAATTGAATCGGCGCGGCACGCAGCGCGAAGACGGAGAGGCGATTGCCGGCCGTGTGTCCTGCGAGATCGAAGAGAATGTCGATTTTGTGCTCCTCGACCAGCGCGGCAAGTGCCGCATCGTCGAGATCGGAGACGTCGCGCCAGAATTTTCCGGCGGCCTTGAAGCGCTCGCTGAAATCGTCGTCCTCGCGTTTCCTGTCGGTCTTGTAGCAGAAAATCTCATAGCCGAGGGCCGCGAGCTGCTCGAAGGCGCGCAGCGTCAGGAAGGCCGCCGCATGGCGGTGCATGTCGGCGGAGACGAGGCCGAGACGGGGCTTGCGCGTCGGATCGGGATCATTGGAAAAGCCGAGCTTGTCGCGCGGCGCCGTCGGGCGGTAGAGCGCCGCCCATCTCTTATGCGCATCGAGCAGGTCCTGCTTGGTGACGCCCGGATAATGCTGCAGGGCGAATAGCAGCGTGCCGGCGATTTGAGCGCTCTCCGGCTTGAGCTCGCCGGCCCGCCGATAGGCGGCGACCGCCTCGTCGATGCGCCCCTGTCCGAGCAGGCCGAAGCCGCGGCCGACATAGGGCTCGGCTTGCAGAGGATCGAGCTCGATGGCGCGATCGACATATCGGAGACCGGCCTCGAAGAAACGGTGATTGATGAGGAAATTGCCGTAGACATATTGCGGCAGCGCGATATCCGGCGCCACTTTCGCCGCCATCTCGAACAGGCGGGCAGCCTGCTGCTCTCGCGCATTCGCGCCGAGGCTCATGCCGAGATCGAGCAGCGCGCGATGGTTCTTGCTGTCCAGCGCGGCGGCCGCTTGCAGATCGTCGACGGCCTTGTCATGTTCGCCCTCCATGGTGAGGGCGAGGCCGCGCATGCGATAGGCGTCCGCATAGGCGCCGTCGAGCGTCAACGCCTTGTCGAACGCGCCGATCGACTCCTTGGCGCGACGCTCCGTCAGCAGCGCGAGGCCGAGGCTGAATTGCGCCAGCGGCAGATTGGGCATGCGCGCGAGCCCCCTCTGCAGAAAGGAAACGCCCAGCCCGGGACGCCCCGTCCGCGCGAAGCAGGTGCCGATCTCGGTCAAGGAGGGCGCGTGTTCCGGCGTCACCTCCAATTCGAGCCGAAAGGCCCCGATCGCCTCGTCGAAGCGATCATGACGGCACAGAGCGACGCCATGCACATAGTGATAGTTCGGCTGATCGGGCGCGCAGCGCGCGGCCTCCTCGAAAAAGCGCAAAGCCTCGCGCCAGCGATCGGCGCGCGCATGCTCGACCCCGCGCGCATACTGCTTTTGCGCGCGCGCGAGCTGCGCGGGCGGCGTCGACGGGACAGGTCCGGCGACGGCGGCAGGCGCGACGGGACGAAAATCCGCGAGCTGCGCCCGCGCGCGCGCGTGGGCCAGCGGCTGAAAAAAGCCTGGAGTTTCGGCCATTTCGCAGACCTCATAGAGCAATCGATCGAATGATCGGCGAAATATAGAGAGGCCGCGCGCGCGCCGCGACTCCTTTTTCTGACAAAATTCGCAAAATATTTTCTTCGCGATCGACGGGTTTTCACTGTCTATAGTTATAAGGCGGCGTGATGACGACGAGTGGCGCGGAGCGGGAGCAAGATAGCCCGACTCTATTCGTCATCTCGTCAGACGATTGCAACGAGAATGTCATTTTCGAACCGGAGTCGGGCGCCCCCTAGAGGAGGCCGACATCGCGCGGCCTTTACGCGACGATCCAACAGGGGAAGAAAATGTCTGCTCTTTCGTTCAAAAAAGCTCTGCGCGACGGGAGCTCCGCTCTCGCTCTTTCGACCATCGCACTGATCGGCGCTCAGCCGGCCCAGGCCACCGATGGCATCTTCGGCGGCGGCAGCACGCTCGCCTCGCTGGCCGAGCGCAACCTCAGCTCCAATTTCTACGTCTACAACTCCTCGAGTGTCCTGCTGCTCTACGCCGCCATCGGCAGCGGCTCGGGCCAGCGCATCTTCATCTCCAACGATCCGGCGCAGGGCTTCCTCGGCGCCGGTTTGGATCCGGCTACCCCTCCGGCTTATCTCTTCCCGAGCCTCGGCTTCTCGACCTATCCCTATCCGCGCATCGACTTCGGCGCGAGCGACTCGCCGCTACCCGCGAACTTCGTGAGCACCCCAGGCACCTACACCGCCATCTACACCACGACCCTCTACAACTGGGACCAGATCAACCACACGACGTTGGCCACTGGCTCCACGAGCTATCCCACGGCGAGCTATGGTCAGCCGATCCAGCTGCCGCTGTTCGAGGCGCCGGTCGCAGTCGCCGTCGATCTGCCGGAGGTCTCCCAGAGCACGGGCGCGACGGTGGCCGGCGGCGTCACCTGGACGATCAAGTCGCAGCTCCCCGCCAGTCCTGCTCCGTACGGCGGCCGCATCCAGCTCTCGACCGCGCAGATTTGCGCGATCTTCTCCGGCCTCGTGACGGATTGGAACTCCACCGCCACCATCCCGACGCTCTCGAGCACCGGCGTGGCGGGCACGGAAGGCTTCGCGGACGCCAACACCTGGCGCGCCGGCAGCACGGCCGGCACGCCGGGCGCCGGCGGCGGCACGGCCTACGCCAGCGCCAGCACGCCGATCACCATCGTCTATCGTGTGGACGGCAGCGGCACGAGCTTCATCTTCACCAATTATCTGAAGAACGTCTGCCCGCTGCTCGACCCGAGCAACACTTACGGCTATCAGTCGATCTTCTCGACGACCGTCCTGCCCAACAACAGCTTCACGCAGCTCATCAACAAGGTTACGGCCTATGGCCGCACCCTCAACACCGTCGGCGCCAACGGCAGCGACGCTGTCGCGGCGGCGATCGGCAACAGCTCGACGAATTACGGCTATATCGGCTATCTGAGCGGCGACTTCGTCGCGCCCAACAACACGGCCACGACGAGCCCTTACGCGGCCAATGTGCAGAACGACTATCTGCGCTTCAAGGGGGTCTATCACCCCGGCCAAACGCCCACAGGAACGACGGTTCCGGCCGACTTCGCCGCACCGTCGCCGCTGGCCGCCGAAGCGGCTTGGGCGGCTCTCACCGTGCCTACCACCGCGGACTTCAACGCCTGGAACGTCTATGCTCAGACTTGGCCGGCCACGACCTATCTGCCGGGCAGCGGAACTTCGGTCGCCATCACCGGTCTCTCCAAGCTCCCGCTGGCGCCCGCCGACGGCGCTTATCCGCTCACCGGCACGGCCTATGGCTTTTTCTATAGCTGCTATGGCGCCGGCCGCGACAGCGTCGCCGCCGCGACCCGCGCCTCGGATGTCGTGAGCTATCTGAAGTGGCATTACAAGCTGTCGTCCCCGGCCGGCAACGCCGAGGATGTCATCGTCGTCAACGGCTTCGGGCCCTTGCCGTCGACGTCTGGAAACAACTGGACCGGAGCGATCAATAGCATTTATCTCGACTCGGCCAGCTCGACCGCGATCGCCGCCTATGGCGCAAGCCCGACCAACGGCTGCACGAGTGTGACCGGAACCGGCGCTCACTGAAACTTTCGATCTCGATCGAAACGCCGGGCGCGCCGAAAGGGCGTCCGGCTTTTTCGCGCCTCATCCTCCGAGAGGACCCTATCCGCCCTTTGCTTCAGGCGACGCTTCTGCGCCGCAGGCCCGTTCTCGCGCCTGCGGCGACCGCCCGATCAGCCGGCGCGCGCTTCGCCCTCTGCTCATATCACGCATGCGCGCTCCCGCGCCATCGGCTGAAAAAGCCTGGAGATGCGGCCCTTTCACGGCCTACCGATATCCGAGGGGGCGCATGATCGGCGGAACATAAAGAGGCGGCGCGCAAACCGTGACATGTTTTTTGGAAAAAATCCGCGAATTATTTTCTTCGCGATCGATCGATTTCGGCCGTCTATAGGGTGTAAGGCGGCGAGATAGCGACAAAGGACGAGAATAGAAGTCGAACGCACCAAGTATCTGCAACGGCTATATTCATCATCCAGTCGGACAACTGTAACAAGAACGTCATTTTTGGACAGGATCGGGCGGCCTCCGTCGAGGAGGCCGACCCTTTCGCGCGGCCCTACGCAATGATCCATTAGGAGAAGCACATGTCTGCTCTTTCTTTCAGCAAAGCTCTGCGTAACGGGAGCTCCGCTCTCGCTCTTTCGACCATCGCACTGATCGGCGCTCAGCCGGCCCAGGCCACCGATGGCATCTTCGGCGGCGGCAGCACGCTCGCCTCGCTGGCCGAGCGCAACCTCAGCTCCAATTTCTACGTCTACAACTCCTCGAGTGTCCTGCTGCTCTACGCCGCCATCGGCAGCGGCTCGGGCCAGCGCATCTTCATCTCCAACGATCCGGCGCAGGGCTTCCTCGGCGCCGGTTTGGATCCGGCTACCCCTCCGGCTTATCTCTTCCCGAGCCTCGGCTTCTCGACCTATCCCTATCCGCGCATCGACTTCGGCGCGAGCGACTCGCCGCTACCCGCGAACTTCGTGAGCACCCCAGGCACCTACACCGCCATCTACACCACGACCCTCTACAACTGGGACCAGATCAACCCCACGACGTTAGCCACTGGCTCCACGAGCTATCCCACGGCGAGCTATGGTCAGCCGATCCAGCTGCCGCTGTTCGAGGCGCCGGTCGCAGTCGCCGTCGATCTGCCGGAGGTCTCCCAGAGCACGGGCGCGACGGTGGCCGGCGGCGTCACCTGGACGATCAAGTCGCAGCTCCCCGCCAGTCCTGCTCCGTACGGCGGCCGCATCCAGCTCTCGACCGCGCAGATTTGCGCGATCTTCTCCGGCCTCGTGACGGATTGGAACTCCACCGCCACCATCCCGACGCTCTCGAGCACCGGCGTGGCGGGCACGGAAGGCTTCGCGGACGCCAACACCTGGCGCGCCGGCAGCACGGCCGGCACGCCGGGCGCCGGCGGCGGCACGGCCTACGCCAGCGCCAGCACGCCGATCACCATCGTCTATCGTGTGGACGGCAGCGGCACGAGCTTCATCTTCACCAATTATCTGAAGAACGTCTGCCCGCTGCTCGACCCGAGCAACACTTACGGCTATCAGTCGATCTTCTCGACGACCGTCCTGCCCAACAACAGCTTCACGCAGCTCATCAACAAGGTTACGGCCTATGGCCGCACCCTCAACACCGTCGGCGCCAACGGCAGCGACGCTGTCGCGGCGGCGATCGGCAACAGCTCGACGAATTACGGCTATATCGGCTATCTGAGCGGCGACTTCGTCGCGCCCAACAACACGGCCACGACGAGCCCTTACGCGGCCAATGTGCAGAACGACTATCTGCGCTTCAAGGGGGTCTATCACCCCGGCCAAACGCCCACAGGAACGACGGTTCCGGCCGACTTCGCCGCACCGTCGCCGCTGGCCGCCGAAGCGGCTTGGGCGGCTCTCACCGTGCCTACCACCGCGGACTTCAACGCCTGGAACGTCTATGCTCAGACTTGGCCGGCCACGACCTATCTGCCGGGCAGCGGAACTTCGGTCGCCATCACCGGTCTCTCCAAGCTCCCGCTGGCGCCCGCCGACGGCGCTTATCCGCTCACCGGCACGGCCTATGGCTTTTTCTATAGCTGCTATGGCGCCGGCCGCGACAGCGTCGCCGCCGCGACCCGCGCCTCGGATGTCGTGAGCTATCTGAAGTGGCATTACAAGCTGTCGTCCCCGGCCGGCAACGCCGAGGATGTCATCGTCGTCAACGGCTTCGGGCCCTTGCCGTCGACGTCTGGAAACAACTGGACCGGAGCGATCAATAGCATTTATCTCGACTCGGCCAGCTCGACCGCGATCGCCGCCTATGGCGCAAGCCCGACCAACGGCTGCACGAGTGTGACCGGAACCGGCGCTCACTGAAACTTTCGATCTCGATCGAAACGCCGGGCGCGCCGAAAGGCGCGCTCGGTTGCCGCCTGAAGCCGTCGATTTCTGAATATGCCAATGGCGTTTTCATCATCAAGGCAGGTGCAGCCCTCGAGCGCATCGACCGTCGGAACCCGACACACCGTAGAGAAGCAGCTACGCGTAAGACAATTTCGGTTCATCGCCGATTGTCACGCGCGCGACGACGACGAGCTTGCGCGACCGATACTCTGGCTAGACCGCCGAGCCGGCAGCCTTCTCAAGTAAGGGCGCATCAGAGAGGGCGCCATTCCCGAATTTGATGCGAGCCAAAGCACGACTAGTCAGTCTCATGTCGGGATTTTTATCGAGATACTCTCTGGAGGACGACAATTCGAGGATCATGTCTTTGCCGCCGACGCGCTGAGACGAAAGAGCCGCGGACCAATTTCTGAACCCGACGACATCTGGAATTCTGCCCAAGACTCTTCTGTATCCTTCGCTTATCAACTGCTTGCCCTCCATGGGGAACAATGGCGCCAGATAATCCTCACGCTCGATATCCTGGAGCAGGAAGCTCCAGAGAATATCCGGGTCACAAGGCTTATTGCGAAGCGACTGGAACGCCTCCGACGACACCTCGGCCATAATCGCTTCTATCTTCGATAGCTCGGGGCGCAGGATGCGCGCCATGTCCGCCTCCTCCGGAAGGCGATTGAAGAGCTCCAGACATAGGCGCTGCGCGAACTTGTCCCCGCTGGGGGCGGAATAGACCGACATAAGCAATTCGTGAACGCGTTCGTCGGGAGGCGCGACCCGATCGGGAAGCGTGGGAAAGTCCACCGACATTTCCGAACGCAAGATCGCATCGATGATCGGAAATGGAGCGCGCAGCCCCGAGCCGAGCGTGATGGCGATCGACAATGCGATTGTCGCGCGATCGCAATTCGGTTCGTCGAGTATCCCCTTTATACGATCGTAATCGATCAGTGTCGGCTCCCGTCCGACCACGGCCTCGAACAGCATGGCGAAAGCCCATTCCATCGGCGCATTCTTAGCCTCGGACGCAAACTTCAGCCGCTTCAAGCGAGCCCAGAAGGCGCTCGCTTCTTGGGTCGGGCCGGCGATCTCGTCGATCCATCGGCCCATATCGCGCGCGCATGTCGACCAGATCGGCAAGGCGCATCGGCTCGCGCCATCCCGCAAGCGTGCCGCCTCGGCTTGGTCGAGGAGCCTCTCCACTGCGGATCCGATCGCGTCCGGGCTCCGCGAATCCAAACGAATCTGCCCTTCCGGACCAATGAACCGCAAGGAGGGAAGGTCCGCCGAAACGATCACGGGAACTCCCATATTGAGGCATTCCAACGGAGCGAGACCGAAGCCCTCGACAGCCGACAGGCATATGCCGGCCGTCGCATCGGCGATCGCAGTCCGGACCTCGCTGTCGGTCATCCCCTCGCGCCACTCGAGCCAGCTCGCGCGATCCAGAACGCGCTCCATCGTCACTTGCTGGTCTGGCGCGAGCGTCCTCCGTCTCCCGATCAACAGGACCCTGAACTCTTTGCCTTCCGATGCGAGACGATCGAGCGCGACCAGCGTTTCGACCGGGGTCTTGCGCGGTTCGACGCTGCCGAGAATGACGAAGGTCGGCTCCGCGGGAGCCGGACGCGACTGCCGCCGGCCGAATGCATCCGCGCCGAGCGGAAACAATCGAATGTCGTCGTCAGGCTTCCTTCTGCGAGCGCGACGCAGTTCCGCCACGGTCTCATGGGAGATGCCGGCGATATTCTCGGCGCGCCGAATGATGTGGAGATAGCTGAGCAATGCGCCAGCGTCGGCCCAGTCGAGGGCCGGAAAATACTCGGGGCGCAGGAATGGAAGGAGATCGTAGCCGAGAAGGAAGAACTTCGACTGATTGCTTTCGATGAAATCGACAAAAATCGGGACGCGATGATCGAAAAAAATCTCCGCGACCAGCACGGCTCGACAGGCCTCCAACGCGTCCCTCATGGGCAACAGCACGCCTTGCGTGGCGACATAACGCTCGAGGCGCTCCACCGCCTCCGCGCTGACATGCGCCCGTCCGTCTTTCTCCACCGCTCGTGTGGCCTGCGCAGACGGATTGTCGAAAAACAGCGCCATCTCTTCGAGGGTGTAATGAGGAAGGACACGGACTCTGCCGTCCGGATGGAAGATCACCGGGGTCAATCCCTGGTCAGGCCAATTTCGGAGCAATTCGTAGACCGTTCGCTGGACGCCGGTTCGCATCGGGTCCACGAAAAAGCCGGTCAGGTCGAAGAGCACGGCGCCTTCGAGAAGATAGTTGGTGATCCGAGCGTCCACGATCTTTTTCCTATCCAGTCTAGACGTCCAAAACGGCGGCGACATAGTCGCGCCAAGTGCGGCCCTCCTGGGCCTTCACGCGAGCCTCATGGTCCCGGATCGAGATGTCCACCTTGTCCATGAGCTCGAGGATCGTGAGCGCGATCGATAGCGGGCTCAGGCGATCCGAGACGCTTCTGACGTAATGTGGCGCCTGATGAGCGTCGACGAGCGCGTCATTGGCGATCGTCCAGACACCCGCGGCGATGCATTCCGTGAGCGCGCCCGACGGTTGACCGAATCCTGCGCGGCGAAGCTGAATTCCCAAGTCGGCCGCCAGAAGAAAATCGGTATAGACGTCCTGCTTTACAGCTCCATGAAAGGACACTGAATCCATCAGCCCCAGCGGGCCGATGAACAACTCCTTCATCCGCGCTTCCAGATTCGGATCACACGCGCCCACGAAATGCAGCTTCGCCCTGCAACCATAAGCGCGAAGCTGATCCAAAAGCAGCAGAGTTTCGTAACATCCCTTGCTCGCGTCCACCAAACCGAACGAGCAGATATCGAGCACGTTAGAATTGAATCCGACATTGTCCCTCGCCGCGGCCATGCGACGGGACGCGAAAAGAGATTCCGCGAAGCTGACGTGCAGGGGAATAGGCTGGAGAATAGCCTCCTTGCCGTAAAACTGCCGCAAGGCCTGCTGCTGCGCCGGCGTAAATACGAATAGGCGACTGCTCGCTTCGACGACCTCGTCCAACATCGGCGTCGGCAACTTTCGGCGATCGTTCACCCATGTGCTCACCTCTTCCTGGCCGACTTGTCGACCCAACGCCGCTTCGGCCATCTTGGCGGTCCGCTCGATTCCACGCACATTCAAGTAATATTCGAACAGCCGAGAATCGTGCAGAATGGCCTCGCCCCCGCGCTCGAGAAGCATGTCGTGGACAAACGTATGGTACAACGAGTTTCCGATCACATAGAAGATACGATCGTAATCCGAGAAGATAATGTCGTCGGGACGGATGACTCTCGGATGCGTCACGCCCATGGCTCGCCGGGGAGCCTTCAGCGTGGCGACGGTGACGTCCGCCCGCTCCAAGAACGCCGGCATACCTGCGGCATGAAGCTGTCCGACGCCCGTGGCCTCCGGCGGATACGGCGTCACGAAAAGAATATTTGGGCGGTCCCCACGTCGTCGAGCGGAGACCTCCGTGCGGGGGCCGACGTCGGTCGAGGAAGGACCTCTGCGACGGAAAGACAATATCTGCGGCCAGACGCGATCTCCGATCGTCTCCGACCGGAACCGGTCTGCCGCGCCTATCTGAAGCGCTGTGGCTTTTGCGCGCCAAGCGGAATCACTCAAGCTCGACGTCATGAGCTCGACGAGTTCGTCCGCGGATTTCGGGTCGAATAGAGGAAATTCGACGAGTTCTCGGTGAGCCTCACAGGAGGAAGCGATCGCAATTCCGCCGGACGCCATCGCTTCGACGATCGGCATAGAAAAACCTTCGATGAACGAGGGGACGATAGTCGCGACCGCGCGACGATACCCTTCGGCCAGGGTGTCGTCGCTGACATGCGGAAGGAAATGCACCCGGGACCAGTCCACAGCCTCTGTCGGACCAACCGAGGAGCGCACACGCGCCTGCGCCGCCCAATCATAGCCCCCTACGATGATCAGATGCACACCGTCGAAAGTCGACGCGCCTCGCCCGAACGCCTTGATCGCCGTTTCCACGTTTTTGCGCGGATTGTCGCCGGCCGCCACAAGAAAGAAGCGCTCAGGGAATTCGTATTGCGAAACCTCACGCCTCTCCGATGCAAAAAATTCGTCTTTGACGATGATGCCCGTCACGATCGATGCGATCGAGGCGGAAACGAGAGCCTTCTGTCGATTTTCGGAGGTTTGCGAATTCGGAAGGAGAAGATCGTACGAACGCAGCTCGAGCGTGTTTCGCAGCAATGAGCGAGCGAGCGAGTCCGAACGGATGAGACCCGGGAAATCGTGGGCGATGAAATCATGGACGATGCCGACGCGTATCACGTCCGATCCCGGCGTGGCTCTCCATCTCTCGCCATTATTCAGCGGTGCGCCGTTGAATAAAATGGCGTTGTCGACGGGAACGAACCGGTCCGTCAATTCATCGAAGATCGCGACGTCCGACAGCGACAATATAGGCTCGGCCGGATCGACGAGCGCGACCAATTTTGTCGCGTTGCGCAAATCCGCGGGCATCGCCTTCAACAAGCTCCGAAAGTGTCGGCCGATTCCTCGATTTCTATAATCGGTCTGCTGCAGACAGCGAGCATCCACATAGACTGTTCGATTTACATGCATTTTCAAACGGCCCTTTCGGCGAGGCTCGAACGCGAGGAGCATTGACGAATAGCAATGTAACGGCATCGCGGCATCTGCTGTGTCACTTTCCCGCGCTTTCCTGCTTTCCGAATACGTTTCCAATTCCCGCAATCATGGCCGTGCACGCAATAATTTGCGGTCCGGCGTCAATGCACGACACAAGATATCGCAAATGCGAGCGATATCTGCTCGGGTCAACCTCTCATGAGTGGGAAGGCTCAGGCCCGATTCCGCGCAATCGGTCGAGTTTCGTAGATCATGTCCGACTTGCCGGTATGGCGGAAGGGCATGCATGGGGTAAAATACCGGTCGCGTCTCTATTCCGTGAGCATCGAGCGCCGCCAGCACTTGGTCACGAGAGAGCGCCGCATCCGGCGCTATCTTGATCGTGTACATCCAAAACGAGTGTTCCGCCCAAGGTTCGACATAGGGACGGATCACGCCGACATCTGCGAGCGCTTCGTCGTACCATGCAGAAAGTCGCCTTCTGAATGCGAGCGCCCGATCGACGCGCTCCAACTGCGCCAAGCCGATAGCGGCGGCAATGTTGGTCATGCGATAATTATAGCCGATCACGGGAAACCAATATCGCCGCGCCGGATCCATGCCTTGCCCCCTCAGCAGACGAAGTCTGCTCGCCAATTCATCGTCGTCCGTCACGACCGCTCCACCCTCGCCGGTCGTGATGATCTTATTTCCAAAAAAGCTGAAGGTTGCGCACTTGCCTAAGCTTCCGACTGGCCGCCCCTTGTACTTCGCGCCATGGGCTTCCGCCGCATCCTCCACGACAAAGAGGCCGTGCGCATCGGCGATCTTTTGAATTTCATCCATGTCGCATGGCTGACCAAACAGATGAACGACGACGATTCCCTTGGTCCTAGAGGTGATTTTGGCCTCGATCGCCGCGGGGTCGATGTTGAAGGTGCGAGGCTCGCAGTCGACGAAAACAGGATCGGCGTTGCAGTACCGGACGCAGTTGGCCGTGGCGACATAAGTCAAATCAGGGACGATAATTTCGTCACCTGCGCTGACGCCCAGCGCAACGAGCGCCAGATGCAAGGCGGAGGTTCCGTTGTTGCAAGCGACCGCGTGCCCGACGCCGCAAAGCTCCGCAAACCGACGTTCGAACGCATCGATGAACTTTCCATGCGAGGAAATCCAAGTCGATTCTAGGCACTCCCGCACGTACTGCATCTCGTTTCCGTCCAGCACAGGGCTGGCGATCGGAATTCGTTTGGTGAAATAGGACATGCGGACTCACCTTTCACTCGACAGCTTGTTGCTTCGCGGCTTTGCCGGCACGCCGATGGCCTCGATCCCCGGCGGCAGATCTCTCACGACGACGCCGCCGGCGCCGACCACCGCATGATCTCCGATTTTGATGTTCGGCTTGACGACGGCGCCGACGCCGAGAAAGACGCCCTCGCCCAATTCGACCCCCCCCGCGAGGGCCGTCCTCGGCGCCACATGCACGCCCGCGCCGAGCACGCAATCATGATCGATCGACGCCAGAGTATTGACGATAGCGAAGTCTCCTATGCTGGCTTCCGCGTTGATAACGGCTCCAGCCATGACGACGACGCCTCTCCCGATCCGGGCGGACGGCGATATCGTCGCCGCGGGATGTATGACGCTCGGCAGAACGAAACCCTTTTGCAGGAGAGCCGCGCCGATCCTCATTCTGAGGCGGCCTTCGCCCAGAGCGACAAAAATATGGCGCACGCCCTCGGCGCGCATCACGTCCAACTGATCATCGCCGCCGATGATTTTGACGCCGAGCACCTCGGCGCCGCCGACATTGGGATCGGTGCAGCCGACAGGCTCGAAAAGTCCCTGCGCCCGGATCGCTTCGATGACCACTTTCGCATGACCGCCGGCCCCGATCACGATCAGCGGCTTTGGTCTAGATATCGGGAGTTCTGTCACAATGCGACCCATCGATTTCCGCCTGACTGCACGGCAATATCTGTGACGATCTCGCTTCGAGATATCGTGAGCCCGCGCTATTCGCTCTCCGGCGCGCGATCGGGGCCCCCATATCCCAACACTTCGACGGTGATGATCGAGGGCGCGTCGGAGCCTCCGGCGCCGGCTTGCGGCGTGTCCACCGCCTTGGCGGCCGCGCCCGCCTGGCTGGAGGCCGAGGTCAGCGCGCCGACATTCGGCCCGGTCGTCACTGTCGTCAGGCCCGAAGCGGCTCCGCCGACCTGAGCATTATAGGCGTTGGTGACGCGCTGCGCGACGATGGTGAGATTGCCGGCGGCCCGCACGCCGGCCGCGCCCAGATCAACCGTGCCGTGCGGCGCCGAGAGGAAAGCGTTGGAAAGGCTCGGATCCTGCGTCGGCAGGGTGACGATCGCGCCAATGCCCGCGCCCGTCACGAGGCCCTGCGGATTGACCGAGCAATAGCCGGTCGAATAGAGGCACACTTCGCTCAGCACCGGATTGGAGACATAGGTCTTTGGCCCGGAGCCGGCGTTTATGTCGCCATTGCCGCTGAACAGCTCCACATTGCCGCCCTGCTGCGTCATGATCCGGCTCTGATTGATCTGCACCGACTGATCCGTGTAGATGCGGATCGCGCCGCCGCGCAGCGTCAATATGCCTTCCTGATTCGGCTGTAGCGTGTCGCGTCCGGCCGAGCCGACGCGAATGCCGCCATTGGGCCCGATAATATTGATGTCGCCGCCCATTTGCGTCTCGACGAGCGAGAAGGGCATGACGAGTTGTCCGATCGCCGAACGATCTGAGCCGCCGCTGCCGTCATTCGCATAGCCGAGGCTCTTCGGGAACAGCGTCCCGATCGCCTCATAGGCGCGCGCATATTTCAGATAATAGGAGCTCGAGGAATTGCGATAATCCGTCGCGACCTGCGTGAGGAATTGCAGAAAGGCCTTGTCGACGAGGAGACGCTGATGCGTCGCGTCGAGCGTCTGGAACGTCGTCCAGGCCTGATCGCGCGACTGGCCGAGGCTGACCGCGATGAAGGAGAGGAAATCTATGCCGGTCGTCCCGGCCGCGGCAGGATCGATATAATGCGAAATCGCCGCGGCGTAATCGACGCCATTGGCGATTCCATAGAGCAGGTTGATATCCGCGCCTTTCGCCGGCAGATAGCTTTTCAGCGTCGCGGTTCCGTCGCCGGAGCCATTGCCATAGGTGACGACGCCGAAGGTGTTGAAGCCGCCGCCGCCCAGCGGCTTGCGAATATTGCGGCCGGCCTCGATGAGGAGCGCGCCGGGGCCATAGAGAGAATATGTGCCCGTGATATCGCGCCCGGCGACGACGCTGGTCACATCCGCATCGGTGAAATTGAGGCCGGTGAATGTGAACCCGGCGATGCCGCCTATGTCGCGGCCGACGAGGATTTGCGCCGGCCGTTCGACGGTGAGGGCCCCGTCGAGATTCAGGCCCGCGCTGATCTGCACCGGCTCGCTGTTCGTCAGCTCCGACGGCGCGAGCGTGTAGAAGGAGTAGCCGAGCGGATTGATATACACTCCTGGAATGCCGCGGAATGCATTCTGGTCCCTGCCAATGACCGTCACCGTCGGAGCGCCCACAGTGAGGCTGTTGGCGATTTTGATCGAGCCCGCCGCCGCGAGCGACAGGCCCGCCGTGTCGTGCCCATTGCTGTCGGTCGGATAGGCGAGGATCGTGCGCACGCCAGTGCTGTCGACGCTGATGGCGCCCTGCAGCGCGGCAATGTCGAGGCGCGGCGGCAGCAAGGTGGACGAATTGATAGTTCCGGCGGGAGGCGAGGTCGAGGTGTTATCGATCGCCAGCGTCATCGCATTCACATTGCCGGCGAGGGTCGAGAGCGAGAGGCCCGCCTGCGCGCCATAACTGGTGAAGGCACTGTTCCAAGCATCGCTGCTAGTGGTGGTTGTTCCCGGATAGAAGTTAATACTGGAGTTGAGGCCGATGGTTGAGATCATCAGGAACGCAAAGTAGTCGCTTTTTAGTGCCTCCGTCGCCGGATCGAGCAGCGTCCCGAGCGTGAGATCGCCCCTGGCGGCGACGGAGACATAGCCCTCCTCGACCGCCAGCAGCAGCGGATAGGGGGCAGCATCCTGCGCGCTGGTGATCGGATTGTCGACGGTCTGCTTCACTGAGCCGCCGACCTCGATGCGGCCGGAGCCGCGCCCGACCAGAAAGGCGCTGGAATTGAGATCGCCGCCCGCCTGCACGAGCAGATTGCCGCCGCCGTAATAAATCGCGTGTGGCGGATCGGCGGCGGTGAAGCCGCCGGCGACGATGATCGTCTCCGGAATGGAGGCGGCGACATCGGTGATGTCTCCGCCCGCCCGCAGCGTGATATTGCCGCCGCCGAGCGCGCCGAAATTCTGGAAGAAGCTCGCATAATTGACCCAGGCCGAGGTCTGGCAGGCGGCGGAGCCGGCGACAGAGCAGCCGGAGAAAGGCGTGCCGTCGCCGTCCGACTTGCCGAGGTGAAAGAACCAGTCGGACCACAATTCCTTGACCGGCGTGACGGCGACGCCGATGATCGAGCCTCCGGCGGAGACGATGATCGACCCTCCGCCCGTTCCCCAGGCCGGCGTCGAGATCAGCCCGTTCGGATTTGCGTTATAGCTGCTGGAGAGGATCGGCGCGGTGTAATCGGCGGGCGTCGTCGCGGCGGCCCCGGCCGTGTAGACGGCGCCTTGAACGAGCGTGTCCGTGAATTGCACATTGCCCGCCGCCGAGAGCGTGATCGAGCCCGTGCCGGTGCGCACCATGGTCGGAATGATGACAAAGTTCGCCGGGGAGATCGGGTCCAAATAGGCCGTGTGCCCGTCGATCACTATGCTGGCCGTCGGCGCCTTGGGATCGACGGCGCCGCTCCGCGCGACGACCGCATTGGGATCGACCGAGGAGGCGCCGCCCGCGCCGAAATAGGCCCCGGCGACGAAATCATAGGACGAGCTGGCCCCGAAGCGCGCGGGCATCAGCGTCGCCACGGAAGTGGTGTTGTAATTCGCGATCGTGACCGCCGCGCCGAGGTCATTGGTCGTGACATTGTTGGCGGGATTATTGGCGATGGCGTTGCCGGGCCCGGCCGCAGCGCTCCCCGCGAGGACGATCGCGGGCGTTTCCGCCACGGTCGGAAGATAAGGCATCACTCCGAGCCACAGCGCCGTCTTGCCGACCGTGTTCGTGGCGTTGCCGTTGACGCCGCCCGGCTCGACCTTGGTTGGGGTTACTATGCCAGCGTAGTAATTATACCAATTATTATAGGCGGCGCTCGTTCCGGTTCCGGCATAATAGGTCCGATAGTCGGTCGAAAATTGCGCGGCGGTTTCGGTCGCCCCGCCGGCATAGACGCCGCCATAGACCGGCGGGATGGGCGCGAGAATGGTCGAAGGATAGGATCTCGGATCGACGCCGCTATTGGCCGGCGCCTGACTGTATTTGGTGTAATAGCTCGTGATATAGCCGCCCATCTTCGCCGCATAGGCCTGATAGGCGCTGGCATAGGCGGCATAGCCCTGATAATGCGACGGATTATTGTCGAAATTGGTCAGATTTTGCGTGACGCCGTTCACCGAGCTCGCTGGCGTCGTGAAAGTCTGCGTCGCTTCGTCCGGGACGCCGGCGACGCCCACGACATAATGCGAGCCCACATAATTGGCGTTATAGGCCGCCACATAGGCGGCATAGGACGAATAATGCGTGGGATCATTGTCGAATGCGCCGGAGCCCGAGGCGTTGGTCGTGATATAGAGCGAGCTCGCGCCGCGGCCGATAGTGTCGATTCTGCTCAGCGAAGCCGAATAATCATAATAATAGAGCGCGTACCAAGTGTTTTTTTCGAGCTGATTATAGGAGGACGGGAAAGAGGTGGGCGGCGCGGCGATCGACGTCATCCCGGGCATATAGGCCGATGTGCCGTAAATGTTCAGCGAAGCGTAACTGCTCGTCGCCTGCGCGAGGGAGGGATTCCGGCCTGTCAGATCGGCCGCGACGGCGACCGCGAAGAAGGGGTCGCTCGTCTCGTAGAAGCCGTCGCTGATCGTCGCATTCACCAGGACATTGTTGGCGGCGCGAAGCGTCAGCACGCCCGGCTCGCCGCCATTGGTCGTCCGGTAGAAGAGATTGAAGGCGCTCGTCGCCGTATTATAGACGCCGGCTCCGAGGTTCCAATTGGAGGCGACGGTCACATTGCCGCCATTGACGCCGGCCGACGGATTGACGAGATCGATCTCCGGCCGCAGATGCAGCGAGCTCGCGGGCAGAGCGGCCGCCGGCTTGTCGCCGATCTGCAATTTGGCTCCCGCGAAATCGGCCGCCACCGCCGCCGCATTGCCGCTGAACGGATTCTGGACGAAATTCAGCAGCGTGTTCTGGTAGAAGCCGACATGCGGCAGATAGGCGCCGCTGGCCGGCGCCGCATAGGTCGAGTTCGGATAGAGGCCCGATATCGCCGAGATGATCTGCGCGCCCGATCCGTTGAAGAAGCCGGCCGGGTCGATGATCCCGTCGAAATGCCGCTGCATCTGCGCCTGCTGCGCCGCCGTCAGCGCATTATATTGCGCGGCGCTCGTGATCGCGCCGCAGCCTCCGGAAATCAGCGTGCAGGAATCGGTCGTGCTCCACACGGCGAAAGCGTCGAGCACGACGCCCTGGCCGCTGGCGTTCCCGCTGGCGTCGGCATTGGTGACGAGCGTGCCCTTGAAGCTCACATTGACATTGTCGTTCGTCAGGATCGGCGCGCGCACCACGACCGCGCCGCCGGTATTGTCCACCCCTTCGCCGCCCGGGCCGCCTCTCACATCGAGGACCGCGCCGCTCTCCACGACGATCGCTCCCGAGCCGGACACATTCTGATACCCATAGGTCGCGTTCACCGTTCCGTCGGTCGCGCCCGTCGTGCCGAGCGTGATCGTTCCGCCGCGCTGATTCAGCGCGCTCTCCCCATTGGCGTAGCCCGGATCATCCGCCGACGCCGCGACATAATGCGTGTCGAGCGTCGCGCCGGATCGAATGAGAACGCCCGTGGCGCCGGGATCTGCCGCGGCGGTCGTATTCGTTCCCGCGCCATAGAGGGTAATGCCGCCGCTCGCCGGCCCGCTCGCGTCGATCGTTCCATTGACGATGACGCTGCCCTGATTGGCGACGAGCTGCACTTCGAGCGAATTCAGCGTCACGCCCGTCGGCACGACAATGTCGCTCGGCTGATAGAGGGATACGACGAAGCGGCTCGTGAAGCCGCCCCATGGCAGATCGCCGACGAGCTTCCCCGTGCTCAACAGGAAGCTTCCGCCGGCATCCTTGTAATTGGCGGAGCCGTCGAGCGTCCCCTGCAGCGTCGTCGTTCCGGTATCGGCGGTCGTGATGGAGACCGCGCCCGCATAGCCGGGGCCCAGCGACCCGTCGGGGTTCTTGGCGGCCGAGACATCGACCTTCGCGCCGCTCGCGATCGTCACATTTCCGGCCTGCGAGACGAGCTTCACCGCGCCGCCCGGCGCATATTCCGTGCTGTTGTCGAGCACGACGCGCGTGCCGGCGGCGTTCACCAGGGCGCCGTCAGCGAGCGTCACGTCGCCCTTCGTGGCGGTCAGCGACAGGCTTCCCGCCTGCGCCGTGATCGTGCCCGAGTCGAGGATGCTCGCGGCCGTCAGCGACAAGGAGCCGCCGATCTCGGTCGCGTCGACGGGGGCCGCCGCGCCCGTCGAGCGAATGACCAGCGCGCCGCTCGTCGTCAGCGCCTGCGTGGAGCCGGAGGCGGCGACGACATTGGGCGAAGACAGCACGACATCGGCGGCGCCCGCGCCATTGCCCGCCGTCAGCGCGCCCGAGCCGACGAAACGGATCGATTTGCCGGCCTGCAGCGTGATCGTGCCGAAGCCGTTCGCCGTCATCGTTCCGGCGCTCTGCGTGATCGTCTGGCCCGCGACGAATGTCAGCTTTCCATTGCTTCCCGAAAGGCCGTTGGCCTTCGTCGAGGCGCTTTGCGTGTTCGTCAGCGTGATATTGGAGGCGTAGACGCTGGTCTCGCCGCCCTCGCTGTAGAAGCCGCCGCCGTCGAAGACGATCTGCCCGATCGGATGGGCGGCGTCGCCGATGGAGAGGCCGCCGACATCGTGGAAATCGAAAGCCGAGGCGCTGCGCAGGCGAAGAAGATCGGCGCCGGCGAAATTGGCGATGTTCGCATCGGTCAGAGTGAGGCCGCCGGAGGCGCTGGCGCCGCCGAAATCGATCGCCTTGGCGGCGAGATCGAAGGCTTTGGCGGTGAGCGTGGCGGCGCCGATGCGATTGACGCCGCTCGAATCGATGGTGAGCGCGGCGCCGCCGTCGATCGTCACGCCCTTGGCGGCGGCGGCGTCGACGAGCGTCGACGTTCCTGGCGCCGTTCCGATCAGGATCGAACCGTTCTGCGCCGTCGCATTGCTGCGCGTGACGGAAACCAGAGAGCCGGTCGAGACGCGCAGCAGCGCGCCGTCGCCGGCGATGGTGATCGCCCGGTCGCCGCCGCTCGGCGCCGCTCCGGCGGCGGAGATCGCGGCGCCGTCGTCGACGCGAATGCCGCCGCCGCCCGCCTTGGTCACGACGAGAAGCTGCGGAGCGCTCAGCCAATGCTCGGCGTCGTTGGCGACCTCGATGTCGGTCGCGACGCCCGTCACCGCGAGATTGCCCGAGGAATCGACCGCCGCCACGCCGCCGATCAGCAGAGTGGTCGCGCCGACATTGTCGAGCTGGTCGGCGTAGAGCTTAAGATAGCCGGACAGGCCCCCCGGAACCGCCGAGTCCTTGTCGCCGAGGACCAGGATTTTGGCGGCGCTGATCGCCAATTGGCCGCCGACGCCGACGATATCCGGCGCGAGCGGGCTCATCCCCGCCGCAAAACCGAAGGAGCTGCCCGGATCGAGCGAGAGTGAATTGCGGGCGGCGAAGGTCAGGGCGCCGCCGTCGACCGGCGAGGCGGGAATCGCCGTGCCGGCGGCGAGCGCGAGATTGCGGATGAAGCGCGCGCCCGATGTGACGTCGATCTGCGAATATTGCGACCATGTCGATTGCGACTGCAATTGGAACAGCACGGTCTGCGAGGAGCGTGTGCCGCTGACGACATTGGCGAAATTGCCGGTCACATAGAGCGATCCGTCCATCGACGCATAGCTCTGCGTCGCCGCGCTCTTCACCGATGCGGAGGCGACGGTGACGCGATAGGCCCCGGGCAAGGTCGCATACATGCCGGGCATCAGCGTGTAATAGCCCGCGGCTATGCCATTGCCGCCGGAAATATAGATCGCCGATCCGGCCGTCGCGTTCAACAGGCTGGAAGCGAAGGCGGCGGACCCGAGCGTGGAATTGGTCGTGGCGAAGGTCGGATCATAGGCGGCGACCTTGGCCGAGGAGGTCGGAACGAGAGCGTAAACGTTGGAGCCGGCGAGCACATTGCGGCTGCCGCCCGTGCCGGCGACGAATTCGCTGGCGTAGATGTCGCCGCCGCCCGAGAGATCGAGCCTGGCTCCGGCCGTTGTGGCGACATCGGCGCCGTTGAGCGTGATCGCCTTGGTCGGGCTGGAGGTCAGGCTGGAGCCTTGGTAGATACCGGCGCCGTCGGCCTGGACGGAGTAGTTCGTGTTGCCGACGTACCAGACCTCGCCATCGACCGTATAGCCGTAAGGGACGAGCATTCCGGCGCCGGAGACGGAGGTGAGGCTGTCGGCGCCGAGCGTGACGCTCTGCGTCGTCGTCGTATTGCCGAGCGTGATCTGGCCGAAAGGCGCCCAGAGCGTGCCGTTCTGCACGATAGTCTTGGCGTCGACGATGATCGCCCCGCCGGCCGAGAGCGGCTGGCTGGCGACGCCGGTCTGCTCGATCGTGATCGCGCCGCCGGCCGTCAACGTGAAGGTGGTTCCGCTCGTCGGATAGATTTCCGCCGCCTTCAGCGTCAGATCACCGCCGGCGCCGAGCGAGCCGACGAAGCTGTTGCTCGACAGAGAGCTGTTAGACCCCATCAGCCGGATCGCATCGGCGCTGGCGAGCGTGACCGAGCCGAAGTTCAGGAAATTGACATTTTGGCCGGTTTCGCCAAACGTCGGATGGCCGATGTCGATCCATTGCGCCGAAACGGTCAGCGCGCCGGCGCCGGATGTCGCGGCGGAGGTGTTGCCGACCGGTTTGAGCCAGATATAGCCGGCGGTCAAATCCACGGTCCGGGCCGTGTCGGCGGCGGCGCCGGCGGCGGGCAGCGAATAGAGATCGCCGCCGAGGATGAGCGATCCGCGCAGATTGATCGACTGCGATCCGACGAAGGCGACCGCGCCGTTGAGCTCGACCGAATCGAAGCCGCTGCCCGTCAGCGTGTCGACGCCGACGAAAGCGCCTGCCTGGAAGGGCGTATTCGACGCCAATGCGGCGCCGACGGCTCCCGCCGGCTCGACGTAGATCGTGCCGGGAGGGCCCGCATAGCCCGCGCTCGTATTCACGCGACCGGAGAGGATGCTCGGCACATTTGCCGCCGGAATTCCGATCCGGAACAGGCCGCCATTCGCCAGTTCCGCGCCGCCATGCGCGCTGACCGAGCCGGCGAAATTGACGGCGGATGCCGTCGTGCCGATCTGCAGGACGCCGCCGTCGCTCCAAATCTTCTGCGTGACGACGCTCGGCCCGAGCAGTCCCGCGCCGGAGGGAATCTCGACCTCCGCCGACGTCCCGTCGAGCAGGAAGCGCGAGCCTTTCTGCGCAGTGACCGAACCGCCGTAGAGCGTGATGGTTCCGGCGTCGAGCGCGCTGCCGGTCCGATAGGCGGTCTGCATCGGGTCGGCAACGAAGACGCCGCTCACATCCAGCACCGCATCGGCGCCGATCGTGAGCTGCTTTGGCGCCACCGTCAGCTTGGCCCCGTTGGAGCCGCTCACGCCGAGGCCCGTGTTGGCCAGGACGATATCGCCGCCGGGCGCAATGATGTCGCCAAGCACGGTGACTGGTCCGGCGGCCGTCAGCGTCACCGTCGCCTGCTGGGACGCATTGGCTTCCGCGATGATGCGCGCGCCCGTGTCGAGCAGCGTGCCGGCCGTCGTGCTCGGCCCCGTTCCGCCGTAGACATAGCCATTTTCCTGCAGCGCGAAGCTCACCGGATTGCGCAAGCCGTCGGGCGCAAGGCCGACCGTCGCGACATTGCGCAGCGACGCGCCGGTCGGCAGCGACAAGAGCGCTTCGCTCGACGCGAGATAATTCGCCTGTCGCAGCAGCACGGTCGTGCCGGCGGTCACTGTCGAGCTGCCATAGACGCTGGTCAGCGAATAATTCGAAAAGCCATTGTCGGTGAAGAAGCTCGCTGGCAGGACGATCTCTCCGGACCGTGCGCCGGACGTATAGGATGTGATCGCGCTCGCCTGCCCGTCGATGGTGATCGTCGGCGCCTGCAGGGTGAAGGTTCCACCCGTGTCGAAGCCGTTGGAATAGATCGTCCCGCCGAGAACCACCGTCGCCGTATCTGGCAGATTGCCATTGGTCGGGTGCTCATTGTAAGAATCAGCGTCGTTCGTGACGCTGGTGAAGACTCCCGAGTAGGCGATCAGCGAAAGGCTCCCGCCCTTGCCGACCGGCAGGCCGTCGGAACCGAGCTTCAATTTGCCATTGGAACCGACATAGCCGCCGCTCGACACGTCGATGACGCTGCCCGGCGAGAGAATGATGCTCTGCGTCGCGTCGACATTGTCTCTGTCAAGGATGCTTCGGTGAACGACCGCGGCCGAGGTGGTGATGCTGATCGAGCCACCATTGACGAAAGCGGAGCCCTGCAATTGCTCGCCGACGGCCCCAGCGTCGTTGATCCAGAGCCCGTGAACGTCGAGAAGCGCATGCGATCCGATCACCAGATCCGGCGGGATCGAGCTCGGAGGATCGGTGATGTAGACATGGCCGGTCAGCGTGATCTTGCCGGCGGGCGCGATGATCGAGCCGTCGATCGACTCGACATTGGCGAGCGTGGCCGAGCCGCCCGGCGCCACCTGCAGAACCGCGCCCGTGGCCATGTTCACGGTCGCTTGATTGGTCCCGGAGCCCTGGATCGTGATCGAGGCGAAGCCTGTCTCGGTCAGCCGATCGGTCAGAATGGGCAGGACCGAGGGCGCGCGCCAGCTCGAGCCGTAGCTGTAGGAGGAGAGGCCGTAAGGATCCTCGCCGGCGTCCGCGCTCGATTCGAGCAGATAGCTCGACACCAAGGCGTTCGCCGAGGTGATCGTCAGCGAGGCGCCGGCCGGCAATTGCGCGAGCGAGGTCTGGACCGCCGTCCCGCCGCCCTGCCCATTGGCGCGCTGCCTCAGCCCCGCCACTGTCTCGCCGAGGATCGTCCCGGCGAGGATCGGCACCGCCGCGATCGACAATGATCCGGCGCTCGCCCCGGCGATGTAGCTCGGCTCGTAAGCGGCCCTGCTCAGCAGCGGATTGACATAGGTCTCGGTCACGCCCCAGCGCGAATGATCGACCGTGAAGCCGTTCCCCGCCGCGACGCCCACATAGCGGATCGTCGGATCGGCGCTACCGATGTCGTAGAGGCGCCCGTCCGCGCCGACGAGGCGCGTCGTGCTCACCGCCGCGCCCGTATAAGTCACATAGCCGCCTGAGAGATTGACGATCGAGCCGGGCTGCTGGATGAAATTCGCGCCCGAGACATTGACCGCGCCGCCGACAGTCAACACTTCGTCGATCGATTTCGGGATCAGCTTGGCGTAGCCGGAGGCCTCCACGATCGGCGAGCCGATCCAGGCGACGCCATCGGCGCGCGTGCCCGAGAGCCGCGTGTCGATCGTGACCGTCTTGCCGACGAGCGCGGCGGCGAGCGGCGAATCGGCGATCTCATTGGGCGTGACGATGAGGGTCACGAGGAAATTCGAGATCGGGACCCGAACATCGGCGAGACCCGAGACGTCGATCGTCGCGCCGCTCTCGAGCAGCACGTCGGATCCATTCAGATTCACCGCGGCGCTCGGCGCCCGCAGCAGCGAGCCGGGCTGGAAGTCGACGTTGGCGCCAGTGATCAAGATATTCGGCTGCAGGCTGCTGGTGAAATAACCGGCCGTCGCTGTGCCCGCCGGAACCGCGCCGCTCGTCTCGTCGGGTAGAATGGCGGTGACGCTGTCCGGCCCGAAGACGACGCCGCCGCCGGCCGCGAGATTGATCGAGCCGGGACGCGTCACGCTGGTTGTCGCCTCCAGCACGCCGAGCTGGTCGATCGTGCCGCCGGTGATCGACACATTTCCGCTCGGCGCCAGCAAGAGACCGTCGTTGGTCGCCGCGCCCAAGTAGGATACGGCGATCGTTTGGCCCGAGGTAGTCGGCTTGGAGACGGCGATCGCCGTGTTCACGCCGGTGGTCGACGACAGCGGCTCCGCGAGCGACACCGATCCCTGCGCGGCGAGGATGATCTGGCCGTTCTTCGTTGTGATCGAGCCGGAATTCGTCACATTGGAGCCGAGCAGCGCGACATAGCCGCCGTCGCCGGTCGAATTGATGACCGATGTCTCGATCGACGCGCCCTTCTGAACGACGATCGCGCCGCTTCCCGTCGCCCCGGGGAGGTGGCCGTCGATCGTTCCCATGGCGAAGCCGGCCGAATTGCCGGTTGTCGCCCCGCTGGGCGGCGCGATCGTGAACAGCCCCTGCCCCGCATCGCTGACGACGAAATTATTGTTCGCCGCGACCTCGTTCGGCGGCGCATAGGCGGCGATATCGCCGAGACCGTCGACATGCAGCGTCATCTTGTTGTAGGCGGCCGTCCCGTTGAAGACGCTCGACGCAGGCGTTCCGTCTATGTCGAGCGAGGAGGCGATCAGCGAATGGACGTTGATCTGCGCGCCGGCGCCGAAAATAATGCCGTTCGGATTGATGATGAGCACTGTTCCATCGGCCTTGATCTGGCCGAGGATCCGGCTGGGCGTTCCCGTCGCGTCGATGCGGTTGAGCGCCACCCAGCTCGCATTGCCCTGCTGGTCGTAGACGACCGTCGTGTTGGGCGAGACATTGTAATAGGCCCAGGTCATCACCGCCCGCGCGGCCGTCTGCTTGATGGTGACGGTCGTCTTGCCGTCGCTCTCCGATTGCGTCGGAAGATCGGCGTTGATCCAGAGCCCGGAAATCGTTCCGACGCGCGGATCGACGACGAGGCCCGGCAGCTTGCCATTGCCGCCGGCGGAGAGCCCGTCGGCGATGGAAGAGCTCGTCGTCCCGGCCGCCGCGGCGCGTGCGGCCGCCTGCGCGGCCTGCATGGCCTGGATCGCCTGCGTCGCGCGCAGCAGCGTTCCCTGGCTCTGCTTGGCGATCGTCGCCGCCTGCTGCGCCTCTGTCGTCGCGGCGTCGACCGCGACGGTCGGCGCCGCCGTCACTCCCGAGGCGCGCCCGAGCGGCCGCGCCGCCGCGCCGTCGAGCCCCTGCAGGACGATGAGCGACAAAGCGATCGCGCTCGCTCCCGACAGCAGAACGCGCCGCGAGGACCGAGCCGGCGGCCTTACGAGCCCTAGCGCCGATGCTTTCGACTCTCGGCCGGCGGCCGAGCCGCAGCGATGTCCTCGGGATATCGGAGCGTAAGCGCGATCTGTCATGTCGATGCCACGTGTCTTGCGAGAGAATGTCAATGTGACGTGGGCGTGCCGAATCCTGTCGCCGGATCGTCGCTCGCCGGAGCCGCCGCGTCCGTCTCCACGCCGCGATCGGCCCCATTCGCCTGCGGTCCGCGCAACCGGTCACGCAAATAGACGATGAGCTCCTGCGCGAGCTGGTCCCAGATTTCGATATGGGCCCGCAAATGGCTTTTCGTCACGCCGCCGACCATGGAAATATCCATGCAGAGCGCGAGGAACGGCCCGCTCAACTGGAGACGCGAAAACCGCCGCGCGACGTTCCAGTCGTTGACGAGGTCTCGCGGCAATTCGCCATTCACTTGAAGAATGGACACGAACGCCATATCGGCGAAACGCACGCTCTCATCGCCGACCAAGCGATTGCCCGGTCGAATATCGAAGGCGAGACCGCTGGTCGCCGAGCGCAGATAAGCGACATTCGCGACCGGATCGGTCACGGTTTCTACGCGGTAGCCCGCCTGCTGGAGAAGATCTCGCAGATCGTCGAGCGTCAAGGATGTGACGAGGCTTTCGGACATGAACGACCTTTCAGTTACTTGCGAACGCTGTCGAGCAGATTCGACAAGGCGATCTCATTGACGACAGCCGGACGCTTCTTCAGCAGCTCGGCGACATAGGCGCGGCGCAGCGCGTTCGCCCGCTCAGTCCGCATTTGTTGCGCGAGCTGCTCGTGCGCTTCGGCGAGCGAGCGCGTGTAGGACGCCTTCGTGTCGATCAGCTTGACAATGTGCCAACCATCGTCCAAGCGGATCGCCTCCGAAACCGCCCCTTTGACGAGGCCCATCACGCGCGTGCGGATCTCCGGTCGAATCTGACCTTCCGACAACCAGCCGAGATCACCCCCATCGCTGGCGTCATTTCCGGCGCGCGCCACCGCCACGAAATCGGCCCCCGCCGCTTTCAACTTGCGCTCGATCTCCTCGAGCGTCTTCTTCGCCTTATCCTCGGTCGCGCGGTCGGCGTCCTTCGGCGCCGAGACGAAAATATGGCCAAGCTGAAACTGCCGCGGAACGACGAACAGGCTGCGATTGGCGTCATAGGTCTTCTGCAGCTCCTCCTCGTTCGGGTAATTCGCCGGAGGTATCGAGACCGACTGCAGATAAAGCTCGACGAGCGCACGCTCCCGCACTTGCTCGAGCTGGGCCGCGACATGCGGCTGTTGGTCCCACTTCTTCCCGAGCGCCTCCTGCAGCACGACGCGCTCATTGAGCATGAGACGCACCATCTGATTGAGCAGCGCCGGCTCTTTGGCGATCGCCGCCTGCTCGCGCGCGCCGAGCGTCGCGACATAGGTGCGCAATTGCGCAGAGGTGATGTCGCTGTCGCCGACATGCGCGACGACCTCTTCATGCGATCTGCCATCGACGTTCGCGGCCTCCAGAGACGCTTTCGGCTTGCTCGCCACCTGCGGCGCAGGTCTGAGCTTGGGAGCGAAAGCGCCGCCCGTGGGAGCCTCCGCCAGCGCGCCCACGGGCGAGCCGATCGTCGCCGCGAGGCCGACGGCGCACGCCACCCGTAGAAGGCTCGTAACGCGGAACAACACATGACTCATGGCTTCACCTTGTGATCGAGGATCTTGTCGTTGTAATCCTGCAGAAGATTTTGGATTTCGACCCGCCGAACGCCCGTGAGCGGCTCGCTCGCCGCAGCGAGATCCACGAAATTCGTCGACTCATAGCGCTCCAGCAATTCGCGGCCGATCTTCGCCAGCTCCACATTCTTGGCGTTACAGCTCTTGACGTTCGCCTTGTATGCTGCGGCCTGCGCTTCGAATTTGGCGCGCTCTGCGTCTTTGGCTCGCGCAACATCGGCGGCCTCCTCATAGGCCGCCTTCCACTTCTCCAAGGTCTCGTCTCGCTCTGCGATGCGTCGATTGAACTCCTCTATGGCTTCGCGATTCTGCTTCGCGACTTGCTTGACTTCCGCCTTGGCCGCGCCGACTTGGTCCTTGAGTCGCGCGCGTTCGCTCTCCGCTTCGGCGAGCTTGGCCTGCAGCGCGGCGCGCTGATCTTCCAGCGTGCGCTGTTGCGAGATCGCGCCGCGCAGAGCCTCGCGAAGCCGGTCCGCTTCCGAATCCGCCCGTGCGCCCGTGATCATCGACGCCGCGAGCGACACGGCGACAAAAAACGTCGGAACTCGCATCATCAGAACTTCCCGTTGAGATCGACATGCAGAACGTCGACGGCGTAAGGGACGCCAGAGATGCTATTCGCACTCATCCAGCGCAGCGACAGCCACACATTCTTGCCGACTCCGAGATTTCCGCCGACGAAATAGCCCTTCAGATTCGTGCCGCCGAGTCCGAAGTCGGCGTCGACGAACGCGTCCACCATCGCATCCGACCCGAGATATTTGTAGCCGGCAAAGACACTCCAATCCCAGAGACGACGAATTTCCCTATGTCCGACAGTTGCGCTCGCGAGATAGCCGTATTTCCCGCCAACGTAATTGCCGGGGTACCACTCATTGGCGTTTATCTGGAATGCCCCGATCAGATTGTTCGCGAGAATATCCGGCCTGATCTTTCCGTCGAAAGCCGTGTTCACCAGATACTCGCCATTCAGAACGACATGAACCGGATCGAAATGTCCGAAGTCGATCTCGCCAGAGGCCACGAACGGCCGAAACTGCTGGGCGAGCCCGAAATATTGATATTGATTGGTCGTCCCGCCACTGTTCGAAGTGTCGCTGATGATCGAGCGCAGCGGCATGTAGGTGTTGCCGCGTTGCGCGAAAGACGGCCGGCTCAGATCCGTATCACACCCGTCCGATGCGCTATAGACGCGGCAAGGGCTCGACAATTCCCCCTGCACCTTGCTGAAATCATAATAGGCGGCGGCGATCTTGAAAGCATAATCATCATTGAGCTTCGCGGAGACGCCCAGCTGCCCCGCGAAGAGCCATTTATCGTGGCTTGGCAGCTTCATCGGCGGGCCGCCGTTATAGGCCGGCAAGTTGATTCCCGCGTTCAAATCCGTGTTGAAAACGGGAAAGGCCCCGCCGGCGACAAAAGAGGTAATTCCTTCTACTATCTCGTATTTGCCCTGCGCCGCGAATCCGTCGAATCCGATGTCTCGATACCAGACGAGATCAGTCGGCGACCAAAATGGATTATCCATTCGTCCCGCGGTGAGAGAAAATTCCTCGAGCGGCTGATATTTGAAGAAAGCGCGATCGATCCATAAGGAGTATTTCGAGAAATTGCCGCCGTTCGCGCCGAAGGTCTGGTTCTGCGACACGGGCGAATTATTCTCGCCTCCCGCAAAGCGCAAGCCGGCCGAAAAGCCATCGTGAAGATCGGCGACCATTCCGAGACGGCCACGAAAGCGGAATTGATCGCGATTCTGTGTGACGTCGTAGGTCGGATAGTAATAGGGATTGGTCTTGCTCACATCATAGGGCGAGCCGGTGTTGATCGCGTTGAAATTGACGGCGTCGTATTGATCGTTTCCGCTCGGATAGTAGATGCCGCGATATCGCAAGCGCATGTCGCCGTAGAACCGGATGCGCGACGCCCATTCGGGATATTTGCCGGGCGAGGCCCAATTCTCCCTCTCGGCCTGCGCCATGACCTCTTTCTTGATGTCCTCGCGTAATTGCCGCTTCACCACCTCTGGCACATAGGTCACATGTTTGACGCCCGGCGGCGACGCCGCCGTCGCTGCGGCGGCCGCGACTTTAGCCGCATCACCCGCTTTCACAGTGGCGTCCTTCGTCGCTTGGCGCTGCACATAGGCTTCATTGGCCGCCTGCTCGACGAGCGACTTCGCTTGTTCCTCCGTCAGCACACCCTGCTTGACGAGAAGATTGACCAGATTGATCGTCGCATTGGGCGATAGCGGCTTGGCTCGCGACACTCTGGCTGGCTTCGGCTCCGCGGTCTTTCCCTCGTCCGCCGCATCCTGCGCGACAGCCGGAGCCGAACCGGCGCATGCGCAAAGAGACGCGACGAAGACCAGCGAACTGCGACGCGCTCCCGACTTTCTCTCGAACATGAAACTCCCCAGCACTCTTCAGCCCCGATGCGTGGCTTTGATTGAAACCGTCTGCGCCGATCAACTCGGACGCTGCTCGGTGATCCGAATAATCATCGGCATTGGCATGCCTTTGGGCGGCGGCTCGCGCAGAGTGAGATTACCGAACACCTCATTGCGGAGAACCGCGTCGAGCTCGGCGTCGCCGGTCGTTCCGTTGAGCTGCACTCTGGTCACGCGACCGGACTGATCCGCCCAAAGGCGGATATTGCCGCGCATCGTCGCTTTGCGCGTCCGTTTGTGCGCTTCGAGAGCGGAACGGAGTTGCGATTGCACCATTGACGCATACCAACCCCACCCGCTTCCGCCGCTGGAACCGCCATAAGGATTCCCACCCGGCGTGCCGCCGAGATTGAACAAATCGCCGGGTCCCTGCGCTTTGGCGTCGAGCGAAAGTGGTCCAGGAGGCTGATCGTTCTTCGCATCCTTGACCGGCGCTTTCTGTGGCTCGTCGACCGGTTTCGGCTCTTGGAACTCCGGTTGGTCGACCTTCGTCTGCTCGATCATCTTCTGATCGGGCGGCGGAGGGGGTGGAGGCGGAGGGGGGGGCTGAAGAATATTGACGATCGAAAGCTCGTGAATTCGGCGAGGCGGCGGAAGATCGTCATGCCCGGAGAGGACGACGATAACGATGATCGACAGAGCCGCGCCGCCGATCGCGATCGTCGCCCGATGGCGGCGCAGCCAGCCTCTCACAGACGCGTCATTACGATGCTGGAAAGCTTCACGCTCCGGCCGACGATAACTATGTCCAGTCGACGAATTCATGGCGCCTTCTCCGAATGTCGCGCGCGGTCGCTCACTTCACCAGCGGCTTGGTGGCGAGCCCTACTTGCGTGAGGCCGATACGCGACAAGAGATCGAGAACATCCATCACGCTTTGATATTGCGCCTGCGCGTCGCCGCGCAGCACGATCGGAAATTCCGGCGTGAGCGCCTTCTGCTGTATGAGCCGCAGCTCCAGCTCCGACAGGGTGACGGGAATCGTGTCGAGGAAAATCTTGCCGTCATTGGCGATGGTGATCGCTTTTGTCGTTTGCGTGGCGAGGCTCGGAGCTGCGGAGGCCTTCGGCAGATTGACCTTTTGCCCTTGCACCGTCGCTGTCGTCATGATGATGAAGATCACCAGTAGAACATAGGCGAGATCGAGCATCGGCGTAATGTTGATATCATCATAGGGCTTGGCGTCGTCTTGTATCTTCATCGGCATCACTCCCCCGCAATTCGCCGCTCGACGACCTCGAGCCGATCTGCGGAATAGGACTCGGCCATACGCGTCACGAATTCGTCGACGAAGACGTGAATGTCGCTCGTCAGATCTTTGATGCGGGAGATGAGATAATTGTATCCGAACAGCGCAGGGATGGCGACGCCGAGGCCGGCGACGGTCGCCACCAGCGCGGCGGCGATACCAGGCGCGATCGCATTGACATTCACATCTCCGCTCGCCGCGATCGCCGCGAAGGTAATCATGACGCCGACGACTGTGCCGAGCAGCCCGAGGAACGGCCCGCCCGAGATCGCTATGGTCAGCACGACCATCAACCGATTGAGCTGTTGCGTCTCCTTGACGACCCCACTGTCGAGCGCCGCCCGGATCGCCGCGATCGACGGTCCAGAAATCGCTCCTCTGCGCACTCCGGAGGCGATGAAGCGATGACGAATCTCCGAAGCGCCGATGTGATAGATTCGGTAGAGCGAGGATGACCGCATGCTGTCGGCGTCGCGCGCGCTGATGCGGCCGCCCAATGTCGCCACATCGTCTTCGTCACTGTGATCCAGCGCGGTCAAATCGGTCGCGAGCTCGCGAAAGCTCTTCATGAATTGCGCATTGGCCTTCGCTTGCCTATTCAAATAGGTCGCGCGGTCGATCATGACGAGCCAGCTGATCGCCGCCATGATCATCAATAAGCCGATGACGATCCATCCATCGAGCGTCACCGATTTCAAGATGATCACCATATAGCCGGACAGCCAGCTCGCGGTCTCTTCGTCGACGCTTAAGGAGATGAGCTTGGATGGATCCGGCCCCTGTCCGATCGCAGCGAATTTGATGAAACCAGCCGGACGCGCGCTCTTGGCGATCTGCAATTCGTCGATATCGCCGACGAATCCAGGAGCGCCCGCTTCTCCGCCGATCGCGGCGCTCGCGCGAAGTTCTGGAACGCTGGCGTCGAGCGTCGCATAGACACGGCCGTCGACGTAGAGCGCGAGGCGTCCCGCGCCGGCGACGACGGCGAGATGTCGCCAGGCATTCGCAGCCCACGGCGCGCCCACGGCGCTGCGCGTGGCAGTGCCCGCTGTCGTCAGCTCGGCATAAGGCGCGCCATTGTCGAGGCCGATCGTCAATGCGTTGGCGCCGTCGCGGCGGCTGTAGAGCGTCGCATCGGACGCGAGCGTCGCCGGCTTGACCCAAGCCGAAAAGGTGAAAGCGTCGCCAGCGGCGAGCGCCAAGGACGGAGACGCGGGAATAATAAGAGGCGTATGGCCGTCGAGCCGCAAGCCGCCGCCAATGATCGCGCCATCGGCCGGCTGACCGACGCTCGACGCATTGTTTCCCCACACCGACGAGTCGAGCGCTGGCGTTCCGCGTTCCGCGAAATGATAGACGAGCGCGGCGTCCGCATCATAGGTTCCTTTGGGATCAGCGGTCGAGACGGCTTTTTTGTCGCCATAGTACAACCATATGTCCGTCTTGGCGCCGGGCTGCACATTCGGCGCGACCACCCATATCAACGCCTCCCCTAGAAGCGGATCGAATTTCTCGATGTGATGCTTGAGCGGCGTCTTGTCATCGCCGGCTACGAAGCGCAGATCGCCACCATCCTCTTTGGCCGCGGAAAAGCGGAAATTGCCTATGTGCAGTCGCACCAGCACCGGCGTCGCGCCGATAGGATCCGTGATATTGGCTCCAGAGGCGCTGGCGTCGATGGTGATTTTCTTGCGCAGCTGCCACTCGTCGTTCCACCAGGCGAATGCCGAGGACGGCCACAATGTCATCATCGTAGCGACGCAGAAGAGCATCGAGGCGATGCGGAAGCGGCGGCGTGCGAACTCGTGCGCCAATTGACGGCCTCTCAGCTCCGACCAAATGTGCATGTCGAATGTCATCGTCGTCATCAGAATTCACCCCAGACACGGAAGTTCAGGCGCGGCTCCTTCGCCTGCGTATACAGTTGGCTGATCATCGGCATCGAATAGACGAACATGCCGCTCACATGGTCGAGCAGCTTGATGCGCGCTCCGAAACCGTAGCTCCACAAATTGAAATGCGCCTGCTGCTCGGCCAGCGGATGAATGACTTCGACGACCCCCCTGTCGACGAAACCGAACAGCCGCCACTCGTTGAACAGGCTCACCGGCAGGCGATCAGCGCCGGCTTCGCGCTTTACCGCATCCTGCAGAATTTCACCGACGTTGGGGCTGCGCAGCTCCACTGTGCCGACGGCGCCAGTGTCGCCGAGGACCTCGGATTCGAGATAGCCCCTTACGGTGTCGAGACCACCGACGCTGATCTGCTCGCTCGACGCCAATGGACCGTCGGCGATCTGGCCGACGATCCGGCCATAGCCCTGGAAGCCGGCCGGCAGCTCCTGCAGATGAGAAACGTCTAGGTTGAAATGCGTGAAGTTTCCCGACGCATAGGCGCGTTTGTTGTCGAACGCTGTCTCGTTGCTGCCCGCCGGCCGCATGTTCAGAGTGAATGACGCATTGAGCTGCGTGGTGAAACTTTCGGTCTGATAGGTGGCGTTGTAAGCCGCGACCAAAGGATAGTAGGTGATCGGCGACGAGGACGAGGTTTCGGTTCCGACCCTTACGACCTCTCCGTAATGTTTATAGTCGAGCCCCACCGAGACGGAATGATACAGATTCTCGATCGCCGGCAGCGACAATACCGCGCGCAATCCGATGGTCTGGCCGGGTCCGACGACATTCACACCGCCGACGGTGGCGACATCGCTCGTCGATGTGAGTCCGTACGCGAGCACCGCCAGCCAATCGACGTCCGGCACACGCGCGAGATAGGAGGCGGAGAAGACCTCGGCGTCGGAGCGCTTCTGCGGCGCCGCCTGATAGGTGAAGCTCAGCGAATGACCGAGCTGCCAAAGATTGTCGTAGCGCACCGTTCCAATGATGCGCTGGGGCGTCGTGTTGGGTGAGCGACGATTGTTGAACTCCATGTTCGCATGGAGCGGAAATTTGTCTTCGACCTCGAGATCGACATCGACCGTGCCTGGCGCGACGCCGGCGCGTAACGCGGGTGTCACGCGCCGATCGGGCCATTGGTTGAGCGCGACGATGTCTTTCGTCACCTCGCCGAAATTCGGCACGGTTCCTTCCTTCAGTGAGGTCGCCTTGGCCTTGATCTGGTCGACATCGAAGAAGCGCGCGCTCTTCACGCGCAAGCGGCCGATTTTGAGCTCGGCGACCTTGAGGACAATGACGCCGCCTTGCGCATTTTGTTGCGGAACGGATACGGCGACCGTCTGAAAGCCTTTGTCGTGATAGGCTTTTTCGAGCGCCGCGCGCGCTTTTTCGACGTCGGCGGCGGTACGCCCCGGGCCGACGAACGGATAGATCGCTTCTTCGACTTCGAGCTGCGTCAGTCGATCGGCTCCGTCGACGACGAAATCATCTATATCGAAACGCGGCGACGACGCGGGACTCTCCGACGTCGCCTTCGCGGAGGCAGGCGGCTTGGGCGCTGTTGTCTCCGCGGCCGCCTTTCCCGGGGCCGTCGCCTCGGCGGCGGCTCCGGCCACAGCGCTCTGCGCTTTTCCCATGCACCAAGCCGCGGTCGACGCCGACAGGCCACCGCACATCACTAGCACCGCGACAAGGTCACGACTGACATAGCTTCGACACCGCATATATAAGCGGCCGGTCGGCGCACTACTGGACAAGACCATTCGGTTCCTCACCAACGCAGGAGGTGCGCTCCCGGCGTTTGTTCGCCACCCGGAGCGGCGATCAAACGCGCCCCCTAATTCGAAAGACGATGCGGCTCGCTCGGACCCGAAAATCAAATTACGAAAAAATACGGAGCCCAGATCTCGCGAGATCGTATCCGCGTGAGTTTCGAGAGGACTGTTTGCGCGGCGCGGCGCGGCGGCCGCCGGTCAGCCGAGAAGGATGACTCCACCAGGAAGCGTCAGCGCGCGGGCACCGAACAAACGCTGAACCTGCTCCACGAGAATCTCGAGCCGATCGACGCGAAAAACGCCGTCGACGACGCGTCGGCTCAAATCGGCGTTGCCGATGATGATCTTGCCCGGACGGTAGCGATTGACCTCTTCTATGACCTCGGCGAGCGGCGTGTCGTGAAAGAGCAGCAATCCATCCTGCCAGGCGGTCACTCGACGCGGATCGACGCGCGAGGATCGCATGACACCGTCGGCGCCGTAAGACACCTGCTCGTCCTTGCCGACGCGCAACGCGAACTCGCCCTGCTCGACGCTCACCGAGCCTTCGAGGCAGCTCACCGAGACGACGCCATCGATGCAGCGCGCGTCGAAACGCGCTTGGTTCGCCGTGATCTTGCTGCCGGCTGCGAGGACGACGAGCCGCCGCGACTGCGGCAGGTCGACGGAGACCGCGGTCTGCCCAGAAATCAGCTCGATCTGTAACGCCGCCTCTGTCGGTTTCACGGCGATGCTAGTCTGGGTGTTCATCTCCAGGGAAACGTCCGGAGCGAGGGCCACCACTCGCCGCTCGCCTTTGCCTGTGCGGTAGTCGGCGGAAAGTTCTTTGAGCGATGGCCACAGATCGAACGGCGGGTGCAGGAGCGCGACCCCGGCGACCGAGGCGGCGATCGCGCCCCCGACAAACGCGCGACGCGACAGCGCCCGGCGCGGCGACACTATTTGCGGCGGCGAGGCAGTCTTCTCGCTCGCTTCGGCGGCCAGCTCCCGGCCGGCTACGCCGACGAGACGCCAGACGCGAACGGCGTCCCGAAACGCTTCTTCGTGAAGACCGCTCTGCGCACGCCAATGCTGCAGTTCTTCGAGATCCGCGGCAGAGGGCTCGCCGGCTTTCAGTCGCGCAATCCAGCCTAGGGCTTCGTCCAGCAGGGGCCGAGGCTGGCACGTATCGGCCGGCTCAATCACGGTTCGAGGCTCGTCGTCGGCGCCGGCCACGCCAGAATCCTCCCTCAGAAGGCGAGAGCATCGCGTAGCTTTATGCGATTCTTTGGGTTTGGAGCAATCTTCTCGCATCGCATTTTTCGGGTCCTCCGCGGAACCGTCCGATCGGGTCGTCGACTCGACCGAAGCCGTCGCGAACGAGACGACGTCCGCTCTCGTCGTCGAGGATCTGCACCGACGCTCACGAAAGAGTCCAGCCCTTCTGAACATAAGACGACTGGCGCGCGCCTATCCCGAAACGCGACAGAGAAAAGCGAGACGATTTTGCTGGAGAGCTTTTTGGACGGCGCGCAACGCGCCCTTCTCTCGGGGCGCGTCGCCACGGCGCAGCCGCGTCGTCATGACTTCGGCCGTGGCCCCCCCAGCCGAAGCACGCGTTTGCGACTCAAGCGATCCGCGCAATGCGTCAAAGCATATCTGAGATCAGCCTCGACGGTTCGCGTGGTGACATCCAGACTGAGCGCGACCTCTTGCGCCGTCCGACCCTCGACGGCGATTTTCCTCAGCACCTCGCGGCGGCGCGGCGACAGCTCGGCCATCGCGCGCGTGAAAGCTTCGATCTCGGAGCGCGCTTCGGCGATCTGGGCTGGTCCCGGCGCTTCGTCGCAAATGTCCAGAACCGCGTCCACCGCAGCGGCGCTCACGCGATTGCGCCCGGCTTTCTTGTGATCCTTGGCGATATTGACGGCCGTGCGGAAAATATAATCCATCGGGCTTCGAACGTCCGTCGCCTCGCCCACCCGGTCCAATCGAATGAATGTCTCGTGAAGCGTTTCGTATGCAAAATCCGACGAGCCCAACCGCCTCGTGAGTCGTCTCAGCAATTCGTCGTAGCTTTCGACGAGCTGACTGCACAAACGCGCACGATTGGTCTGTATCACGGAACTCGGGCCCCAACGACGCCGGCCCTCGAGACCTCGAGAGCGTGCAGTCACTAACGGTGTTGAACGACGAATTTATGACGGCCTCGCTCGAGGCGTCGTCGAATATCCTTTATGCGGACTCGGTTCCGCCGCTGCGGCGACGCGATCACGACGGTTATGACGAACAGCTGCGTCTATTTGAGCGATTTGACGACGACCAGGACGCGAACGGGCAGCGGCAAATGCGTCGGCGGATCCCGGCTGATGAGAAGCCCTTGCAGAGAGGCGCTCACCGCAGCGTCCCGCTCGCTGTCGCCGGTCGACCGGAACAGTTGAGCGCGTTCGACCCTGCGCGCATCGTCCACCCAGAGCTTGACACCGATACGATAGTTTCCCGAGCGCGTCCGCGCATTTCTACGTAGGGCCCTCTCGATGTCGGTGCGGACGGTGTCACTATAATCTCG
Source organism: Methylosinus sp. DMC45 (assembly GCF_056313885.1). Classification (NCBI taxonomy): domain Bacteria; kingdom Pseudomonadati; phylum Pseudomonadota; class Alphaproteobacteria; order Hyphomicrobiales; family Methylocystaceae; genus Methylosinus; species Methylosinus sp. DMC45. The sequence goes on from NZ_JBQUZK010000002.1 coordinate 54,649, forward strand.
CAAGAGCGCCTGTTCTTGATCACCATCCCTCGACGCCTGAACTTGCAGCGGATCTAGAGACATATCAGCAGACGCGAGACGATGAACAGGCGGCAAATCTGAGAGGGCCGTAAGCGGCTGGAGCGTGATCGCATTGGGTCCGACATAGCGAGCTCTGACGTCGGTTCCCGCAAGAAGGCGCTCTAGCGCGGCGTCCGCCGTGAAGCTGCCATGCAGAGGCGCGGATCGGCGTCCGGCCGCAGAGCGGCTCTCGAAGAGCACTTGCACGCCGGCCGCCTGGCCATAGGCCTCCAGCGCGCTCGCGAGCGACTGCGTGGGAATGTCGTAGTAGCGGGTCGGCTCCTGCCGAGCGCCTTCGTCCTGGGCCAACGCCGCATAGGCGAAAGCGACGACCCCCGCCATTACGAAAACCGACGGCAGGAACGACACCCTCGCGGCGCGGACGCGATCGGCCTCGCCCATGGAAGCCCCACGCGCAGTCGCGGAAACCCGTTTGGCCGACAATTTGATGCGCATGACTCTCAACTCCTACGATCCCCAACGACGCCGCCGTGTCGCATTCCGATCTGCGCTCGCCATTCCCGCGACGAATGGTCCGAGTGTCAGAGCATATCAAAAGCGATCGGCGCGAGAATCGTCAGCCGGTCGGGCAGTTCGCGTGGGATTCTCGGCAGCGGCTGCGCCCGCCGGATCGTTTCGGCGGCCTCCGCATCGAGTGCGCTCTGGCCGGAACTGGTCCGAATTTGCACATCGGTGACTGCACCATCCCGCCGCATGGCGAAGAGCACTTGCACCGTTCCCTGCTGCCCTTCCCGTCGAGCCTGTTCCGGATACCGCCGAAACCGGGCGATATGGGCCAGCAGCGCCTTTTGGAAGGCGATCGCCGCTCGATTGTCCGAAGCGAGCATTCGGGTCGAGGACGCAGCGGGAACCTCTGCGACAGACGTCTTATCGACGGTCCGTTCCCGTTGCGTCGGCCTCGTGTCTGGGGCGACAACAGTCAGCTCGGATTGCTCGACGGACCGCTCGGAGAGCATAGCGGACGCCGTCCCGTTCCTCGGCGGCGCCGACTCCTGCAGGCGGTCGACGTGCTCGCGCGGCGGAAGCAAGCGGACGTCGATTACCGAATCCTGCGTCCTCGAGTAGGTCGACGACCGCGTCTGGCGTAACAAGTAGACGCCCACGGCGAGAAGCGCCGGCACCATCAACGTCACGCCGACCAGCCATCTCACCTCGAGTGGCTGGGCGACCGCGAGCCAAGCCGACCCCTGCCCGCGCTCGGGAGTCGGCGAACCCTGATCCGACATGCCAGCTACCCCAGTCCAACGCGACGAAAGAGCAAGACATCCACCAACGCCGTAATCCCGAAGCCCACTAGCGAGCGAGCTTTCTGTCGACCCAATACGACTTTTTGCGACGGCGGCGAGGCGTAATTCGGCCACTCCCGCGCCGCCTTCCGGCTAGATCGACGCATTTACATGCGATAAATATCTCCGTTTGATGACAAGCCGCCGCCAAGTGGGCTGTAGCGCAAATCAATCGAATGATCGCATCTGATCAACCGAGCCCGCGCCGCTCCACGCGAGATGTCAGCTCTGTCGACGCCTGCGCCGACCTATAATTTGACCTATGTGCACTCCGACTTTGCGAGAGCCGATATGGAGGAAGTTCCGGTATTTGCGCCGTCGGCCGACAGATTCATTGCTGAAAACACATCGGGGCATTCCTATACGCTATCTAACGGCCAGCTCTTCGATAACACGACCCAAATTGTCGTGATAGAGAGCGGCGCGACGGGGATGTTCAACACCGGTCAGAACGATACGATCACGATGGGCGATGTCACATTAACGGGTGGGTAAGCCAAGTGGGGCGATCTTCAAGCCATGAGACCGTTGCCCGTGAGCTACA
>NZ_JBQUZK010000003.1:0-374338 GCF_056313885.1 Methylosinus sp. DMC45
CTGACAGTCTGGGCCATGAGCCCAGACTCGCACGCCGAGCCGCAATTGTGAATCCTATGTCGGTGTCAGCGCACTAGGATATATGTGCACGCATCGGGCTTCGGGCGTGACGGACAAACAGAACCAGAGCTCTGCGAGCACTTTGGAATTGCGGTAATTCAGGCGTTGAGCTGTGGTTGCATCCCTGTAGTCTTCGACTCGGCGGGGCCCAAGGAAATCGTCGAGAAAGTTGGTGTCGGCTGCACTTGGCGAACTGTTGACGAATTGGTCGAGACGCTCAGGGAAACCGCCGAAGCGTTCAACGACAATGGCGGCGACGACTTGGTCGGGAAGGCGATAGCGAGCGTTGCACCCTTTTGGCCCGATCAAATGAATGCGATGGTGGAACGCTTGATTGTGAATGGCGATGTCATGTCTGGACGGCGCGTTCCCGGCGAGGCGACACTGCGAGCTTACGATGGTTCGTGAGCAGGTTTCGAAGATCGAATTCGAGTCCCGTGCGCCGGCTGTCGGTCGGGCCCGTTGGGATCGCTGACGCTCTTCTGTTCAAGAAGCCCGGCCGCTCGAGCGCGGCGATGACGCTTCATTTGGCCTACAATTGCGTGCTCGCGGCCGGTTTGCTCGGACCGATGAATGTTCGCCGCACCGAGGAACGCCGCGCCGATCAAATCGAGCGCCGGAGTTGATGTCGAGAACGGCTACACTGCTCGGACGCCCTTGGTCGAAGGTGAGCTCGACGATGGGCGCTCCGAAGATCGCGCGGGCGTCGTCGCAAGAACCTCACAGTGGCGGAAACTCCGACAGCGCCACGACCGGCACGAAATTGTAATCGGCGAAGATCGCCTGCGCGCTCGGCGTCATCAGATACAATGCGAAGCGCGCGGCCGCGGCCTGCCGCTCAGGAGATTTGTCGCGCAGCAACGCCAAGGCGTAATCGGCGCGCACGGCCAACGCCTCCGGGACGGGAACGCTGACGACTTCAGGGTCGGGACGAGTCTCCCGCCGGCTGCAATAGCCGATGAAAAGATCGACCGTTCCATCGAGAAGGAATTTCTTTGTCGGCGCGGGTCCGCTCTGTGGGACGTTCGCGTTGGTCTGCGCCAGCGCTGGCTCGGGAGGGGCCCCGCCCACGAGTGCGCGCGCTTTTTCGCGGAGTATCTGCTCGGCTCCCCGACGCACGGTCTCGGCTTTGGCGAATAGAGCCATTGCGTAATCGCCGCCCGGATCGGCCTTCGGAGTCGATGTGCCGATTTTCGTCGCGGGATCGAGCATATAGTCCAGAAGCTGGGCCTTGATCAGCGGATGATCGGCGCGCGCCGTGGCGCAGAGCGAGTTGCGGATGAAGACGACAGGCGGCGCCGCCTTGCCCTCTGTGGCGAGACGCTGTGGGTGCTGCCGATCGGCGGAGAGGAAAAGATCGGCTTCGTTGCCTTTTTCTATGCCTTCGCGCAGCAGGCCCGAAGGGCCGAAGACCATTGCGATCGTCTCGCCCGTCTCCTGCTGGTAGCGGGCGGCGATGGCGCGCAATGCGCCGCTGAGGCTGCCCGCCGCATGAATGTGAATCGGCGTCCCGCCGGGCGCCTCCTCTGCCGAGCATGGCGCGAGCGGCAGAACGAGCAGTGACCGAATGACGAAACGCCGGATGGGTGACACCGGCATGGTCAGAGCTCCATCTGCATGGAAAGACGCAAGCTTCGCGGCGCGCCGAGCGTGCCTGTGCCGAAGTCCGTGCTGTTGTAGCCGTTTTGGCCGGTCGGTGCGACATTCGCCCAATAATGCGCGTTGGCGATATTGTAGACATTGAGCCGCCATGTCACCGCTCGGTCGAGCACGCGCGTGCTGTAGCGCAAACCGAGATCGGCGACGGCATATCCATCGACATAGGTCGTGGTCGCGTAATTGCCGGGACGGCTGCTGGCGAAATTGATATTGGCGTTGGCGGCGAGGCCCGGAACGAACGGGATCTGATAATCCATCAAAATGTTGAACGCGACATGAGACAGGCCGAGAATCTGCTTGTCGTTCGTCAGCGCCGAGCCGGTGTCATACAGCCTCGGATTCAGCAGCGACAAGCCCGCGAAGATGGTGAGATCGTCGGTCGCCTTTCCAGACGCCGTCAGCTCGACTCCGCGATTGATCTGCTTTCCGTTGACGCCATAAACATTGTTGACCGTATAGGCGTAGGGCCGTTCGATCTGGAACAGGGCCGCTCGCAGATCGATGCGGTCGAGATCGATCTTATAGCCGAGCTCCCATTGTCTGGCGCGGTAAGGCGCGAGGATGGCGCCGGCGTTGGCGACGCCATTGGGCGCGGTGTCACCCTGCTGGAGACTTTCTGAATAGGTGACATAGGCGGTCTGATTGCGCGTCGGCTTGAACATCAAGCTCGCCGTCGGGCTCACGCCGCTCGTGTCGTAGGTGCTGGTCGTCACCCCGGCGGCATTCAGGTTTCGCGCGTGAATCCAGCTCTGCGACAGAGCGAATTGCGCCGACCATAGCTCGTTGAGGCCGATGACGTCGCCGATGGTGATCGAATGCTGAGAGGTCTCGACCGACAAAAAGCGGTTCTTGAAGTCGGGAAAGGAGCGCGCGGCGAATAGGGCGGGATTGACGAGACTTGCGCTGCCGAGCGTGATCGGGCCGAGAACATAGGGGCGATAGCGGTCCCAAAAGAAGCCATTCTCGGCGATGACGAAATCATGCGAGAGAGGGCCCGTGAGGAAGCGGCCGTTGATGGCGGCCTGATTGCTGAGCAAAGTGTCCAAGGAAAATGTGGTTGTCGCGGCTGTTGTCGTGTAGCTTCCGAGATTGTCCGTCAAAGTGTTGGTTGGAACAGTCGAAGCGCGATCGTTGGATTGACGCAGCAGCCCCAATGTCAGGCGCCAGTTCTGATCGAAGTCGTGACGCAGCTTGCCGCTGAAGATCGCCGTCTGATTGTCGTCACCGCCGAAAGGCTGGCCATAGCCTGGACGAGTCGGATCGGGCGCTGTGGGAAAAATCGTGGCGTTGCGGCCGAGCGCGAATGTGCCGGGCAGATTCTTCGTCACAAAATTGTAGAAGCTGGCGTTGGTTTCGAGAACAGTGCTGGGCGAGGCATGAATGTCGAAAGCAACGCTCGCCAGCTGCCGCTTCGACTGGCTACCATCGACATAGGTCTCGCCATTCTGCTCGAGCAGATTCACCCGGTAGCCGAAACGGCGCTCGTCGTCGAGAAAGCCTCCGAGATCGGCATGACCGAGCCAGGCGCTCTGCGACAGATAGGAAAAAGTGACTTCACGCAACGGATTTTCGGTCGGCCGCTTGAGCACATAGTTGAATGTGCCCGCTGGATTGGATGGACCATAGATCGCGCTCGACAAGCCGTTGAGCACCTCGATTCGCTCGAACTGCTCCAGCGGATAATCCGTCGTCGCCGCGATATTCAACCCGTCGATGCGCGTGTTCTGCACCACGCCCGCTTGCATGCCACGCGTCTGCGGACGAATGTTTTCGCCTTGCACCGAAGGAATGAGCCGAAAGGCCTCGCGCAGACTGAGCAATTGCTGATTCTTCATGAGATCGGCGGGCACGACGTCGATCGAAAACGGCGTATCGACGAGCGCCCGGTCGCCGAACGGCCCTACATAGGCCGCCTTGACGCGATAGCCGCCCTCCACAGTCACGGCATCCGTCGCCGCGCCGACGCCAGCGGCGATGTCGACGGCCGGAAGCTCGGTCGGCGCATCCTGCGCGCGGACCACCGAGATCGAAAGCGCGGCAAGGCTGACATGGGCGACCAAAACTCGGATCGCGCCGCGCAGTACGTCGTTCCTCAAAAGGAGCGCCTTCGTCCTTTGTCGAGCGCCCTGCGGGAGGCCCTCGATAGACATGGCGGCTGAAGCTTCCATCCGCATACGCTCCGTATTGTCTGCGAGACCTTCGATTCGGTCTACAGCGCATAAGAAGTCCGGTATTTATGTATTTCAAATACATAATAAATGCAGCCTGACGAAATTTTGAGCATCGATAGATGAGGGCGACGTCTCGCAGCCGGCGCCAGATGTCCGCGGAAATGGCATCATCATCGGCGACGCGATCCTCCGCAAGGCGGGAATGCGTGTCGGGAGGGACTGTCAGGAGAAATGCTCAGGAGTCGCTTTTCGTCAGCTTCGCTCGCAAGTCGCCCTCGGGAATGGCCAACGGGCGCCATAAGGGGACATTCGACCTGCGCTCACGAAGGTTCGCTTCTCTGGAGTCGCGCACGTTCGCAAGGGATGGAACGCCGTATTGAGACGACCTCGACGTATGTGCGGGCGTCCTAGGCACATTTCATTCTAAAGGTTCTGGCCTCACGACAGCCTATGAAACGCCGAGAGAGGACGCAGACGCCAGCGGCGGTGGCCGCGCTTGCCAATCGGGCCATGTGACGGCAATTTCGGCTCCTCGACGAGGGGACGCCGGAGCAGTCTCTGGCCGGGCGACAGGACACGGGAAAATCCGAGATCATGATGATGGACGATGGGATCGCCGACGCCGGCAAAAGATATGAGGATTCTCTGCTCGGGCTCGGGGCGGCGCGCCTCGACCGCCGATCGTTTCTATTCGGCTCCGCCATCGGTCTCGGCGCGCTGGGGCTCGCCGGCTGCGCGACCTCCGACCGCGTGATCCCGGCCGAGGTGGCGAGAATGTACGGGCCGCTGCCCAATGAGAAGTTCCCGATTCCGGCGGTCGATCTCGGCAAGGTCGATCCCAAATATTATCGCCAGACGGTTCGCTACGACAGCAAGGAAGCGCCCGGCACGATCATTGTCGATCCCGGCAATTACTTCGTCTATCGCATCGAAGGCGAAGGGCTCGCCACCCGCTATGGCGCCAATGTCGGACGCTCCGGCTTTCTGTGGAGCGGCGAAACCTATGTCGGGCGCAAGGCCGAATGGCCTGTCTGGACGCCGCCCAAGGAGATGATCCAGCGCCAGCCGGAGGCGGGCAAATACGCCCGCGGCATGCCTGGAGGCCTGGGCAATCCGCTCGGCGCCCGCGCGCTCTATCTCTACAAGAACGGCGTCTATACGGTCTACACCATCTACAGCACCAGCGACCCGGAAACGATCGGGACCGGCGTCACCAGCGGCTGCACCGGCCTCCTCAGCCAGGATATGATCGATCTCTATTCACGAACGCCGATCAAGACGAAAGTGGTGATCCTGCCGGCATAGCGCCCGATCGCTCATTCCAGCGGCGCGGCGATCTGGCGAGCCTCGCCGTGATTTCTTTCGTTTCCGCCAAGTCGGCGCAGAGGCCGGCTCTCCCGCGGCGGAATAGTGATCCGCGCCGCTCATTTGTTTCTATTGTTTCTAATATATTTCTACTTGAGCCATTTTATTTCCAATCCTTGTGGGACTCGAGGACGTCTCGCCGCCCGCCGCGAGGCCGCGCTCGATGGAACGCCTCCAGACGATATAGCGATAACAGAATGTTGCGATAGCATCGGCGCGCCCGCATATCGCACGCGACGGCGCGCCGCCGCTGTCGCGGCGCGATCGAAGAAGTCTCGGGCAACTATGGCAAATTTGTCGCACCCGAAGTGATTTCGACCGAATTCAAAGAATTGTTGCAAGACTGTCACGTCGGCTCCTTAACGGCTCCTTCCCAGCCAGAAGCGAAAGCGCAGGCGAAAGCGTTTCCAGCCGAATGTGGAGGCCGGCTCGGCGTTGGAAACGCGTCGAAACAACGACTTGGACTTTCCGCATCGCCGTGGGCGGCGGGACGAGTCCAAGAGTCGAGAGCTGGGGTTGTGGGATGTCCAAATATACGCTGAATGCGCAGGCTTCCGCCTTCGCGCTCGGATTCGTCTTGGCGGCGGTTCCGCCGCTCGAGGCCGTGGCGCAGACCGATATCGGCGCTTTGACGGTGGTGTCGCGACAGGCGAAGCCGAAAAAGGCGAAAGCCGCCGCTAAGGCGCATGCGCGCCATGTTCCGGCCGTCGCGCGGACGGGCGGAAGCGCGGGCGCCGCTCGCGGCGCGGCGCAGGTGGCCGCCGCGGAGCCGGTGGCCGCCGCTGGCGCTTCGAAGCTTCCCGTATTCGCGTCCAGCGCCGTCGGCTCCAAGGCGCCTCCCGGCTCGGCTCCCGCGCTCGCGCCCTCGCAGGCGCCGCTCGACTCCATCGAGCCGACCTCGATCGTCAGCGACAAAGTCATCCGCGACATGGTTCAGCCGAGCGCGGACTTCAATCAGATCATCAAATATACGCCCGGCGCGGTCTCCACGGCGAGCAACGGCCTCATCGGCGACAGCAACAAGGGCGGCTGGCGCGGCTTCTCCGACGGTCAGTACAACGTCACTTTCGACGGCATTCCCTTCGGCGACGAGAATAATCCGTCGCACCATTCCGCCTCTTATTTCCCCAGCGGATTCATCGGCGGCGCGACGATCGATCGTGGCCCCGGCCCCGCCTCGCAGGCCGGCTATGCGACCTTCGGCGGCACACTGGCGCTACGCTCGCTGGAGCTCTCCGACAAATTCGGCGGCAGCATCGAGAATTCCTACGGCAGCTACAGCACCTTCGTCACCACGGAGACGTTGCAGTCCGGCCTCGACAAAACGACCGGCGTGCGCGCGCTCGTGCAATATTCGCACTCCGACACGGCGGGCGCGCAGCAATATGGACTGGTCGAGCAGAACGGCTGGCTGATGAAGGCCGACCGCGATTTCGGCCTCTTCAACGTGACAGTGTTCGGCAATTACAGCCGCGAGCATTACAATAACACTTCGAACATCACCTATCCGCAATATTACTCCGCCGGCTCCCATTACGGCGCTGTCGGCTCTGACCCGACGACGCAGCAATATGTCGGCAACAACGTGTCCGAGAAGCAGACGGACATGGAGTATATCAATCTGAAGTGGGATTATTCCGGCATCCGCTTCAACGATAAGGTCTATACCTATTCCTATTGGTATCCCTGGTATCAGCGCAACTCCGCCGATCAGACCGTCGAAGGCTCGGCTCTCGCGAACGTGCAGCCCAAGGCCGCCGGCCTCAGCGTCCCCTCGCAGCATGTCGTGGGCTTCCTCCAGATCAACAATTATCGCGCCTGGGGCAATCTCTTCGACGCGAAATATGATCTCTCCGCGGGCTATGCGAGCGGCGAGCTGCGCACGGGCGTCTGGTGGGAGCGCGGCGACAATTGGCGCCGCCAGTTCTACACGGACTATACGAATGGCGTCGACTTCACGCTGAAGGCCACCAACGTCGCCTCATATCAGGCGGCCTATAAGCTCGATCTCGGCTCGCATTATCAGAATGTGCAGCCCTTCGTCGAATATGAGTGGAAGCCGATAGAAGGCCTGTCGATCACGCCCGGCTACAAGTTCATCGCCTTCACCCGCGACCAGAACGCGCGCCTCAATCAGACGACGCTCACCCCGCTCTATTACGAGCACACCTACCGCTCCGGCCTGCCCTTCCTCTCGGCGCGCTACAAGGTGCTGCCGGAGCTCGCTGTCTATGGACAGGCGTCGCGCGGCTATCTGGTGCCGACCGTGTCGGCCTATTACGTCGCCAATCCCGACTTCAACAATATCCAGCCGCAGACGACGACCAATTTCCAGATCGGCGCCGTCTACAAGACCGAGAAGCTCGCCGCGGACGTCGCGCTCTATCAGATCACCGCGAACAACTTCCCGATCACCACGACAAATCCAGACAAGACGGTGAATTATCAGAACGGCGGAACCGCGCGCTATCGCGGCGTCGAGATGGAGCTCACCTATCAGCTGACGCCCGGCCTCGCGCTCACGGCCAATGGCTCGATCTCCGACGCGCGCTTCCTCGAGGGCCAATACGCAGGCCTCTATGTCGGCGCCGCGCCGCGCTACACGGCTATGGGCGGCATCGTCTATGACGACGGCCAATTCTTCGGCTCGCTGCTGCACAAGCAGGTCGGCGACCAATGGGGCAGCGCCGGCCAGCGCTCCTTCGCCTCTATCTATGTCGCGGGCCTCACCAATCCGACGCTCAACTACATCCCCTCCTACGCTTCGACCGATTTCGTCATCGGCGCGCGCGGCGAGTGGCTGAAGGAATGGGGCCACAACAATAAGATCGAGGTGAAGTTCGGCGTCAACAATATCGCGGACAACCGCTCGGTCACCGGCATTTCCGGCGAGCCCGCCGGCCTGCTCTCGGTCGCCAACACCAAGCTGACCTACTCCTTCATGGCAGGCCGGCTGTTCTACGGCGGCGTGAAGGTCGATTTCTGATCGTCATGCACAGATTTCCGCCCGGCTGCGCCAGCGGCCGGGCGTTTCGTAATCGAAATGTCGCGTAGAGGCGCCATGCGGGTTCTTCCAGAAGGGGAGCCTCGGGCGCCCACTGGAGATGAATTCAGATGGAAGCCATATCGATTTCGCCGCTCTCGCTGTTCATGCAGGCGGGAGTTGTCGGCAAGATCGTCATGATCGCGCTCGGCGTCGCCTCGCTCTGGGGCTGGGCGGTCATCATCGAGGTCGCCGTGCTGACGGCGCGTCTGCGCAAGGCGATCCGCGAGGCGCAAAACGGCGGCAATCCGCCGCTGCTGGCGCCGGTGATGGCGGAGGCGGCGCGCGCCGCCCGCGTCATGGTGCCGGGAGAAAGCGTCGGCGAGCGCCGCGCGCGCATCGTCGAGACCACGGGCCGCGCGGCGCGCAAGCTGCTCGTCGCCACGGAAGCGGGCCTGCCCAATCTCGCGGTCATCTCTTCCGTCGCGCCCTTCGTCGGCCTGTTCGGCACGGTTTGGGGCATTATGACGAGCTTCGTCGGCATCGCCGACTCGCAGGACACGAGCCTCGCCGTCGTCGCGCCGGGCATAGCCGAGGCGCTCGCCGCCACCGCCTATGGCCTCGCCGCCGCCATTCCTGCGGCCATCGGCTTCAACCGCCTCGGCGGCACGCTGGCCCATACGGGCGAGGCGCTCAGCGATCATGTGGAGGAGCACGCCATCACGCTCGTCGGCGGCGTCGAGAGCGATGGCGCGCGCCGCATCGCGGAGGCCGCTTAAATGGCTTTTTCCGCCAAGCGCGGCTCCGGCGGCTTCCAGCCCCTCGCCGACATCAATGTGACGCCGCTCGTCGATGTGATGCTGGTGCTGCTCGTCATCTTCATGATCACCGCGCCGATGATGGCGCAGGGCATGAAGGTCGACCTTCCCCAGGCGCGCGCCGCCAAGCCCGTCAATCCCAAGGAGCCGGTGGTCATCACCGTCGCCAAGGACGGACGGCTGATGCTGGGGCCGGACGAGATTCCGCTCGACCGCATCGTCGAAGCGGTGCGCGCCAAGATCAATGGCGATCTCTCCCATGTCATCCATCTGCGCGGCGACAAGGAGTCCTCGCTCGGCGATCTGGTGACGCTGATGGACGCTCTCTCGTCCAATGGCATGACGCATATCGCCATTCTGTCGATGCAGGCGAAGCACGCGAAAGCCGAAGCGAAAGGCGCCGCGAAATGACCTATGTCGCCGAGCCCGAGCAATTTCCGCAATTGCGTCCGCGCTGGCTGCGGCCGGTCGCGGGCGTCGCGCCGCCGCTCGTCTATCTCGCCATCTTCGGCCTGCTCGCCATGACGACGGTGGAGCCGCCGAGCGCGGCGTCGGACAGCTTCGATCTCGCCTATGTGCAGGACGGCGACGCCGCGCAGCAGGCCAGCGCCGACACCGCGCCCGACGAGCTGGCCCACAACATGGACAGCACCATCGCGCAGGAGGCGGCCGAAGCGCAAATGGCGGAAGCGCCGAAGGCTTCGGCGCCCGACGCGCCGACCGCGCTCGCCATGGCCGCGCCGAAAATTCGCGCGCCCGACGCGCTGGATCTGCCCGAGGACGAGCCGCGCGAGGAAGAGCGCAAGCCGACGCTCGAGCGGCGTCGCGAGCATTCCAGCGAGCAGACGCCCGTTCCGACGGCGGACGGCAAGGTGCTGCGCGAGGCGACCGCGGCCGCGCAAGCGTCGGACGCCTCCTCCTCCTCGGCCGATCGCGTCGGCGCGCTGGACGGGCGCAAGACGCCGAGCGGCGCGACGCGCGCCCGCTATGGCGCGCGCGTCCTCGCGGAAATTCAAAAGCACATGTTCTATCCGCCGCAGGCGCGTCGCAGCGGCGTCAAGGGCGACGCCGTCGTCACTTTCACCGTCGGCGCCGACGGCCATATGATCGAGCGCAAAATCGTCAAATCCGCCGGCGACGAGGCGCTCGACCACGCCGCTCTCGCCATGGTCGAGGCGACCGTCGCGCCGCCGCCGCCGGCAGGCCGTTTCCAGGGCAAGACGACGATCCGTTTCGATATTCGGCGCGACCGTTAGAGCTTCGAGCGAGGCGGAAACCGGCTCGCGTGAAGAAAACACGACCGAGCGAGCATCGGCCGCCTTTCCGGGGCGATCCGAACGAATTGCCCCGAGACGTCGACGGAACGCATACGAAACAAGCTATTTCAATGAAATAGATGCGTCTCGCCGAAACCCGTGATCGGGTCCGGCGCGGCGTCGCGCCCATTCTCGCCGCCCGAGGACGCCATGGTCGGCCCGAGCGCTTGCCTTGCGGCCCGGTACCGAGGAAGACTCGGCCCTCTCTCGCCTTGCGGGAGAATATCCGGTCGAAACGCAGGGAGCGGCGCCCATGCGAATTCTCTTGGTGGAAGATCAGAGCGAGCTCGCGGGAGAAATCCGGCGACGAATGCGGCGCGATGGTTTCGCGGTGGATCATGTCGGCTCGGTGGGCGATGCGCTGGAGGCGCTGCGGGCGCATTCTTACGCCGTCGCCATGCTGGACCGGCGATTGCCGGACGGGGATGGTCTCGCCATCGTCCCGGAGATCAGACGGCGCCAGCCCGGCAGCCGCGTGCTGGTCCTCTCCGCGCTGGATGCGGTGGACGAGCGCATCAACGGCCTCGACGCCGGCGCCGACGACTATCTCACCAAGCCCTTCGACCTCGACGAGATGATGGCGCGCATTCGCGCGGCCTTGCACCGCCCGGGCGCCGACGCCGCGCCGCCGATCCGCGTCGGCGCGCTGGAATTCGACCCCGGAACGCGCGCCGTCGCCATCGACGGCCGGCCCGCCGTGTTCCATCATCGCGAGCTGGCGCTGCTCGAGGGGCTCGTGCGCCGCGCCGGCCGTGTCGCGGAGCGCGAGGCTTTGGCCTCGGAGATTTGGGGCTTCGACGAGCCTGTGCAGTCGCATGCGCTGACGATCATCGTCTCGCGCGTGCGCGCGCGCCTGCAGAAGCTCGAGGCGCGCGTCGACATTCATATGGTGCGCGGCGTCGGCTATTTTCTCTGCGAGACGGAGGAATGAGGCCGCCGCCCTCGCTCACGCGCCGATTGATCGTCGATCTGTCCTATATGCAGCTCATCGCCATCATCGTCGCATGGCTCGGAACCACGGCGCTCGGCGGGCTCGGCATCGTCGGCGCCAATGATTATTGGATCGATGAATTCTACAGCTATTACTATATTCGCGACCTGGTCCTGCAATCGATCGTGCGGGACGCGGACGGAACGCGCCACATCGAGCCCAATGCGGCGCTCCGCGACGAGATGCGACGAACCCCGACTTTGCGCTACGCCGCTCTGGAGTCGATCCGCGGACCGGCTCTTCCCGGCTCCTCCGAAGATATTTCCGCGGCGCTGATCGGAATCACGACAGTGGAAACGCGCGGGCTCGACTTCTTCTTCACATCCGACGCGGGCCGGCGCACAGCGGCGTCCGTCTGGCGCTGGAAGAGTCCGACAGGGAATGTGTTCATCGCCTCCGGCGGCATGACCTTCGGCTGGAAGGACATCTTCTACGCTTTTCGAAACGAGCTCGTCTCTCAGAGCCTCTATCTGACGGCTGTCTTCTCCGTTTCCGCTGCGGTCGCCCGGCTCGCCGTGCGACGCGGCCTCGCGCCCTTGCGGCGCGCGGCGGAAGCCGCGGAGCGCATCGATCTCGAATCGCTCGGCCAGGGCCTATGCGTCGAAGATGCGCCGAGTGAGATTCGCCCGCTCGTCGAAGCGGTGAATCGCACGCTGAAGCGCCTCGACGCCAGCGTCGCGCGCATGCGGCGCTACACCGCCAACGCCGCGCATGAATTGCGCACGCCGGTCGCGATTCTGCGCGCGCGTCTCGAGAATCCAGAGGAGCGCAGCTTTCGCGTCGATCTCCAGCGCGACACGCGCCGCATTCAATTGATCGTCGAGCAGATGCTCGTCGCCGCGCGCCTGACCGAGGGGCAAGCGCCGCCGGATCGAGATCTCGATCTCGGCGCCGTCGCGCGCGGCATCGTCGCCGATTATTCGCCGCTGATCTTCAAGGCCCGCCGCCGCATCGCCTTCGAGGCGCCCGCGGCGTCCGTCGTTCTGCGCAGCAATCGCGTCGCGATCGAATGCGCGCTCGCCAATCTCATCGACAATGCGTTGCGCGCCGAGCCGGAGGGCGGGACCGTGGTCGTGCGGGTCGGCGCCGATCGCACGATTCGCGTGATCGATCATGGAGAGGGCGTCGACGAAAAGGATAGGGAGCTCGTCTTCGAGCCCTTCTGGCGGCGCAGCGACGAAGCGCCGGGAAATGGCCTCGGCCTCGCCATTGTCGCGGAGCTGATGGAAAAGCTCGGCGGCCGCATCGGCGTCGAGACCACGCCGGGAGGCGGGGCGACATTCGCGCTGTCCTTCCCTGCGCGCCGGCGCGAGGCGCGAGACGAGACGGGCGATCACGCGCGATCCTGACGGCGACCGCGACGCCCGCATGCGGGCGTTCTCTCGGCGCGAAGAGGAAGCGGGGCGCGGGGGCATGTTCCGCCGCCGGCCCCGCCCTTCGTCTCGCGACTCAGGCTTGCTTCACATCCGGCGGCGTCGCCTCGGCGGCGAGCGCGGCCAGCGCGTCGGAAAGGCTCGCAGAGCTCTGCGCTTGCGAGCCGAGACGGCGGATGGAGACGGTGCGCTCGGCCGCCTCCTTCTTGCCGACGACGAGCAGCGCGGGAACCTTGGCCAGCGAATGCTCGCGCACCTTATAGGTGATCTTCTCATTGCGAAGATCGAGATCGACCGAAAGGCCGAGCTTGCGCGCCTCCGCCGCGACCTCGAGCGCATAGTCGTCGGCGTCCTGCGTGATGGTGCACACGACGATCTGCAGCGGCGAGAGCCACAGCGGCAGATGACCGGCGTAATGCTCGATCAATATGCCGGTGAAGCGCTCCAGCGAACCGAACATGGCGCGGTGGATCATCACCGGCGTCTTCTTCTCGCTGTCGGCGCCGATGTAGAAGGCGCCGAAACGCCCCGGCAGATTGAAATCCACCTGCGTCGTGCCGCATTGCCATTCGCGGCCGATGGCGTCGCGCAGCGTATATTCGAGCTTCGGCCCATAGAAGGCGCCCTCGCCCGGATTGACGCCGGTCTCGAGGCCGCGCGCCTTCAGCTCGTCGAGCACCTTGTAGAGCGCCGCCTCCGCCTTGGCCCAGGCTTCATCGGAGCCGACATGCTTCTCGGGCCGGGTGGAGAGCTTCACCACCACATGGTCGAAGCCGAAGTCCTTGTAGATCGTCAGGATGAGGTCGTTGATCTTCAACGCCTCCTCCATGATCTGATCCTCATTGCAGAAGATATGCGCGTCGTCCTGCGTGAAGGCGCGCACGCGCATCATGCCATGCAGCGCGCCCGAGGGCTCGTAGCGATGCACAATGCCGAATTCGGCGATCTTCACCGGCAGGTCGCGATAGGACTTCAAGCCATTCTTGAAGATCTGCACATGGCCGGGACAGTTCATCGGCTTCAACGCGAAAATCCGCTCGTCCTCTGTCTTGGTGAGGAACATGTTCTCGCGATAGGTCTGCCAATGGCCGGAGGTCTCCCACAAAGCGCGATCGAGCACCTGCGGCGTGTTCACCTCGCGATAGCCCGCGGCCTTCTGGCGCCGGCGCATATAGGAGACGAGGCTCTGGAACAGCGCCCAGCCCTTCTCGTGCCAGAAGATCGTGCCCGGCCCCTCCTCCTGGAAATGGAAGAGGTCCATCTCGCGGCCCAAACGCCGATGATCGCGGCGCTCGGCCTCCTCGAGGCGATGCAGATAGGCGTCGAGGTCTTCCTGCTTGGCGAAGGCGGTTCCATAGATGCGCGAGAGCATCGGGTTGTTGTGATCGCCACGCCAATAGGCGCCGGCCACCTTCATCAGCTTGAAGGCGGTTCCGACCTTGCCGATCGACGGCAGATGCGGGCCACGGCAGAGATCGAGCCAATGGCCCTGGCGATAGATCTTCAGATCCTCGCCGCCGGGTATGCTCTCGATCAGCTCGCGCTTGAAGGCCTCGCCCTTCGCCGTAAAGTAGGTCTTGGCCTGATCGCGGCTCCAGACTTCCTTGGTGATCGCGGCGTCGCGCGCGACGATCTCGCGCATCTTCTTCTCGATCGCGGGAAGATCGTCCGGCGTGAACGGCTCGGAGCGATAGAAGTCGTAATAGAAGCCGTTCTCGATCACCGGGCCGATTGTGACCTGCGTGCCGGGAAACAGCTCCTGCACCGCTTCCGCCAGCAGATGCGCGCAATCGTGACGTATCAGCTCCAGCGCGCGCGGGTCCTCGCGGCCGACGAACTCGATTTTGGCGTCGCGGTCGATCGTATCGACGAGGTCGCGCAGCTCTCCATCGAGAGCCATGGCGACGGTTCGCTTGGCGAGGGAAGGGGAAATGCTCTTGGCGATATCGAGGCCGGAGACGCCGGGCTCGAATTGACGGGACGCCCCGTCGGGGAAGGTTACGGCGATCATATGCTCTCCTCATGCGCCCACTCGCCGATACAAGTCGGCGTAAGTCGCGTGTCGCCCGAATTTGGGCAGGAGACTTGATAAGGCAAGCATGTCGCGCTTGGCAATCGGCGGTCGAAAGCCGACGCCCTCGCCCTCATGCTGAGGAGCCCGCGCAGCGGGCGTCTCGAAGCACGAGGGCGAGTTCCAGGAACATTCACCCGACCGTCATCGTAGAACCGCTCTCGAGCGCGGCTTATTTCAACGCGAATCCCAGCGCCCGCAGCGCCTCCTTCAGCCGGTCGCGGCCGCTGAGGCTCTCGGGGCCGCGAATGCGGGAGAGCGCTTGGCGAATCCAGCCCTGCTCGGGAAGGCCCGCCTCCTTCTGGAAATCGCGGAACTTCTCGTCATAGGTCGCGACCGCCTCGCGCTGCGCCTCGTTCCAGGCATATTGCTCGCGATGCAGAACGGCGCCTTGGCCGAGGCGCGGGCGCACGCCGCCGGCCTTGGCCGGATCGGGACGGCCGACCGCCATGCCGAAGACGGCGAAAACGCCCGGCGGCAGGTCCAGCTCCTTGGCCACTTCCTCCGGCTTGTTGCGGATGCCGCCGATATAGACCCCGCCGAAGCCGAGCGATTCCAGCGCGACCAGCGCATTTTGCGCGGCGAGGCCGGCGTCGATCGCGGCGGTGAGGAACATTTCGAGATAGGGCAGCGCCGCCCCGTCGCGGCCCTGCGCCTTGCCGATATTCTCGAGCCGCGAGAGATCGGCGAGCCACAGAAGAAACAAAGGCGCGTCGCGAATATGCTGCTGATTGCCGGCGAGATCGGCGAGGCGGCTCTTGCGCGCCTCATCCTCCACGGCGACGAGGCTCCAGACCTGGAGATTGGAGGAGGTGGAGGCCGATTGCGCCGCGGCGACGACGGTCGCCAGAGTCTCGGCGGGAATTTTTTCCGGCAGATAGGCGCGAATGGACCGATGCGCGAGCAGAAGCTCGAGCGTCTCGTTCCAGACGGGCGGGGTCGGCGAATCGTCGCGGCGATAGCGGGCGCGGATCGCCTCCGCGCCATCGGCCGCGCTCAATTCCCCTTTGCTGATCGGCTTGTTCATATCGTCTCCAGAAAACGCCGCGTGACGCGCGCACTTACGCGCGCTTTGCGGCATGGTGGCGAAAGCGGCCGCAAAAATCCACCCTGCGCCGTCGGAAAAGGGGAAGCGGACGGCGCAGGAGCCGACCCCTCGGCTTGTACGGATAGCGGCGGCGTCCGAGCTGCTCCTTGTGGACAACGCGGGGCAGTTCTGTTAATCCCCCGCGCACGGGTCAGGCGCTCCGTCAGCGCCCGACCGACTATTCTCACCCGCAGCAACGTCTCCAACCGGGGCGCGCGCCGCCTCTAGAAACAGGATCGCTTCGTGCAAGTTCTCGTCCGCGACAATAATGTCGACCAGGCTCTCAAGGCGCTGAAGAAGAAGATGCAGCGCGAAGGCATTTTCCGTGAGATGAAGCTCCGCGGCCATTATGAGAAGCCCTCGGAGAAGCGCGCCCGCGAGAAGGCCGAGGCCGTGCGCCGCGCCCGCAAGCTCGCCCGCAAGAAGCTGCAGCGCGAAGGCCTGCTGCCCGTGAAGGCGAAGCCCGCCGTCGGCGGCCGCTGATCGAAAAGAGGCGGGCGCGTCGAAATCTCGCCGAATTGCCCGCTATCATTCGTCTTCGTCGCGCATTCGAAGCGCTTTCAGGACTTGTCTGAGGAGGTCGGACGGAATGGAATTGCCGCTCGGATCGGCGGTTCGCCGGACGTCCCCCATATTTTGCCGCTGCGCGCCTCTGCGCGCGGGCGTCGCAATGCTGACTCTGCTCGCCCTCGCCGGCTGCGAGACCGCCGGCGTGCTGCGGCCGCCGGGACGCGGCTTCGCCGAGACCGACGCCGCCGACCCCAGGGCCGCCAACGCCAATATAGAGTCGCTGTCCGAGGTCGTGCGCCGCAATCCGACGCCCGAGGCCTATAACACGCGCGGCGTGGCGCTGGCCAAGATCGGCCAGTTCCAGGAGGCGATCGCCGATTTCTCCCAGGCGATCAGGATCGAGCCCAACAGCGCCGCCGCCTTCACCAATCGCGCTCTCGCCTTCCGCCAGATCGGCCGCAACGATCAGGCGCGGCTCGACTTCGACCGCGCCATAGACGTGAACGCCAATCACGCCCCGGCCTATATCGGCCGCGCCAATCTGTTGCGGGCGCAGGGCAATCTGGATCAGGCGCTCGCCGATCTCGACGCCGCGATCCGGCTCAATCCCGAGAGCGCCCAGGCGTTTCACGCGCGCGGGCTGATCCATCAGAAGCGCGGCGACAATCAGCGCGCCGTCACCGATTTCGACAACGCCATCGACCGCGATCCTTTCGCGGCGGCGCCCTATCAGGCGCGCGGCGAGAGCCTCGTGACGCTCGGCAATTACGACAAGGCGATCGAGGATTTCAACGCGGCGCTCAATGTCGACAATAAGAGCGCGCCGGCCTGGGCCTGGCTCGGCCTCGCCTATGAGCGCAAGGGCAATCGCCAGAAGGCGGCGGAATCCTATCAGCGCGCTCTGGCGCTCGATCCGCAGCAGCCGATCGCCAAGCAGGGCTCCTCGCGCGGCTGACGCGGCGCGGCGCGCATCCCCTCTGGCAATTGCGCTCCCCTCATCCTGAGGCGCTTTTTGCGGAACGCAAAAAGCCTCGAAGGATGCTCCAGGGGGCGCGGCGGCCCATCCTTCGAGACGCGACCTTCGGCCGCTCCTCAGGATGAAGGGGCTGGTTTTCGACACGACCTTTCATCAATCGCTCGCCTCGAGACGCCGCGGCGTCGCCAGCGCGCCGTCCACCCAGCGGGCGAGGCGCGGGAAAACATCCGGCAATCCGAGCACCAGATGCTGCCCGCCGGGCACGAGCATGAAACGCTTCGGCTCATTGGCGAGATCGAAGAGCTTGCGGCCGAGCGCGATCGGCACCACGCCATCCCTGTCGCCATGCGCGATCAGCACGGGAACATGCACGTCGCGAATGGCGAGATCGGAGCGGAACTGATCCAGCATCAGCCAGCGCACCGGCAGAAAGCCATAGCGCGTCTCGGCGACATCGGCCGCTGAGGAGAAGGGCGAGTCGAGCGCCAGCGCCGCCGCCTCCCGCCGCGCCGCGAGCTGCGTGGCGACGCCCGAGCCCAAGGATTCGCCGACGATGACGATCCGCTCCGGCCCATAGCCGCGCGCGCGGGCCTCGGCATAGGCGGCCTCGGCGTCGCGCATAAGGCCTTCTTGCGTCGGCGTTCCGCTGGAGCCCGCATAGCCGCGATAGGCGATGGCGAGAAAGCCATAGCCCTCGCCCATGAAAAATCGAAAACGCGCCACGCGATCGACGAGCCCGCCGGCGTTGCCGTGGAAATAGAGCAGCGTCGGCCGCCCCTCGCGCGGCGGCGCGTGCCAGGCGACGATGGTCTCTCCGTCCGAGGTCGCGAGCTTCAGCTCCTCGACGCCGGCGAGCCCCGCCTGCTGCGGCGAGATTTGGCGCGTGTCCGGCAAATATTGCAGCCGCCGCTGAAACAGGCCGAGCCCCGCCGCCGCCAGAACATAGGCTCCGACGACGACGAGCAGCGCCCATTTCAGCAGCGCGAGCGCCATTGCGATCAGCCTCCGCCCTGCGTCTTGCGCCGCGCCTCGGCGCGTTCCTCGAGCTTGGAGGCGATGAAGCCGGCGACCAGCACCAGAATGGCGCCGGCGATAGAGGCGCCGAGCTCGAAATGCTCCGGCGCCGTCCAGCCGAATTTCTCCCAGATCGGATCGCCGGCGATGAGCTCGCCCGAAATCCAGCCGAGCAGGCCCGCGCCGGCCCAGACGAGAATCGGAAAGCGCGACAGCGCCTGCATCAGCAGGCCGGCGCCGAAGACCACGATCGGCACCGAGACGCCGAGGCCGAAGATGATGAGCGGCATGGAGCCCTCCGCCGCGCCGGCGATGGCGATGACATTGTCGAGCGACATCACCGCATCGGCCATTATGATGGCCGCCACCGCGCCCCAGAGGTCCTCTTTCGCCTCCATATGATGCTCGGTCTCGTCGACGAGCAGCTTGGTGGCGACGCCGAGCAGCATCAGGCCGCCGAGCGCCTTGAGCGCCGGGATCGCCATGAGCTGAATGACCACGAAGGCGAAGGCGATGCGTAGCAGCACGCCGCCGCCCGCGCCCAGCAAAATGCCCCATCGTCGCTGCTGTTTCGGGAGCTTGTGACAGGCGAGCGCGATGAGAATCGCATTGTCGCCCGAAAGAAGCAGATCGATCCAGATGATTTCTAAGACTTGGAAGCCGACGGAAAGCTCGTCGCCGCTCATTGACTTGGGTGTCCGACCCTGCCCGAGGGCAGTATGCGCGCGATCATATCGCGGCAAAGGGGACCAACGCCAGCGAGAACGGACAGACTTGGCGCTATCGCCGCGTCTTGGCCGCGACATTGGCCGGCGCCGGCGCGCAGGGCGGCATGAAATCGGCGAGCTTCTTCTCGTCCGCGCCGGGCGGATGCGCGTCATGGCCGATCAGCAGCGGGAGCCAGCCGAGCGCGTCGTCGGCATGGACATAAACATCGAAAACCACTGCTCCGGCAGGGATTTCCGCGCGGCGGCAATAGAGCCCGCCCTCGAGATCGAGCGAGCCATGGGCTTTCGCGCCGCTCTCGCGCCAGCGCTTTCCCTCCTCCTGCGCGGCGCGAATAGCGGCGAGATCGCGCCTGTCGGCCTCGAAAACCATGAGCCCGCCGCTCGTCGCCGATTCGAGCCCGGCGAGAATGGGCCGGTCTTCCGCATGGGCCGCGGGAACGAGACGAATCGTCAGCACGCGCTTCGCCGCCTCCTCTCCCTCGCGCCAATAAGTGGCGACGACCCGCGCGCTCGTCGGCGTCGGCTCGAGCCAATCGGGCGCGCGCAGGGCGAGGCGGAGCGGCGCGACATCGGCGGTCGAGAGATCGAAGGAGCGCAGCTTCCACTGCGTCGAGAGCGGAACGCCGTTGCAGGCCGAAAGAGAAAGAGCAGAGGCGAGCGCGAGAAACGGGAGGCCGCGGGTCATGGATCACTTCCTGTTGTTCAATGATATTTTCATGTTTGACATTAAAAATAATATGCGTCAAATTGTTTCCATCGCGCCGGCCGGCCATTTTGCCGAGCCGCCGAAAGGATGGAATCCCATGATCGACGCCATTGCTCTCCAAGACCCGCGTCTTTCCGCGCTGCGGGCGCGCATCGGATGGATCTGCCAAACAATTCGGGCGCTGGTCGTTTTTTTCGCGACGGCCGATCTCCTCGCGATACTGACCTTCTGGGCCGACGCCGGAAAGGTCGAGCGCCACTTTCGCGAGCTGTTGCAGATCGACGTTTCGGGCGCCTCGCAAGGCCAATATGCGGCGGCGACGGCGCTGAGCCTCGTCGTCTGGGTCTTTGTCGCCGTCATCTGCTTTTGCCTGTGGCGCGTGTTCAGCCTCTATCTCGAGGGCGGCGTCTTTTCTGCGGAGACGGCGCTATGGCTGCGGCGCGCGGGCGTCATCGGGCTGTTCACCGTGCTTCTGGACGTGGCGATGCGCTCGGCGATCATTCTGGCCATCGCCTCGCATCTTCCCTATGCGCAGAGCCATCACGGCTACATAAAGCTCGAGGATCTGCTGAACGTCATCTTCCTGCTGATGCTGATCGCCATCGCGCATATCTTCAAGACCGCCGCCGACATCGCCGGCGAAAACGCGCAATTCGTGTGAGCGCCATGGCGATCGTGGTCAATCTCGACGTGATGCTCGCGCGGCGCAAGATGCGCTCGCGCGATCTCGCGCAACGTATCGGCATAGCCGAGCAGAATGTGAGCCTGCTGAAATCCGGCAAGGTGAAAGGAATTCGCTTCGATACGCTGGAGAAAATCTGCGAGGTCTTGGACTGCCAGCCGGGCGACATTCTGGAATATCGGCCGGAGGCAAAAGAAAGCTGAGGCGCTATTGAGGCGCTCCAACCGCGCTCCGAGTGCAGATCGAAAATATCCTCACTGCGAAGCCCGCTGAAGATTGTGTGACGAGGGACGTCTCCATACGACCAGGCTCCTAAGCCCTGGTTTCATCAGAGACGATCTCTACGATCGCGAGAGAGGCGAGACGAAGCGGACCTGTCTTGATCCCTCATGCGCGCACGGTCACAACGACGGCCCTCACGCTGAGGAGCCCGCGAAGCGGGCGTCTCGAAGCGCCGAAACGCGTCCTGGATCATCCTTCGAGGCTTTTTGCGTTCCGCAAAAAGCGCCTCAGGATGAGGGGATTGTATTCGCCGGGAGGAAGCCGGCGCCCGGAAGCTCTCACTTCAAGAACACATAAATATCCACCTGGAGCCCATCGTCGTCGCTGGTCTTCAGATCGGTGAGATATTCCTCGACGAACAGATTTTTCGTGTCGAGGCCCTTCTCGTCCAGAAAGGCGGTGATCGCCTCATAGGTCGAGTCGATCTCCTCATAAGGTCCGCGATGCTGGAATTTCAGCGCCTTGCCGGCGGGCGAGGCGCCGGCCTCGACGCCATGCTCGAATTTGGCCTTGGCCTCGGGCGGGCGCGTCAGCGGCAGCATGGCCTCGAAATGAAAGCCATTGTCATCCGTCTCGGTGAAGGCGACCAGCGGGCGGCCGTCCGCGGTGAGGCCGGCCTTGGAGGCGGCGACGCGCAGGCTGGCGATGGCCTCGGAAAGCGTCTTGAGCCCGTCCGCCCATGTGCCCTGCCCGCGCAATTTGAGGACGGGCCGGGCAATGATATCGATCGCCTGGCCGGCGATGGCGTCGGCTTGGGCCTGCGCCTCCGCCTCGGCCTGAGAGGGCTCGTTGAGGTCGAGCGTCGGCTTCGGCGCGACGGGGCTGTCCGGCGTGGCGGGCGCGGACTTTTGCGGCGTCTCCGCCGCGACCTGCGCGCTCGGAGCCGTCACGACGGCGGTGGAGGTCGGCGGAGTGGATGTCGCGCCGAAAAAGGCTCCCGCGACGACGGCGAGAACGGCCAGACCCGCGACAAAGGGCCAAGCGCGCTTCAATCTCTGCGTGAAGCCCTCATCGCTCGAATTGCTCATGGGTCTCGTCCTCTTTGAAAGCGCGGACGCCGGCCATAGCGTCGCGATTCGATTCTCTATATACGCCTGTAACAGGAAATGAACGGCATGATGACCAGCCCGCTCGCCGGACTCCCGATCTTTCGTATGAACGGGATCGGCAATGAAATTCTCGTTCTCGACTTGCGCCGCGCCGGCCTCGAGGTCGCGCCCGCCGAGGCGCGCGCCATCGCCCGCGCCCCCGGCCTGCGCTTCGACCAGCTGATGGTCCTGCATGCGCCGCGCCATGCGGGCGCGAACGCCTATATGCGCATCTACAATACCGACGGCTCGCTCTCCGCCGCCTGCGGCAATGGCACGCGCTGCGTCGCCTATGTGCTCGGCCGCGCCGGCGAAGGCGAGGCGCTGACGCTGGAAACCGACGCCGGCCCGGTGCGCACATGGCGCGCGGGCGAGACGCGCTTTACCGTCGATATGGGCGCGCCTCGACTGAGCTGGCGGGACATACCGCTCGCCGCCGAAGCCCCCGATACGAGAAATGTGCCGCTCGCGCCTGAAGTCCAGGGGGCGCCCGCCGCCTTTTCGGCGGTCAATATGGGCAATCCTCATGCGGTCTTCTTCGTCGAGGACCCGCTCGCTCTCGATCTCGCCACGCTCGGGCCGCAGCTCGAGCATCACCGGCTCTTCCCCGAGCGCGCCAATATCTCCTTCGCGAAGATCGTCGCGCCGGACGAGATTTTGCTGCGCGTATGGGAGCGCGGCACGGGCGAGACGCGCGCCTGCGGCTCGGCCGCCTGCGCGACGCTGGTGGCGGCCGCGCGCGCCGGCCTCTCCGCGCGTGAGGCGCGCATTCGCCTTCCCGGCGGCGAGCTCGTCATCGCCTGGGGGCCGGACGATCATGTGATGATGACCGGCGACGTCGAGCTCGAATTCGAGACGGAGCTGGAAGCCGGCTTCTTCGCCGAGCTGGACGCGTGAGCGCCGCGGTCGACATCGTCACCTTCGGCTGCCGCCTCAATTACGTCGATTCGGAGCGGCTGCTGCGCGAGGCGCGCGCCGGCGCGCAAAGCGAGCGCGTCATCGTCAATACCTGCGCCGTGACGGCGGAGGCGACGCGCCAGGCGCGGCAAGCGATCCGCCGCCTTCATCGCGAGCGTCCCGCGGCCGAGATCGTCGTCGCCGGCTGCGCGGCGCGCATCGATCCCGCGAGCTTCGCTGCAATGGATGGCGTCGCGCGCGTGCTCGCCGAGCCGGGCGCGCCGCGCGCCGACAGCGCCGCCGAGGGGCAGACGCGCGCCTTTCTCGCCGTGCAGAATGGCTGCGACCATAACTGCACTTTCTGCATCATTCCCCTCGGCCGCGGCCCCTCGCGCTCCATCGCGCCGGCCGAGGTCGTCGCCGAGGCGCGGCGGCTGGTCGAGAGCGGCAAGCGCGAGATCGTGCTGACCGGCGTCGATCTGACGAGCTACGCCGCCGAAGGCGTTTCGCTCGGCGGTCTCACGCGCGCGCTGCTGCGGGAATTGCCGCAGCTCGAGCGGCTGCGGCTCTCCTCCATCGACTGCATAGAGGCGGACGCCGAGCTGTTGGACTGCATGCGCAGCGAGCCGCGGCTCATGCCGCATCTCCATCTCTCGCTGCAAGCGGGCGACGACCTCATTCTGAAACGCATGAAGCGCCGCCATTCGCGCGACGACGCCATCCGCTTTTGCGCCGAGCTGCGCGAGGCGCGGCCGGATATCGTCTTCGGCGCCGATTTCATCGTGGGCTTTCCCACCGAGACGGAAGACATGTTCGCGCGCACGCTCGCTCTCGTCGAGCAATGCGGGCTGACGCATCTGCATGTCTTCCCCTATTCGCCGCGTCCCGGCACGCCGGCGGCGCTGATGCCGCAGGTCAATGGCGCATTGGTGAAAGAACGCGCCGCCCGCCTGCGCGCGGCCGGAGACGCGGCGCTCATCCGCCATCTCGACGCGCAGATCGGCAAGACATTGCGCGTGCTGACGGAAAAGGGCGGCATGGCCCGCGCCGAAGATTTCACTCCCATCCGCACGCCCGGCGCGGAAGCGGGGCGCATGCTGGATATGCGCGTGACGGGGCATGACGGGAAGGCGTCGAGCGGGGTTTAGATCGCGCGCTCGATTGTTTCGATCGGCATAAAAAACGTCCGCTCGCCGAGCTTGCAGGGAAGAAACCCACGTCTCGTATAGAACGGAACCGACTCCTCATCGAGCGCGTGGACAATCACGCCTCGCACGCCGATCGTCTGCGACGCGGAGAGAATTCTCTTCAGCGCATCGGCGAGCAGATCGTCCCCCAGCCCCTTGCCCGCGTAGCGTAGATCCCGCGCCAACCTGCCGATGACGCTCACCGGGATCGGATTGGGCAGTCCGTGCTTTCGGACCTTCGAAGGTATCGCCGCTCGCTCGATCGAGCCCGCGGAAATGCAGTAATAGCCGATAACCATATCGCCCTCACAGGCGACATAGCTTCTCGCGCTACGTCCTTCGCTCGCGGCCGCATGTTGCTTCAGCCATTCGTTCAGCGGCGGCTTGCCGCAATCGGAGGACCGAAAATCATGCTTGGTCGGATCGAGCCGCGCGGGCGCATGAAATATCGCCCCGCGCGCTATTGCTCCCATAGAGGCTTCTTCTTCAGCAGCGCCTTGAGGTCTTCATTGGGCGGCGGCGGCCGATCCAGCGCCGCTTCGAATTCCGCAAAGTCTTTTTCGTTCAGCACGAACAGACGTTGGTCGAGCAATATGTCGACCGCATGCTGCCGAGCGCTCTCCGTGATGAACTCGCTACGCGTCTTGCCGAGGAGCGACGCCGCGGTGTCGATCAGATTGCGCGTCGTCGTCGACATGCGCACATTCACTGTGGAGTCGTGACGTTCTCTGGCCGGCGCCGCCGGCTGTTTCGACGCCTGGGTCGGCATTCGACTCTCCTCC
This sequence comes from Methylosinus sp. DMC45, assembly GCF_056313885.1. NCBI lineage: Bacteria > Pseudomonadati > Pseudomonadota > Alphaproteobacteria > Hyphomicrobiales > Methylocystaceae > Methylosinus > Methylosinus sp. DMC45. The sequence continues at coordinate 24,747 of NZ_JBQUZK010000003.1, forward strand.
GCGATCAGCCTATTGAAAAGCCTTTGTGTGGATAGTGTCAACACAAAACGACATTCGTCACGGCGCCTTATAAACAATCCGATACACCGCCCCATTCTGGTCGTCCGTCACCAGCAGCGAGCCGTCCGGCAGTTCCGCCACATCCACGGGCCGGCCGAGATATTGCGGATCGCCATTGTTCCAGCCTTCCGCGAAAGGCTCGCTGACGCCGCGCTTTCCCTCCGGGCCGACGCGGGTGAACATCACGCGCGCGCCGACCGGCATTGTGCGGTCCCAGGAGCCGTGCTGCGCAGAGAAAATCCCGCCGCGATAATAGGGCGGGAAGGCCGAGCCGCGATAGAAGGTCATGCCGAGATCGGCGGCGTGCGGCGCCTCCTCCACTTGCGGAAAGACGACGCCCTCCGGCGGCGCATCTCCCGAATATTCGTAAGTTCGCACATGGCCGCCGCCATACCAGGGAAAGCCGAAATGCAGCCCCGCCCGCGGCGCGCGATTCAGCTCGCCGGGCGGCGTGTCGTCGCCCATGCGATCCACCTGATTGTCGGTGAACCAGAGCGCCCCATCGGCAGGATCGAAATCCATGCCCACCGAATTGCGAATGCCGCGCGCGAAAACCTCGCGGCCGGAGCCGTCGCGATTCATGCGGATGATTCCGCCCATGCCGATGCGCTCATAGAGCTCGAGCTTGTCGCGCGGCGTGACATTATAGGGCTGGCCCAGCGAGACATAGAGCTTGCCGTCCGGCCCGATGCGACAGATGCGCGTCGTGTGATTGGCGCTTTGCTCGGCGACGGGGATGAGTCCGCCTTGCGGCGCGAGGCGGCGCGCATCCTTCCAGGCGAGCCGGCGCCAGTCCCTCTCGGCTGAAGCAAAGCTCGAAATGCGATTCTGCTCGACGACGAACAATGTTCCCTCCGCGTCGAAGCAGAGCCCATGCGGAATGACGAAAGGCGCATCGGCGGCGAAAGTCTCGACAGAGGCGGCGCGCTCGCCGCCCGGAATCAGCACATGAATGCGGCTCGCATCCGTGCCGACGAAAATCGCCTCGCCGCGCCCGCCGATCGCGAGCGTGCGCGCATGCGGAACCAGCGCATAGAGCGAGATGGAAAACCCCTCCGGCAGCTGAATGCGGCGCAGGTCCTTCTCGATCTGCTTCGCTTCGTCCTGCGCCGAAGGCGCCGCATGGGCGCCCAGCGAGGCCGTCGCGCATAGGAAAAGGCAAAGGAGGCGTCGGGCGATCATCGGGGAGTCTCCGCTCGGTTCTCGGAGAGATAGGGGCGCGGGCCGCCGCGGCGCGAGAAATATTTATTCCGGGTATTATTGACTCTGATAATTTAACCTGGGTATAAATTGCATATGGAAAAAGACGCTCTCTCCCGCCTGTCGCGGCCCTGCGCCGCTTTCGCCGACGGCCGCATTCTGGCCGCCGGCCCGCTGGTCGAGGTCGCCTTGGCGGTGAAGAACGCCGATGCGGCCGATGGCTATGTCCTCACTTTCGACGACGCCACCGGCGAGGTGGTCGATCTCGATCTACGCGGCGCCAAGCCGGAGATCATCGCGCGGCTCGCCGCCGCCCCTCCTGGCAGAGAGCGCGGCGACGCCGCTCCGACGGAGGGCGCGGAGGAAGCCGCGCGCGGTCGCGGACGGCCCAGGCTCGGCGTTGTCGCGCGCGAGGTCACGCTGCTGCCGCGCCATTGGGACTGGCTCGCCGTTCAGCCGGGCGGCGCTTCGGCGACGCTGCGCCGCCTGGTCGAGACCGCGCGACGCGAGGGCGGAGCGGAGAGCCAAAAGCGCGAGGCGCGCGAGGCCGCCTATCGATTCCTCTCCGCCATAGCAGGAAATCTTCCCGGCTATGAGGAGGCGTTGCGCGCGCTCTTCGCCGGCGATGCGGCGCGATTCGAATCGATCATGGCCGATTGGCCGAAGGATGTGCGCGCCTATGCGCTGCGCCTCTCCGAAGCAGGCGGCGCGTGAGCGGGACTCCCGGCTTGCAATGGCCTGATCGGGAGCGCATGTAACGCACGACATCCGCTTCCGGCGACGAGGATTTCAATGCCGCTCTACGCCTATAGCTGCAATTCCTGCGACAAAGAATTCGAGACATTGGTGCGCTCGGACGAAACTCCCGCCTGTCCGGCCTGCGGCGGCGTCGAATTGACGCGCCAGCTCTCGCTGATCGCCAAGCCGGCGAGCGGCGGCGAGACCGAAGCCTCCTGCGCCTCCATGGGCGGAGCGGGCGGCTGCGGCGCCTCCTGCCCCGCCTTCGCCGATTGCGGTTGAGCGCGAATTTCAGGCGTCTCGCCGCGAATAGTTCTATATCGACGGTTGACTTCGCGGAGGAGAGTGAGATTCTTTCCGCGTCGGCCCTCCGCCGGGTAGCCCCGGGGGAAATGACGGCTCATGCCGCTTTCTCTCGCGCAACGGATCGGATCGGAAGACGATCTATTTCATCCTGAAGGGAGAACATCCATTCGCCGTCCAATGAAGAGCACCGCGGCCCCACAGAAGGAGGGTCCGCGCATCAACCGGGAGATTCGCGCGCGCGAGGTGCAACTGATCGACTCGGAAGGCAAGAACCACGGCGTGGTTCCGTTTGTCGACGCCCTCTCTCTGGCGGAAACGGCAGCGCTCGATCTCGTCGAGATCGCGCCCAATTCCGAGCCGCCGGTCTGCAAAATTCTCGATTACGGCAGATTTCGATTTCTCGAGCAGAAAAAGGCCGCCGAGGCCCGCAAGAAGCAGAAGATCGTCGAGGTCAAGGAGATCAAGCTCCGCCCCGGCATCGACGAGCACGACTATGATGTGAAGATGAAAGCCGTGCAGCGCTTCTTCGAGGAGGGCGACAAGGTCAAGGTCACATTGCGTTTTCGTGGTCGCGAGATCGCGCATCAGGATATCGGCTACCGTCTGATGACGCGCGTCAAGGCGGAGACGGCGACTATCGCCAAGGTCGAGCTGGAGCCCTCTATGGAAGGCCGGCAGATGATCATGGTGCTGGCGCCGCGCTGACGCGGCTTCGGGCGGGGCCTCGATCCGCACTTGCCGAGGCCGCGTCTTTCAGTCTTTGTTGTCTTTCATGTCCATCGTCTCTCTCCGCGCGATTCTCTCCGGCGCGGCGCTTCTTTCGGCGCTCCCCGCCACGACCGGCGCCATCGCTCAGATGGCGCTGCCGGGCGCGGTCGCGCCGGCGCCGGCGGGTTCTGTCGCGGCCCCCGTCGAGCCGGGCGCCAAGCCCAAGCCGCGCGCCGCCGTGACGCCTGTCGCGCCCAAGCCGCCGAGCGAGGAGACGATTGTCGGCCGCGTCCTCTATCAGGATGGCGAGGCGCGCGGCTCGATCGAGCTGCAGAGGCGTGGCGGCGCGCTCGAGGTGGCGCGGCTGTCGCTCGTGGGCGATCGGCTGACGCGCTCTGGCGAGACCTGCCGGATCGAAGTGTCCGAGCCCTTGCGCCTGACGCTGCGTCAAACGAGCAGCGGGCTTCATCGCTTCGAGGTGGAATTTCCGGCCTGCCCCTTCAGCTTCGACGCGCTGGACGGCGCGATTCTGGCCAGCTCCGACGGCAGGGCGTGCGAGCTGAAGCAGGCCGATTGTCGCGCCGACCCCAATGGCCTGTGGGGCATGGGCGCCGGCGAGCTCGACCCCAAGCGCGCCGAAGAGATGCTGACCATGCGCGCCCGCATCGAGCAGACGGTGCGCAACGACTACAAGGCGCTCTACGACAAGATGAAATCCGAGAAGGCCCAGCGCAAGGAGCTCGTCCGCGAGCAGGCCGGCTTTTCCGCGCGCCGCGAGGAGATTTGCCGCTCATACGCCCAGGAGGCGGATTTCGGCTATTGCGCGTTGCGCGTGACGGAGGCGCGCGCGCTCACGCTCGGCACGGAGCTGGCGAACGGCTTCAAAAAGACAGCGGAAGCCGAGGGGAAGAAGAGGAAACGCTGAGGCCTGGATTGCGCTGGCGCGAAGGACTCGGCGCGAATCCTTCTCCCACTCGCGGAGAAGGTGGCCCGGCCATAGGGCGTCCACGAGGACGCCCGCGCGAGCCGCGGGCTTTGGCCGGGTCGGATGAGGGCGCCGGCCGTTTTCCGAGCATGACGCAGCTTCGAATCCACTCGAAACGCCCCTGATACGGAATGAAAAAAGGCCGCCAATCGCTGGCGGCCTTTTTCATTCTGCGCTGGCTCTCCCTCTCCGCTGTGAGGAGAGGGAGCAGCTCTCGCCTCACTCCGCCGCGGCGGGCGGCAGGCGCGGCGTGGTCGGGCGCGTCTCGGCTTCCGCGGCGCGCTGCGTGATGATGAGATCGTCGCGGCCCGTCGCAATGCCACGGAACTTCGCCATGGCCGCACCCGTGCCCGCCGGGATCAGCCGGCCGACGATGACATTCTCCTTGAGGCCGATGAGCGGATCGACCTTGCCATTGACCGCCGCCTCGGTGAGCACGCGCGTGGTCTCCTGGAAGGAGGCCGCCGAGAAGAAGGAGCGCGTCTGCAGCGAGGCCTTGGTGATGCCGAGCAGAACCGGCGTGCCATGGGCCGGCTTGCCGCCCTCCTCCAGCGCCTTGGCGTTGGCCTCCTCGAGCTCGGTGAGATCGACCTGCTCGCCATCGAGGAAGCCGGTGTCGCCAGCGTCGACGATATCGACCTTCTGCAACATCTGACGCACGATCACTTCTATGTGCTTGTCGTTGATGTTGACGCCCTGCAGCCGGTAGACCTCCTGAATCTCATTGACGAGGTAAGCGGCCAGCTCCTCCACGCCCTTGATCGCCAGAATGTCGTGCGGCGCCGGATTGCCGTCGACGATATAGTCGCCCTTCTCCACGACGTCGCCGTCCTGAAGATGGATGTGCTTGCCCTTGGGGATCAGATATTCGACCGGATCAGCGCCTTCCTCATGCGGGACGATGGAGAGGCGCTGCTTGTTCTTATAGTCGCGGCCGAATTGCACCGTGCCGGAGATTTCCGCGATGATCGCATGATCCTTCGGACGGCGCGCCTCGAACAGCTCGGCGACGCGCGGCAGACCGCCGGTGATGTCGCGGGTCTTGGCGCTCTCGAGCGAGATACGCGCGACAATGTCGCCGGCCTTGATCTGCCCGCCCGGCTCGACCGCGATGATCGACTCGACCGGCAGCGTGTAGCGAGCGTCGCCGCCGCGCTGCAGCTTGATGACCTTGCCGTCGGCGCCCTTGATGACGATCGCCGGCTTGAGGCTCGCCGAGCGCGTGTTGAGACGCCAATCCATGACGACGCGCTTGGTGATGCCCGTCGATTCGTCCGCCGTCTCCGTCACCGACTGGCCTTCGACCAGATCCTCGAAGCCGATGGCGCCGTCCACCTCGCTGACGATGGGACGCGTATAGGGGTCCCATTCCGCGATGCGGTCGCCGCGCTTGATCTTGTCGCCTTCGTCCACCTTCAGCCGCGCGCCATATTGGATGCGGTTGACGGCGCGCTCGACGCCGTCCGGCCCGACGATCACCGCCGCGACGTTGCGCGCCATGACGATGAGATCGCCATCCGAGTTGCGCGCCACATGGCGGTTGCGGATATGCACCGTGCCTTCGAAGTTGGACTCGATGAAGGACTGGTCCGCCAGCTGCGCCGCGCCGCCGATGTGGAAGGTGCGCATGGTGAGCTGCGTGCCCGGCTCGCCGATCGACTGCGCCGCGATGACGCCGACCGCCTCGCCCATATTGACGGGCGTGCCGCGGGCGAGATCGCGCCCGTAGCATTTGCCGCAGACGCCGTTCTTCGACTCGCAGGTCAGCACCGAGCGGATCTTCACCTCCTGAATGCCGGCGGCGTTGATCGGCTCGATATGCCACTCCTGAATCATCTCGCCATTGGGGACGATGATCTTGCCCTGCTGATCGCGCAGATCCTCCGCCGCGGTGCGGCCGAGAATGCGCGAGGTGAGCGAGGCGACGACCTGACCGGCGTCGATGATCGCCCGCATGCGAATGCCCTTCTCGGTGCCGCAATCGACCGTGGTGATGATCGAATCCTGCGCCACGTCGACGAGACGACGCGTGAGATAGCCCGAGTTCGCGGTCTTCAACGCCGTGTCCGACAGGCCCTTGCGGGAGCCGTGGGTGGAGTTGAAGTATTCGAGAACGGTGAGGCCCTCTTTGAAGTTCGAGATGATGGGGGTCTCGATGATCTCGCCCGAGGGCTTGGTCATGAGGCCGCGCATCGCCGCGAGCTGCTTCATCTGCGCGGGCGAGCCGCGCGCGCCCGAGTGGGACATCATATAGATGGAGTTGATCGGCAGATCGCGGCCATGCTCGTCCTTGCGGACGGTGGAGATGCGGATCATCATCTCCTCGGCGAGCTTCTCCGAGCACTTCATCCAGGCGTCGACGACCTTATTGTATTTCTCGCCCTGGGTGATGAGGCCGTCGTTGTACTGCTGCTCATATTCCTTGGTGGCGCTGCGCGTCTCGGTGATGATGCGCTCCTTCGTCTCCGGGATGACCATGTCATCCTTGCCGAAGGAGATGCCCGCCTTGAACGCCTCGCGGAAGCCGAGAGACATGATGCGATCGCAGAAGATGACCGTCTCCTTCTGACCGCAATTGCGGTAGACGGTGTCGATCATGTTGGAGATTTCCTTCTTCGTCATCAGCTTGTTGGCTGCGTCGAAGGGAATCTTGGGGTTGCGCGGCAGCAGCTGGCCGAGGATCAGACGGCCGGGCGTCGTGTCGAAGATTTTCGACACGCGCTCGCCCTTCTCGTTATAGGTCCAGGCGCGGCCCTTGATCTTGGTCTGCAGCGTGATCGACTTGGCGGCGAGCGCATGCTCGATCTCGCCCTGATCCGCGAAGGCCATGCCCTGGCCGGGCTCGCCGTCACGCTCCAGCGACAGATAATAGAGGCCGAGGACGATATCCTGCGACGGCACGATGATCGGCTGACCATTGGCCGGATGCAGAATATTGTTCGTCGACATCATCAGCACGCGCGCCTCGAGCTGCGCTTCCAGCGACAGCGGGACGTGCACGGCCATCTGATCGCCGTCGAAATCGGCGTTGAAGGCGGCGCAGACGAGCGGATGCAGCTGGATCGCCTTGCCCTCGATCAGCACCGGCTCGAAGGCCTGAATGCCGAGGCGATGGAGCGTCGGCGCGCGATTGAGCAGCACCGGATGCTCGCGGATCACCTCGTCGAGGATGTCCCACACCTCCGGCTTCTCTTTCTCGACCAGCTTCTTGGCCTGCTTCACCGTGGCCGAATGGCCCTTCGCGTCGAGGCGCGAATAGATGAAGGGCTTGAACAGCTCGAGCGCCATCTTCTTCGGCAGGCCGCATTGATGGAGCTTGAGCTCCGGGCCGACGACGATGACGGAGCGGCCGGAATAATCGACGCGCTTGCCGAGCAAATTCTGGCGGAAGCGGCCCTGCTTGCCCTTCAGCATGTCGGCGAGCGACTTCAGCGGGCGCTTATTGGCGCCGGTGATGACGCGGCCGCGGCGGCCATTGTCGAACAGTGCGTCGACGGCCTCCTGCAGCATGCGCTTCTCGTTGCGGATGATGATATCCGGCGCGCGCAGCTCGATCAGCCGCTTCAGACGATTGTTGCGGTTGATGACGCGGCGATAGAGATCATTGAGATCGGAGGTCGCGAAGCGGCCGCCGTCGAGCGGCACCAGCGGGCGCAGGTCCGGCGGAATGACCGGGACCTCCTTCAGGATCATCCACTCCGGCTTATTGCCGGACTGAATGAAGGCCTCGATGATCTTCAGGCGCTTGGCGAGCTTCTTGGGCTTGAGCTCGGTGGTCGCCTCGGCGATCTCCTGGCGCAGGCGCGCGGCGATGCCCTCGAGATCCATCGACTCGAGAATCTTGCGGATCGCCTCGGCGCCGATCATCGCCGTGAAATGGTCCTGCCCATATTCGTCCTGGGCGCGCAGATATTCGTCCTCGGTGAGGAGCTGACGCTCCTTCAAGGGCGTGAGGCCCGGATCGATGACGATGTAGGACTCGAAGTAGAGGATGCGCTCGAGGTCCTTCAGCGTCATGTCGAGCAGAAGGCCGATGCGCGAGGGCAGCGACTTCAGGAACCAGATATGCGCGACCGGCGCCGCGAGCGAGATATGGCCCATGCGGTCGCGGCGCACGCGCGCCAGCGTGACCTCGACGCCGCACTTCTCGCAGATGACGCCCTTGTATTTCATGCGCTTGTACTTGCCGCACAAGCACTCGTAATCCTTGATCGGGCCGAAGATGCGGGCGCAGAACAGGCCGTCGCGCTCCGGCTTGAAGGTCCGGTAGTTGATCGTTTCCGGCTTCTTGATCTCGCCGAACGACCAGGAGAGGATTTTCTCCGGGCTCGCGATCGAAATCTGAATCTGATCGAACGCCTGCGGCTGGACGACCGGATTGAAGAGATTCATGACCTCTTGCTGATTCATGGTCTTCTCCTAGAGACGCAGGACGGAAGAAGCTCGCTCGCCTCGCGATGTCTCTCCGCTACGTCCGTAAATCTTTTCGTGCGCGTCCCCTCTCCCACTTGTGGGAGAGGTCGGCCCGACGTCAGTCGGGTCGGCTGAGGATCCTTTGGGCGCGCATGCGGCGCCGGCCCTCATCCGACCCTCGCTGACGCGAGGGCCACCTTCCTCCCGCCCTGCGGGAGAAGGAAGAGTGGCGGCGTTATTCCGCCGCCTCGGCCGTCGTCTCGGGCGGCGGCTCGTCGCCCTCCTCGGGCTCGGCCGAGGTGAGCTCGACATTGAGCGCCAGCGAGCGCATTTCCTTGATGAGCACGTTGAAGCTCTCGGGAATGCCCGACTCGAAAGTGTCGTCGCCGCGCACGATGGACTCATAGACCTTGGTGCGGCCGGCGACGTCGTCGGATTTCACCGTCAGCATCTCCTGCAGCGTGTAGGCCGCGCCATAGGCCTCGAGCGCCCACACCTCCATCTCGCCGAAACGCTGTCCGCCGAACTGGGCCTTGCCGCCCAGCGGCTGCTGCGTGACCAGCGAATAGGGGCCGATCGAGCGCGCATGGATCTTGTCGTCGACGAGATGATGCAGCTTCAGCATATAGATGTAGCCGACCGTCACCTTACGATCGAAGGGCTCGCCCGTTCGCCCGTCGAAGAGCGTGACCTGACCCGAGGAGGAGAGCCCCGCCCGCGTCAGCATCTCGACAATGTCCTTCTCGCGCGCGCCGTCGAAGACCGGCGTCGCGATCGGCACGCCGCGGCGCAGATTCTTGGCGACTTCCACCAAGGTCGGCTCATCGAGGCTCTTCAGCGACTCGTTGGGGCCGTAGATGTCGACGAGCTTCTCCTTGAGCGGCGCCACATCCTTGCTGCGCAAATAGGCGTCGACGGCGGCGCCCACCTGCTTGCCGAGACCGGCGCAGGCCCAGCCCAGATGCGTCTCGAGAATCTGCCCGACATTCATGCGGCTCGGCACGCCGAGCGGATTCAGCACGATATCGACCGGCTGGCCGTCCTCGAGGAAGGGCATGTCCTCCTGCGGCACGATGCGCGAGACGACGCCCTTATTGCCGTGGCGTCCGGCCATCTTGTCGCCGGGCTGGATCTTGCGCTTCACCGCGACGAAGACCTTGACCATCTTCATCACGCCGGGCGGCAGCTCGTCGCCGCGCTGCAGCTTCTCGACCTTGTCGAGGAAGCGGTTCTCGAGACCCTTCTTCGACTCGTCATATTGCTTGCGCACGGCCTCTATGCCGGCCATCAGATGGTCGTCCTCGACGACGAAGGTCCACCACTGCGAGCGGGGATATTCGTCGAGGATCGCCTGGCTGAGCGGCTGGTCCTTCTTGAAGGTCTTCGGCCCGGCGATCGCCATCTTGCCGACCAGCATCTCGAAGAGACGGGCGTAGGTGTTGCGGTCGAGAATGGCGAGCTCGTCGTCGCGATCCTTGGCGAGACGCTCGATCTCCTCGCGCTCGATCGCCTGGGCGCGCTCGTCCTTCTCGACGCCGTGGCGATTGAACACGCGCACCTCGACGATCGTGCCCTGCACGCCCGGCGGCACGCGCAGAGACGTGTCGCGAACGTCGGAGGCCTTCTCGCCGAAGATGGCGCGGAGCAGCTTCTCCTCCGGCGTCATCGGGCTCTCGCCCTTGGGCGTGATCTTGCCGACGAGAATATCGCCCGCCTGCACTTCCGCGCCGATATAGACGATGCCGGCCTCGTCGAGATTCTTCAGCGTCTCTTCCGAGACGTTGGGAATGTCGCGGGTGATCTCCTCCGGGCCGAGCTTGGTGTCGCGCGCCATCACCTCGAATTCGTCGATATGGATCGAGGTGAAGACGTCGTCCTTGACGATGCGCTCGTTGAGAAGGATCGAGTCCTCGAAGTTGTAGCCGTTCCACGGCATGAAGGCGACGAGCACATTGCGGCCGAGCGCCAGATCGCCGAGATCGGTCGAGGGACCGTCGGCGATGATGTCGCCCTTCTTCACATAGTCGCCGACCTTCACCAGCGGCTTCTGATTGATGCAGGTCGACTGGTTCGAGCGCTGGAACTTCATCAGACGATAGATGTCGACGCCCGGCTTGGTCGGGTCCTGCTCTTCCGTCGCGCGAATGACGATGCGGGTCGCGTCGATCTGATCGACGACGCCGGCGCGGCGCGCGGCGATGGCGGCGCCCGAGTCGGCGGCGACCACCGGCTCCATGCCGGTGCCGACCAGCGGCGCGTCGGCCTTCACCAGCGGCACCGCCTGGCGCTGCATGTTGGAGCCCATCAGCGCGCGGTTGGCGTCGTCATTCTCCAAGAAGGGAATGAGCGCCGCGGCGACCGAGACGAGCTGCTTGGGCGACACGTCCATGGCGTCGACGCGCTCGCGCGGGACGAGCACGACATCGCCGGCGTGACGGCACAGCACCAGATCCTCGAGCAGATTGCCCTCCGCGTCGACCGGGGCGTTGGCCTGGGCGACGTGATATTTCTGCTCTTCCATGGCGGAGAGATAGGCGACCTCATCCGTCACCTTGCCGTCGCGCACGCGGCGATAAGGACCTTCGATGAAGCCGTATTTGTTCACCCGCGCGAAGGTGGCGAGCGAGTTGATGAGGCCGATGTTCGGACCTTCCGGCGTCTCGATCGGGCAGATGCGGCCGTAATGAGTCGGATGCACGTCGCGCACCTCGAAGCCGGCGCGCTCACGCGTCAGACCGCCCGGACCCAGCGCCGAGAGGCGGCGCTTATGGGTGATCTCCGACAGCGGATTGGTCTGGTCCATGAATTGCGAGAGCTGCGACGAGCCGAAGAACTCGCGCACCGCCGCCGCCGCCGGCTTGGCGTTGATGAGGTCCTGCGGCATCACCGTGTCGATGTCGACCGAGGACATGCGCTCCTTGATCGCGCGCTCCATTCGCAGGAGGCCGAGACGATACTGGTTCTCCATCAGCTCGCCGACGCTGCGCACGCGGCGATTGCCGAGATGGTCGATGTCGTCGATCTCGCCGCGTCCATCGCGCAGATCGACGAGCGCGCGCACGACGGCGACGATGTCCTCCTTGCGGAGGACGCGCATCGTGTCCGGCGCGTCGAGGTCGAGGCGCATGTTCATCTTCACGCGGCCGACGGCCGAGAGATCATAGCGCTCGGGATCGAAGAACAGCGAGTAGAACATCGCCTCCGCCGTATCCATCGTCGGCGGCTCGCCGGGACGCATGACGCGGTAGATGTCGAACAGCGCTTCCTCGCGCGAGGAGTTCTTGTCGACCGCCAGCGTGTTGCGGATGTAGGGACCGATGTTGATATGGTCGATGTCGAGCACCGGCAGCTCGTCGAAGCCCTTCTCGACCAGCAGCGGCAGCGACTTCACCGTGATCTCGTCGCCGGCCTCGGCGAAAATCTCGCCCGTCGAGGGATCATAGAGATCCTGCGCGAGGAACTGGCCGTAGAGATCCTCGGACTGGATCTTGATCGCCTTCACGCCCTTCTCGGCGAGCTGACGAGCGGCGCGCGCGGTGAGCTTCTTGCCCGCCTCGACGATCACTTCGCCGGTGTCGGCGTCGACGATGTCGTTGACGGCCTTCAGTCCCTTCAGCCGCTCCGGGTCGAAGGGCTGGCGCCAGCTGTCGCCGGAGGCCTTGAAGGTGATGGTGTTGTAGAAGGTGGAGAGAATCTCCTCGCCGTCCATGCCGAGCGCGAACAGCAGCGACGACGCCGGAATTTTTCGCCGACGGTCGATGCGCGCATAGACGATGTCCTTGGCGTCGAACTCTATGTCGAGCCAGGAGCCGCGATAGGGAATGATGCGCGCCGCGAACAGCAGCTTGCCGGAGGAATGGCTCTTGCCCTTGTCATGGTCGAAGAAGACGCCCGGCGAACGGTGCATCTGCGAGACGATGACGCGCTCCGTGCCATTGACGATGAAGGTGCCGTTCGCCGTCATGAAGGGCATGTCGCCCATATAGACGTCCTGCTCCTTGATGTCCTTGACGGATTTCGCCTGCGTGTCGGGATCGACATCGAACACGATGAGGCGCAGCGTCACCTTCAGCGGCGCGGCGAAGGTCATGCCGCGCTGGCGGCACTCGTCGACGTCGTATTTCGGCGGCTCGAACTCGTAGCGCACGAATTCGAGCAGAGCGACCTGCGAGAAATCGGAAATCGGGAAAACGGATTTGAAGACCGACTGCAGACCCTCGTCGGGACGCCCGCCCGCAGGCTCGTCGACGAGCAGGAACTGGTCGTAGGAAGCTTTCTGAACTTCGATCAGATTGGGCATTTCCGCGGCTTCGCGGATATGGCCGAAGAATTTGCGGACACGCTTGCGACCGGAGAAAGTCTGCGCCGAAGTCTGAGCCATGTCGCCTCTCGATCCTCTTATTGAAAGCGAATAGCGAGTTGCGAATAGCGAAAGGACCGGTGTCTTTCGCTATTCGCTATTCGCCATTCGCTCCTGGTCACACGTGCCGAAAACCCTCCCCCGCCATGGAGCGGGAGAGGGGAATTTTCGTCTTACTTGAGCTCGACCTTGGCGCCGACCTTCTCGAGGGCGGCCTTGATCTTCTCGGCCTCGTCCTTGGAAGCGCCTTCCTTGACCGGCTTGGGAGCGCCCTCGACCAGATCCTTGGCCTCCTTGAGGCCGAGGCCGGTGATCGCGCGGACCTCCTTGATGACCTCGATCTTCTTGTCGCCGGCGGCGGCCAGAATGACGTTGAACTCGGTCTTCTCCTCGACCGGGGCCGCGGCGGCGGCGGCGCCCGGAGCGGCGGCCACCGCGACGGCGGCGGCGGCCGAGACGCCCCACTTCTCCTCGAGGAGCTTCGCCAGCTCGGCGGCCTCGAGCACGGTCAGGCTCGACAGGTCTTCGACGATCTTTTCGAGATTAGCCATGTTGCTTCAGTCCTTCGAATTCGGTTCTGCTTGGTTGGATTTGCGCCGCCTGTCAGGCCGCGGTCGCGTCTTTGTCGGCATAGGCCTGGACCACGCGCGCCAGCTTCGAGGCCGGAGCGGTCGTGAGCTGCGCCAGCTTGGTCGCGGGAGCCTGGATGAGGCCCACGAGCTTTGCGCGCAGCTCGTCGAGCGACGGGAGAGTCGCGAGCGACTTCACACCGTCGGGGTCGAGGGCTTGGGCGCCGAGCGCGCCGCCGAGGATGACGAATTTGTCGTGATCCTTGGCGAAGGCTGCGGCCACCTTGGGCGCCGCCACCGGATCGTCCGAATAGGCGATCAGGGTCGGCCCCTTGAGAAGGGGGCCGATGGAGGCGACGCTCGTGCCGTCGAGAGCGATTTTGGCGAGGCGGTTCTTGGCGACCTGCACGGAAGCGCCAGATTCACGAGCCTGCTTGCGCAGCTTCTGCATCTGGGCGACGGTCAGGCCGGAGTAATGCGCCACGACGACGACCGGGGTCTTCGCAAAGACCTCGTTCAGCGCCGCGACGGCTTGCTTTTTCTCCGCTCTGTCCACGGTTGCTCTCTCCTCGAGCGGGGACGAGCCCCGCCGTTGCGATGAGCCGTCGCATCGCCGCGGGAGCGGCGGAAACGACGGCGCCGTAGATCCTGTCCCCTCGGCTGAGGCCGAAACGGCCTCGCCTCGGATCAGAGGGGCGCCAACCAAATTCGAAAGACCGCGCGCGAGCTTTGAAAAGCGCCGCGCCGGCCCTACAATTCCGGTCTTCCCCGTCTATGCAGGCCGCTCGTCGGGGGCGGAAGGCTCCGCCGTCCAGCGAGCCGATTGAGCCGTCCTCGGGGTGAGCCTCGGACAGGCGCCGGCAGTCTCGGACAGGACATGGCCGGACGGGACGCGAGGAATCTCCCCCGGGTCCGCCGGCCTATCCACCGTCTCGCCTTCTCCCGCATCTGGGGACTCGGTTCGACGGAAGCTGATATCTGAAAACGGGGTCGCGAACGCTGGCCGACCCCGGAAAGGCCTTATTAAAGGCGGCCACGACGTTTGCCAAGCAAAAATTTTGCCCCGGCCCGCCCGTCCGCCCTGCGTCAAAGCTAAGGTCCAGCCCTGAAAAAGCCGCGACTCTCCAGGAGGATCGCTCGAGCTTCGACATAGGCGATCTTCGCAAAGCCGAAAGCGATGACGAAACCGATGATCGAGTGACCGAGAGCCCGGCGCAGCGCCTCGTTGAGGTTCTCTAGACCGCTGCTACGGGCCGCGAGGAGTCTTCGATCGACAATGCCGCCTCGCGCGCAGGGCTTTTCGAACATTTTGAGTCTCGCAATTCAGACAATAGCGATGCTTTCGCATCATAGCGAAAAAAAGACGTTCTGTTCACCTCGAATCTTTCCCGCGGATCATTTGGCGAAAATGCTTGTTCGAACACATGAATTGTCGAAACTCGCGCTCCGGCGCGGCGCGCGGCTTCGCGCGGCGCGCTCGAGAGCGCGCGGCGGTTTCGATCATTTCAGGCGTCGCGCCGCGGTTTCGCCGCAGACCGCCAGGCCCGTCGACCCGAAGACATAGCCGCGCACGGACACCCGAGGGGCGGGGGGATTCGTTCGATGGGCGGGAGGCGGCATGAGATATCCAGCCAACAGAATTTTATACGAATATTGGAGGGGGCTCAAAGGCGAGCGCGCCGCCCCCGACTGCCACACGATGGATTTGGCGAAAGCCTTCGTCACGCTTTCGGACGCCTTCGTCATAGAGACGGAGCTGAGCTATTTCGTTCCGGCCGGACTCTGCGGCGCACGCGTCGGCGCCTTTTGGCCGCCCGAGCGGCGGAGCCGTTCTTTTCTCGGAATATGGAGCGAGTCCGGGCGCGAGGATGTGAAAACGATCCTGCGCATCGTCACGGACGACACGACCCCTGTCATCGCCGGAGCCAAGGGTTTTCTGGTGGGAGGGATCGAAATCGTCGATTTCGAGCTCTTGCTCCTGCCGATCCGCTATTTCGGAAAAACACATGCGCGCGTTCTCGGCTCCCTGGCGCCCGGCGAGCGGCCGCTATGGCTCGGGCGCACGCCGGTCGAGGCGCTGAATATCGTGTCGCTGCGCGTGCTCGGCGAGGAAACGGCGCTGGTTTTGCCTCTCGCGCCCGGAACGCCGACGCGCGATCTGCAGAGGCGGCCGCGCTTCACCGTCTATGAAGGGGGCGCGGAAGGCTCGACGCGAGAGGACGATCCCTCGCGTCGATAATCTCACGGCGTCGACGGCTCGATCGCGAGCCGCCGCGCATCACGCCTGCGTCGCGCCGAGCGTCGCCACATCCACCTTGACGCCGGGCCCCTGGGTGGAGCTGAGCGCCACCCGCTGGATATAGGTGCCCTTGGAGCCGGCGGGCTTGGCCTTGGCGACCGCATCCACGAAGGCGCGGATATTCTCGGCGAGCTTGCCCTCCTCGAAGGAGGTCTTGCCCACCGTGCCCTGCACAATGCCGGCCTTCTCGACGCGGAACTCGACGGCGCCGCCCTTGGAGGCCTTCACCGCGCCGGCGACGTCCATCGTCACCGTGCCGACCTTGGGGTTCGGCATCAGGCCGCGCGGGCCGAGCACCTTGCCGAGGCGGCCGACCAGCGGCATCAGCTCGGGCGTGGCGATGCAGCGATCGAACTCGATCGTGCCGCCCTGGACGATGGTGACGAGATCCTCGGCGCCGACGATATCCGCGCCGGCGGCCTTGGCCTCATCGGCCTTGGGACCGCGGGCGAAGACGGCGACGCGCAGCGTGCGGCCGGTGCCATTCGGCAGATTGACGACGCCGCGCACCATCTGGTCCGCATGCTTGGGGTCGACGCCGAGATTCATCGCGATCTCGATCGACTCGTCGAATTTGGCGGTGGCGTTGGCGCGAACCAGCTTGATCGCTTCCTCGACCGGGTAGAGCTTGGTGCGCTCGACGGCCTGACGCGCGTTGGCGATGCGTTTTCCGATATGGGCCATGATCTCACCCCACCACTTCGAGGCCGATGGAACGGGCGGAGCCCTCGATCATCGACGCGGCCGAGTCGACCGACGTCGTGTTGAGGTCCTGCATCTTCTTCTCGGCGATCTCGCGGATCTGCGCGCGCGTGACCTTGCCGACGAAGCCGCGGCCCGTCGTCTTGGAGCCGGACTGAATGCCGGCGGCCTTCTTGAGGAAGTAGGAGACCGGCGGCTGCTTCAGCTCGAAGGTGAAGGAGCGGTCCTGAAAGGCGGTGATGATGACGGGGATGGGCGTCCCCTTCTCCATCTGGCCCGTCTTGGCGTTGAACGCCTTGCAGAATTCCATGATGTTGAGGCCGCGCTGACCGAGCGCGGGACCGATCGGCGGCGACGGATTGGCCGCGCCCGCCGGCACTTGCAGCTTGATGTAGCCGGCGATTTTCTTCGCCATGTCTCATCTCCAACATTGAGCGGCCCCGGGAACGCTTCCGCGCCCTAGGCCGCCGGTTGCAGTTCGTGGTCCGACGCGTGATCCCCCTGGCGACAGGGGCGCGCCCGCCACGGCTTTTTCCTTCCCCCGCTCGTGGGAGAAGGATTCTCCGAATCGGATCGCGAGCCTTCCGGCTCCTCAGCGATCCGTCAAACCTTCTCCACCTGCGCGAATTCCAGCTCCACAGGCGTCGGCCGTCCGAAGATGGACACCGCAACCTTGAGCCGCGAGCGGGCGTCGTCGACCTCTTCCACCACGCCGTTGAAGGAGGCGAAGGGACCGTCGGCGACGCGGACCGTCTCGCCGATCTCGAAAGAGATGGAGGGCTTGGGGCGCTCGACGCCATCGGCCACCTGGCCTTTGATGCGCATCGCCTCCGCCTCGCTGATCGGCATGGGCTTATTGTCGGCGCCGAGGAAGCCGGTGACTTTCGGCGTGTTCTTGATGAGCGAGAAGACCTGGTCGGAGAGGTCGCATTTCACCAGCACATAGCCGGGGAAGAATTTGCGCTCCGAGCTGACCTTACGGCCGCGGCGCACCTCGACGACCTGCTCGGTCGGCACGAGAATCTCCTCGAACTGATCGGTGAGATTGCGCTGCGCGGCGCCCTCGCGAATGGAGTCGGCGACCTTCTTCTCGAAGTTCGAATAGGCGTGGACGATATACCAGCGCATGCTCACGGCGCGACAAGCTCCAAAATTTTCGCTCTCGACGATCGGCGCGCCGGCGGGTTCCCGGCCTTACTGGCCGATCCGCAGCAGCAAGCCGACGGCGACGCGAAGCCCCTGATCGACGACGACGAAGAAAATGCTCGCGGCCAGCACCATGAGGACCACCAGGCCAGAGGTGATCAAGGTCTCGCGGCGGGTCGGCCACACCACCTTGCTCGCTTCCGAGCGCACTTCTTGCAGGAACTGAAACGGATTGGCCATGCTTCACCGAGCCGAGAGTTTCACCGAGCCGAGGACCGCGGCCACGGGACTCATCGGGACCGCCACAAAACAGTCGCGGCGCGAGGCCTCAGGCCGCGCGCCACGTATCTGGTGCTTATAATCGAGTAAGGCGGGGCCGCCAAGCGGAAATTCAGGCCCCCTCCGCGACGGATTGGGGCGGGCCGAGTTTCATGCTAATAGGAATGGCATGCGCATCGACCTGACGCCAGAACAAGAGGCTTGGCTCCGAGCCCATGTCGCCAGCGGCGACTTCGGCTCTGTGGAGGAGGCTGCGCGGCGCCTCATCGACGATCGTATAGCAGAGCTTTCGGCCAGCGGAAGAGCGCAGCGCGAGGCGCTGATGGTCGGCGAGCTCGGCGAGGACGATCTCGACGCGATCGCCAGAACGGAAATGGCGGAGCGCCACAGCCATCTCGATCGTGAGCTGAAGTAGGCGCGTGTCCCTACCCATTCCCGAGGCCGGCCTCGTCATCTGCTACGCCTATCTCTGGCGCGCCGAGCATCGAAGAGGCCTGGACGAAGGTGTCAAGAACCGTCCTTGCGCCATTGTGCTCGCCAAGCAGATTCAGGCCGATAGAACGCTGGTGACGGTCGTTCCCGTCACGCATCGGGAACCGGACAACCTCGACGAGGCGGTCGAGATTCCGCTCGCGACGAAGCGCCGTCTCGGACTCGATCCCAGCAGATCCTGGGTCATCGTGAACGAGGTCAATCGCTTCGTCTGGCCGGGCGTCGATCTCCGCCCCGTCTCGCGGAATGAGCCCGGACAGTTCGATTATGGCGTTCTGCCGCCTTCGATTTTCAACGAGATCAAGGCAAAGCTGCTGGCCTGCGCGAAAGCGCAGCGGCTCGCAGCCGTCAATCGCACGAAATAGAGATTCACCCGGCCGCCGACGCGCCATTGTGCTTGGCGAACCAGGCGCGCGCCTCGTCGCGCGTGCGCTCCAGCTCGCGCAAGGCGCCGTTCAGCTTCGCCTCGTAGTCGGCGAAGCTCTCGCTCGGATCGAAGACATCCGCCGCCAACGAATAAGGGGTTGCGATCTTGAGCTCGGCGCGCAGGCCTTCCTCGGTCTCCACCGCCGCAAAATAGAATTTCGCCATTGCTGCCGCTCCTCGAAAACAGGCGCCGCAGAGTCAAGATAGGACAGCCAGAGCCTCCGCCAATGCGACGAATCCGCCGATGTCGATCTCCTCGGCGCGGCGCGTCTCCTCTATGCCCGCCCGCGCCAGCAGAGCGGCGACGTCGAGGCCCGGCTTCGGCAGCGACTTCAGGCTCTGACGCAGCATTTTGCGCCTCTGGCCGAAGGCCGCGCGCGTCACCTGCGACAAGAGCCTCGGATCGCAGGAGAGCGGCGAGGCGTTGGGAACGAGCTCCACGACGGAGGACGTCACCTTGGGCGGCGGCGTGAAGGCCGAGGGCGAGAGGTCGAACAAAATGCGCGCGCGCGTCCGCCATCCGCAGAGCACGGCGAGACGGCCATAATCGGCGCGCTGCGCCGGCGTCGCGACAATGCGCTCGGCGACCTCGCGCTGGAACATCAGCACATAGCGGTCGAACACCGAAGGCCAAGGCTCCGCCTCGACCCAGCGCGCCAGCAGCTCGGTGGCGATATTGTAAGGAAGATTCGCGCAGATGCGCGCCGGCCCGCCGAGCCCATGCAGCCGCGCCAGCTCCGCCGGATCGAGCGCCAGCGCATCGCCCTCTATGATGACGAGGCGGCCTGGATAGCGCGCCTCTATCTCGCGCAGCGCCGGAATGCAGCGCGCGTCGCGCTCCACCGCAATGACGCGCCCCGCCCCTTCGGCGAGCAGCGCGCGGGTGAGGCCGCCGGGCCCCGGTCCGATCTCGATGATCGTGGCGCCTTCGAGCGGCCCGGCGGCCCGGGCGATGCGGGCGGTGAGATTGAGATCGAAGAGGAAATTCTGGCCGAGCGCCTTGCTGGCCATGAGCCCATGGCGCGCGACCACCTCGCGCAATGGCGGCAGATCGTCGATCATCGCGCCGTCATTCGGTCGGCGAGGCGGATCGCCTCGATGAGGCTCGTCGCCTCGGCGACGCCCTTGCCGGCGATGTCGAAAGCCGTGCCATGGTCCGGCGATGTGCGCACGAAGGGTAGGCCGAGCGTGACATTGACGCCGCGATCGAAGGCCAGCGTCTTTATGGGGATCAGCGCCTGGTCATGCGTCGGGCAGATGGCGACGTCATAGCGCGCGCGGGCGGCGGCGTGGAACATCGTATCGGCCGGGTGCGGGCCGGTGGCGTCTATCCCCCGCGCCCGCAGCTCCGCGATGGCGGGGGCGATCACGTCTATCTCCTCGCGGCCCATGGCGCCGCTCTCGCCGGCGTGCGGGTTGAGGCCGGCGAAAGCCAGGCGCGGCGAAGCGAGGCCGAAGCGGGAGGAAAGATCGGCGGCGACGATCACGCCCGTCTCCACCAGCAGCTCGCGGGTCAGCAGGCGCGGAACCTCGGCGAGCGCCACATGGATCGTCGCCGGAACGACGGCGAGCTCTTCCGAATAGAGCATCATCACCGGGCGGAAGCGGCGACCGTAGCGCCGCTCCGCCAGCGCGGCCAGAAACTCCGTATGGCCCGGATGCGCGAAGCCGGCGGCGTAGAGCACATTTTTGGCGATCGGATTGGTGACGAGCGCGCGCGCTTTCCCCTCCGCGACCGGCTCGACGGCTCGCTCTATGGAGAGGATCGTCGCCGCGGCGTCGGCAGGCTCGGGCGCGCCCGGAGCGCCACGAACCGAGAGCCCGAGCGGGACGACTGGCAGCGCCGAGTCGAAAACCGCCGCCGCCCCCTCCGGCGCGACCTCGCGCAGCGCGATCTCGAGCCCGAGCGCCGCCGCCGTCCGCGCGAGCTGCGCCGGATCGGCGAGCACGAAGAAGGGCGGCAGAGCCCGCGCCGCGCGCGCGGCATAAGCCTTCAACGTCAGCTCCGGGCCGATGCCGGAAGGGTCGCCCTGGGTGAGCGCGAGGGGAAGCGTGGTCACTTTATCGTCGTCCCGAGTCTTGCGCGGGCGAAACCTTCCCGCGGTCACGAAGTCCTGGCCTTCGAGATACCGATAGATCACGACGAAAGGCGAAACCACCCCTATCCGCTCAATGCGGTTCCGCGTCGCGGGATGATCGGCGAGCCGCCGGTAGAGGGTTCAAAGACGCTGCGGTGTTTGCCGACAGTCGGAGGTTCGGCGACGCCGTCGAGATAAGCGAGAACTCTCGCCAGATCGACATGGCTCTTTCGCGCGACCTCGGGCCTTTCACGCGACAAAGAGACGCGCCTTCAGCACGCCTCGGCGCGGACCAAAGCGTCGAGTTGCGAGAGATGCTCGTCCAGCGTCGTTGCTCCGCCGGCCGCGGCCTCCTCCACCGCCACATCGACGAGAAGTTTCGCCCAAGCCAGACGAGCGACAACGAGATCAACGAAGGCAGAACGACCATCTCACATTCAAAATTGACTCGGAAAAGGACCTGTTACTGGCCACGCACCGAATACGGATCGGTCGTCGAGGCAGACACCCGAATCGTCATGCCAGGTTTAAAATTCGGCGACAGTCGTTCCGCTGGAATCTGAATGCGCTGCGAATAGTTTTTTCCGTCGGCGGGCGACACGTACTCGACGAACATTACAAAATGTCTCTTGACCGGAAATTCGGATGTTCGATCAAGTTCGCGCTCACTGGCCGAGTCGCAGGGGATCGAGCCCGGCGGCACGGGTTTGTGATACCGCTCTTCTGGCCAGCCATTCTTAATTTTTGGGCGGTAGTAGTCGCACAGCTGTTCCGCTTTCGTGATGCGAGCGTCAATGGTTCGATATGGATCGAACAGACCGATAAGCGCGTTGAAGACGACCAAGCCCACGGCGCCGAACACGAATCTGACAACGCCGCGCACATGATCGTCGTGCGTTAGAAACTCTAAGAAGCGTCTGGCCTTCTGTCCTGCTGGATCGCCGTCCATCATCTACCCGGAACTGACACACGTCGGCGCGCGCTGTGCCAAGTTTAGAGTTCTCGAGTTTCGTACCAGCCAGCGCCGTCGGCGCTTGGCAAGATAGCTATCGAGTGGCGCTGTTGAAAGGGCTGCTTCTGACGCATTGGCGAAATTCAAATCGACCCGCTATCCGCCCTCGGCATGCCGATGTCCCGGTCGAAAAAATCCTGCGTCGATCGCCTCACTCGCTCCCCGGCGGGCGATAGGTCAATATATCGTCCGCCTTCAGCCAGCCCTGCGTGCCTTCCTTGAACTGCGCCTGGGCGCGCGTCGCTTGCGTGCGCGCCTCGACATATTTGCCGGCGACGAAGAGGCCCTCGGCCGCCGCGAGCTGCGCCTTGGCGTTCTCGCCCTTGCGGAAATAGGCCATGGACAGAAACTCCCAGGCGTCGGCGCTGTCCTCGTCGCGCTGCGTGGCGTTGGCGAGCACGCTCACCGCCTCGTTCAGCAGCTTGGGATCGTCGGCCGAGACCAGCGCATGGCCGAGCAGCACGCGGATCGGCGTCGCCGCCGGCCCGGCGATGGCCGCCGCCTTGCGCAAAGGCGCGATGGCCTGATTGGCGCGGCCGGCCTCCAGCAAAATCTGCCCTTTCAGCTCCCAGAAGTACGGGTTCTTCGGATCGGCCGCGACGAGCGCGTCGGCGCCGCGCAAAGCATCCTCCAGCCGGCCGAAGCGATTGTCGGCGATGACGCGGGCGTAGCGCGCCGGCAGCGAAAGATCGGAGATCGGATAGCGCCGCGCCGCCTCGCCGGAATTGCCCATGAAGCCGACGAGCTTGGCGCGCATCAGATCGTGACGCGCCTGCAGCGCCGGCGAATCCGGGACATCGAAATAGGGCGACTGCTTGGCCGCCCAATCGAGATTGGAGATGCGCTCATTGGGCAGCGGATGCGATTGCAGATATGGGTCGATCGCCGTCGTCTTGAACAAGGATTCGCTGGCGAAACGGTTGAACACTTCCAGCATGCCCTTGGCGGATTGATGCGTCGCCGTGAGGAAGCGCACCGCCATGCGATCGGCGGCCTGCTCCTCGCCGCGCTGATAGGCGAGCAGCGAGCGCTTCACCGCCTCCTGCGGGCCGAGCAAAACTCCGGCGGCGCCGGCCGAATCCATGCCCACCTGCCCGTCGCGACGATTGAACGCGCCGCGCGCGGCGACCATGGCGCCGGCGCTGGCCAGCATTCCGGCGACGGAGAGGATGGTTGCCTTGGCGAGCTCCTGCCGCCCGCGCGCCAAATGGCCGCCGGCGATATGGCCGGTCTCATGCGCGAGGACGCCGATGATCTCATTGGGCGTCTTCGCCTCCATCAGCGCGCCGGTGTTGATGAAGATCTTTTGTCCGTCGGCGACGAAGGCGTTGAAGGAGCGGTCGCCGACCAGAATGATCTTGGCCGCCTCGCTGTGAATCCCCGCCGCCTTCAGCACGGGGGCGGTGTAGTCCCGCAATAATTGCTCGATCTCCGCGTCGCGGATGATCGACACATGCGGACCGTCATCCTCCGCGCGCGCGGGCGCGCAGAGCGCGAAAATCAGGAGACCGGTGAGAAGCGTCCGCCGCTTGCCGCTGCTTTTGCGATCCATGGGCAAAGAGTGGCGTAAGCGGGGACGGAAAGCAAACAGCCCTGTCACAGCCGAGCTGTCGCGAGAAAGCGTCCCGCGGCAGAAGGCCGTCCTTCCGCCGCGCGCGAGAAACGGCGCGGCCGCTCAGAAGCGATAGGACACGCCGCCATTGAGCGCCGCGCCGGTCAGCTTCTCGCCGGTGCGATAATCGCCACGCAGGAAGCCGACCCAGCCCGTGTCGATGATCTGCGCCGAGACGCCGAGGCCGAATTGCGCGAAAGCGCCGGAGCGCGACACGGTGATCGGCACATAAGTGACGTTCTGCTGGAACGTCTCCTTCAGGCTGGTCTCGAACTCGTTCCAGCCGCTGACCGAGGCGAAGGGCTGGAAGGCGTATTTATTGTCGATGACGAAGGAGGTTCCCGCCCGCAGGCCGACGCGGCCGAGGGTCGAGCGCACCGTGTCGAGCGCGAGATAGGCCGGCGTCGTGCCCGCCGCCACCTGCAGCCGATCGAAATCGACGCTGGTGACATTGATCGCGGCCGAGGGCTCGATGAACCAATCATTGGGCAGATCCCAATGATAGCCGAGCGAGGCGGAGCCCGCCCAGCCGCGGCCCTGCAGCGGCGTCTCGTTGAGGCCGGCGCGATAATTGGTGATGTCCGCGTTCCAGAAGTCGTGACGGAACTGCACATCGGCGAAGAAGCCGAAGCCGGTCGCCACCGCATAGACGCCCACGAAAGGCACGTCGAACCGCGTCCTCGTGCCGGAGCCGAGGAGATCGTAGGAATTGGAGAGATATTGGCCCGCCATCACGCCGGTGTGGAGGTTGATCTGCGTGTTCTCGATATTGGAGAGCGAGGCGTCGAGGCCGACCTGATAGCCGCTGTAGAGCGTGCGCGTCTTCTCATTGGTGATGGCCGTCCCGCCCGCGGCCGTCGGCGCGCTCGAGGAGCTCGCGAGATCGGACCGGCCGACCGCGGCGCGCGTCCAAATTCCGAAATCGACGGCGTTGGGCTTGGCGTCCGGCCGCGACTGCACGAAGGCCGAGGCGCTCTGGAAAAAGCCCGTCGTCGCCGAGCTGATCGCGGAGGCGACGCTGCCGCCGATCGCCGACAGCGCTCCAGTGTCGAGATTGGGGACGAGATACCATTGGCCGGGGCTGAGCTGCTGCAGGTTGAAGCTCACCAGACCCGTGTTGAGCGCCTGCGCAGCGCCGATCGGCGTGGTGGCGTTGCCGAGCTGGAAGGTCGATGTCGAGCCCGGATTGGTCTTGGCGATCAAAATCGGGCTGGCGAAGAAGCCGGTGCTGTTCAGGAACGGATTGACGATCACCGTCGTCACATTGCCGGAGCCCGCGCCATTGACGAGCAGCTCGCCGGCCCGCTGTCCGCCGAGATCGTTGAAGCGCGCCGCCACATTCAGCACGCCGCCGCCGACATAACCGCCGTTGACGGTGAGGCTGTTGGCGAGCGCGGCCGCCGTCGCGCCATTGGCGACCACCTGATTGGCGGCCGCGAGATCGAGCGTTCCATTATTGGTGAGATTGCCGGCGATGACGGAATTGACCGTCGTATTGGTCGTGCGGTCGCCGAGCGCGATGGTCGCATTATTGACGACGCTGGTCGCGCCGAGTGTGCGGCCATGGCCGAGCGACACGCCAATGCCCTGGAATTGCGCGCCGGCCGTGGCGTCGCCGGCGGAGCTGTTGGTCAGCGTTCCGATATTCGTGTAGTCGCCCGCTCCGACGATCAGCGCGCCATTGCCGTTATTGTCGAATTTGCCGCCATTATTGGCGAGCGCGGCGGTGACATTGAATGTTCCCGTATTGGTCACGCCGCCGCCGATGGCTCCCGCGGCGTTGACCTTGCCCTGATTGACGAAGCCATTGGTCGTCAGCAGCGCGCCGCCGTTGATGGCGATGGTCGAGCCGGCGCTGTTCGTCGCGCTGGTCGCCGAGAGCGTGCGGCCGGAGGCGATCGTCACGCCGGTCGCGGCGGCGGAGCTGTTGGTCAGCGCGCCGACGCCCGTGTAATCGCCGCCGGAGACGGCGAGCGTCCCCGCGCCGCTATTGGCGAAATCGCCGCCGCCATTGGCGAGCGCGCCGGTCACGGTGAATGTTCCCGTATTGGCGACGCCGCCGGCGATCGAGCCGGCCGCATTGGCGATGTTCGTATTGCTCAACCCGCCGGTGAGCGCGCCCGTCGAGGTCAGCGTTCCCGCGTTCTGGATCGCCGCCCCAGTGGACGCCAGCGTTCCGGCGTTGACGATCGTCGCGCCGGCATTGTTGGTCACGCCAGTCGCGCTCAGCGTGCGGCCGACCGCGATGGAAACGCCCGTGGCCGCCGTGGAGCTGTTCACGAAGGCGCCGATATTCGTGTAGTCGCCGCTGGTGACGAACAGCGTCCCGGCGCCATTATTGGCGAAGCTCCCTGCGCCATTGACGAGCGCGCCCGTCACGGTGAAGGAGCCCGTATTGGCCACGCCGCCGGCGAGCGAGCCGGCGACATTGGCCGTTCCGCTATTCGTCAGTCCGCCGGTGAGCGAGCCGGCGAGCTGATTGAAGGCGCCCGCATTGTTCAAGCCGCCGGTGACGGCGCCGGAATTGTTGAAGGTTCCAGCGTTCTGAATCGTCGCGCCGGAGCCGAGAGTTCCGAGATTGGCGATGGTCGCGCCAGCGGCGTTGGTCACGCTCGCCGCCGAAAGCGTGCGGCCCGCCGACACAGAAACGCCGGTCGCGGCGGTCGAGCTGTTGGTCAGCGCGCCGACGCCCGTGTAATCGCCGCCGGAGACGACGAGCGTTCCCGCGCCATTATTGGCGAAATTGCCCGCGCCATTGGCGAGCGCGCCGGTGACGGTAAAGGAACCTGTATTGGTCACGCCGCCGGCGATGGAGCCGGCCGCTTTCGTGACGCCCGCCGCGGCGTTGGTCAGCCCGCCATTGACGGCGCCCGTCGTGGTGAAGGAGCCGCTATTGGCGACGCCGCCATTGACGGTTCCGCCATTGGTCGCCGTCACGCTATTGGTCAGCCCGCCATTGAGGATGGCGCCGGCGTTATTGTTGAGCGTCCCCGTATTGACGAGGCCGCCATTCAGCGTTCCGCCATTGTTGTTGTTGACGAGGCCGGCGTTCTGAATCGCGGCGGCCGAGGTGATCGTCGCATTATTATTGATCGTTCCACCGGCGCCCACGGTGAGCGCAGCGGCCGTCACCACGCCGCCGGCGTTATTCGTCAGAACGCCGCCATTGACCGCGAAATTCGTCGTCGCGCCGATGGTCCCGCTATTGGCGATGAGGCCGCCGGTCTCGGCGATCGCATTGGCGGCGATCGCGCCGCCGGCGTTCTGAATCGTGCCCGCAACCTGCGTGAGCGTTCCATTCACCGCGAGGCTGCCGCCGGCGATGGTGATCGCGCCATTATTGTTCAGCGCGCCTATGTTGGTGAAGCTGTTCGAATTGACGTCGAGCGTCGCGCCGGCGTTGTTGTTGACGGTCGAGCCATTATTGGCGAGCGCGCCCGTCAGCGTGAATTTGCCGCTATTGTCGATCTGTCCATTGATCGCGCCCGCGGCGAACACCGTGCCGGCGACGCCATTGACGAGGCCGCCATTGACGGTTCCGCTCGTCGTCAGCGTTCCGCCCGTGACGGTCGCGCCATTATTGATCGTTCCCGTCGAATTCAGCGTTCCGGCGAGAACCAGCGCGCCGCCATTGAGCGCGCCGGCGTTGGTCGCCGTCCCCGATGTGGTCAGCGGGCCGCTGAGCTTGGAAGCCGCGGTGGAATTTTTGAAGGTTCCGCCGGCGCCATTGGTGACGGCGCCGGTCCATGTCGCCTGATTGTCGATCGTCCCGCTGGCGTTGGCGGCGTCGCCGACCCAGGAGCCTTGATTGACGATCTGCGCGCCGGTCGTGTTGGACAGGACATTGCCGGTCCAAACGCCCGTGGACTTGTTGGTCACGACCGCCGCGGCGCCGGAGTTGATGAGATCGCCATTATAGGCGCCGGAATTGTTGACGACGCCCGTATTGGTGAGCGCGTCATTGACCTTGCCGCCCTGATCGACGGTGAGCGCGCCGGAATTGGTCACACCGCCGAGCGCCGTGAGCGTCGCGCCATTGCGCACGAAGAGATTGCCGGCGTTATTGACCGACAAGACGCCCGCGGCGCCGCTCGTCGTTCCCGCCTTTATATCGACCGTCGCGCCGGCCGAATTCTGCACCGAGTCGGTCTTCAGATCGCCGGTGACATTGAACGCTCCAGCGAGATTGTTGACGATTCCATTGATCGTCCCCTGCGCATTGGTCGTTCCCGAATTGGTCAGCCCGCCATTGACGACGCCTTGCGTCGCGAATGTTCCGCCCGTCACATTGACGCCGCCGCTGATCGTCGCGCCGGCGGCGTTGGTCGCCGTTCCCGCCGACTGGGTCAGCTGGCCCGCGACGACGCCGCCGACGAGATTGGAGAAGGTCCCGGAATTCGCGACCGTCCCGCTGATCGTTCCGCTATTCGTCAGCTGGCCGAGATTATTGGCGACATTGCCGGTCCAGACGCCACGATTATCGATGGAGCCCGTATTGGCGCCGGCGTTGACATTGCCGATCCAATTGGCGCCCGCCTCATTGACGATCGCGCCGCTATTGGCGACGACATTGCCCTGCCAAACGCCGGTCGGAGCCTTGTTGGTCACGACGCCGGTCGCATTGTTCTGGAGATTGGCCGTCGTCAGGCCCGAATTATTGACGACGCCGCTATTGACGAGATCATCGGTGAGGCGGCCGCCCGCCTCTATGGTGACGGTCCCCTGATTGGTGAGATTATTGGCTCCCGTATCGACCGCGCCGCCGGTCTTGATCAGCAACGTTCCATCGACATTGATCCCGCCCGCATGATTGGCGGCCGTGCCGAGGGCGCCGCCCGCCGCGACCGTGAGGCCGGAGCCGCCGTCGATCTGAGTCGTTCCCGAATAGATATTCTGCCCCGTGACCGTCAGCGTCTTGCCGCCGGAGACCTGTGTCGACAATTGACCGGAGCCGTCGCGCAACTGGCCCGCGAAGGTCGAATCCGCGCCGAGGCCGAAGGTCAGCTTCGAGGCGCCGCCATTGGTGGTGACGGTTCCCTGCCCGCCGACGCCGGAAACAGTGGCGTTGAATCCGTTGAGATCGAAGGTCCCAGCCGCATTGACGGTGAGCGCGCTATTGGCGCTGAGGCCAGTAGCGCTGTTCAGCCGCAACGTTCCGGCGTTGACCGAGGTGGCGCCGGAATAAGCGTTGGCGCCTTCGAGATTGGTGACGCCCGCAATCGTCGTCAGACCGGTGGAGCCGGAGACACTCTCGACGAAGCCGCCCGCAGAAGAAATGCCATTGGCGCTCGTCAAGCCCCCATTGCGAATGCGGCCGCCATTTAGATTGACGGTGTCGATATTCTGCGTGACGCCGGCCCCGCCGAGGTCCAGCGTTCCCGCGACAGTCGTCGCGCTCCCTTGGCTGAAGGCGTTAGCGACCCCGGCCTTCAGCGTCTGACCGGCCGCGACATTGGTCGCGCCGGTGTAAGTGTTGTTTCCGACGAGCGTCAATGTCGTGCCGCCCGAACCCTGCACATTGAGCGCAACTTGGCCTGCGCCGTCCTGGATCACGCCGGAATAGGTGGTGGCCGCGGTGTTGCGGGTCGTGACCGTGGCGAGGCCGGCGCCATTGCTGGTGATGACGCCCTTGGACGAGCCGGTCAGATTATTCGCGGTGAAATCGACGCCATTGGCGTCCAGCGTCGCCGTGGTGGCCGCATCCTTGCCGACGTTGAGACCGCCTTTGAGGAGCGAGATCGCCGCGCCGCCGCCGGACGCGCTGCCGAGCCGTAGCGTCCCACCGTCCACCGAGGCGGCGCTGTTGACGTCGATCGACGCCGCCGCAGGCGCGAGAACCACGGTTCCCGTGTCGACCGCCGATCCGAAATGCAGCGCCGTCCCGGCGCCGCCTGTCAAATTCAGCTGCTTGCCCGCGCCGGGCGCGATGGTCAAAGTCGAGCCTGCGCCGGCTCCGAAGGTTCCGGCGACACCGGCGTTGATCGAGACGGTCTGAGTGAGCGTCTGCGCGCCCGCGCCCGCCGCGAGCTCGAAAGCCGGCGAGGTCTGGCCACCGATGACCAGCGAGAGATTGCCGCCGCCGAGCGCCCCCACATTGGCGACCGAGAGCGTTCCGCTCTTCACCTGCGTCTGGAACTGATTATTGCCGGCGTTGCTCAGCGTGACCGCATGGGCGCCGGCGTCGACGACGACATTGAGGCTGCCGCCCGTATCGACGATCTTATTCGCATAAGCGGCGTTGCCGGCGCCGGCGACCGTCTGGTCGAGCGTCAACGTTCCGCCATTGGCGCGAATATCGCCGGTGAGGCTGCCCGCGCCCAGAGTGGTGAGGCGATTGGTTTTCGACAGATCGAGCGCGGGGCCGACCGATTTCCCCGCGCCACCGGCGATCGAGCCGGAATTGGCGATCGTCAGGCCAGAGCCGGCGAGACCGGCGCCGCCATCGCCCGCGCTCGCGCCATTGGCTCCGGTCCCGCCCGCGCCGCCCGTGATGGTTCCCGAATTGATGATGGCCCCACCGGCGATGGCCGAGACGCCGGCGCCCCCGGCGCCGCCCGCTCCGCCGACGCCGCTCACCGTGGTTCCGCCGCCGCCG
Organism: Methylosinus sp. DMC45; assembly: GCF_056313885.1. Taxonomy (NCBI): domain Bacteria; kingdom Pseudomonadati; phylum Pseudomonadota; class Alphaproteobacteria; order Hyphomicrobiales; family Methylocystaceae; genus Methylosinus; species Methylosinus sp. DMC45. Next base: position 54,727 of record NZ_JBQUZK010000003.1, read on the forward strand.
CCGGCGCCGCCGGTGATCGAGCCGGCGTTGATCAGACTCGTCAGCGCGCCCGTAGCGGAAATCGCCGTTCCGCCAGCGCCGCCGGCCCCGCCATTGCCGAAGAGAGAGCCGCTGTTGCCGCCCGCGCCGCCCGCGCCGCCGACAGCCGCGCCAATGACGTTTCCACTGGCTCCGGAGCCAGTGAACAGAAAGGCCGAGCCGCCGCCGCCGCCCGCGCCGCCATTGCCGGAGGTCCCGGTCGCGGAGCCACCCGCCCCGCCGGCCCCGCCGGTCGCCGTCGCGCCGATGGCGATACCGTCGGCCACGCCGGGACCGCCCGTCAAATTGAGAAGATTGCCGCCCGCGCCGCCGCCGCCGCCGGAGCCCGTTCCAGCGCCGCTGGCCCCGCCAGCGCCGCCTGGGTTGCCCGCCGCGTTGCCGACGACGGTCCCGCTGGCGCCGGTCGTCAAGAGCGTCGCGGCGCCCGCGCCGCCGCCGCCGCCTTGATTGGCCGCGCCATTCGCTCCGGCGCCGCCCGGGGCCACGCCGCCCGCCGCGCCGCCGCCGCCCGCGCCGCCTTTGGCGTTGACGCCACCGCCACCGCCGCCGCCCGCGGCGTTGGTCGCATTGCCGCCCGCCGTCCCGACGCCCGCGGCGTTGGTCGTTCCCGCCGTTCCGCCGCCTGGATTGCCGCCCGCGCCACCGGCCTGCTGCGCTTGCGCTGGTGACAGGCCCATGGAAAGCGCGATGCTGAGCGCCGACACGCCGAGCAGAAGCCCACCCCTGTGAGAATTGCCGATCGAAAGGCTCGAAAAAGAGGAGCGCACGGCATCGCCGCGACGGCCGGACGAACGGGTCATTCGCTAGTCTCCAAAACTCGTCGAAATTCAAACGACAAAATCACGTCGAGCGAGGCCGACATGGGCCGACTCGCGCATTTCCAGTTCTGCGATTTCTATTTTCGATCGGCGAGAGCGGCAAGGCCACAGCTGCGCGTCTAGCGCGCGGCGCGGCTGCGCAGCGGGCGGAAACGCCCACTAAGTGAATTACTTAAGTGTTTCTATGAATTTCTGTTTTTTGTCTGGCGCTCGGCGAATTTCGATGGCTGTGGCAATTATGCCACAGATCGTCAATGCTCCCGCGCCAGCGCATCCAGCGCCTGCGCGAGCCCGCGAAACGATATTGGCAACGCCGCATCCTGCCCGGCGGCGCTCTTGAAGGCGATGCGCCCCATTCCGTCATAGGCCCGCCAGCGGGCGAGGATCGGCTCTCCGAGCGGAACGCTGGCGAAGCATCCCGCCGCGGCGCAGCGCCGCCAGACGAGATCGAGCGGCTGCGGATCGGCGTCGCTCACCGTCACGCGAGGCGCCGCGTGAAAGGCGACGTCGACCGGCACGACGATCGTCATAGCGAGGGCCTGCGCCGCATCCGGCTTGCCGAAGGCGATCTCCGCGATGGTCGCGCTCTTGTCCTTGACCAGCACGGATTGCAAAATCTCGCAGCTGCGATGCGCCGCCTGCGCGCCGCCGGCCGCGAGACAACGCAGCTGCCAATCGCCGAACACGCGCGGCGCCTCTCCCGCCGGAGCCGCCGCGGGCGCCTTCGCCGGAGCCGCCGCACGCGCGGGCGCGCTCGGCCGATCCAGCGCATGAGCGACGGAAATCTGCAGAAGCAGGACGAGAGCCGATGCGATAGGACGAGCCATGACGAGCCTCGACGCGCGAAGACGATCGGATTGGCGGATCGCGGCCACTGAGTACCCCAGCGAACGCCCGGCCTCAAGCTCAGATGAGCGGCATGTCGCTCGTCGGCCTACCCTGCCGCCCATTGTATGACGCGAACCTCGTCTTCGAGACGATAGAAAGAAGAAATAGTATCGAGACCAAAAATATATTATCGTCAGGCGTACGTCTCGATCGACCTCGTCTCGCCCCGACGACACAGTAGGCGAGCTATGTGCACGCGCTCATAATAAATCATCGAATTTCAGCCTGCATTCGAAATGGCTCCAAGGCAGAGACGGCCGATATGGAAGCAAAAAAAGATATCCCTCTGGCTCAATTGGCGAAAGCGCCATTCCTCTTGTTTTTCCCCGAACCAGGCAGCGATCCTCACCAGGAAATCATCGAAAGCATATCCACTGTCGATCAGTCGGCTTTGCTTGTCTGGTGCGCGCGATTGAATCTTCTGCGTTCGATCTGCGGCGACCTGCGCGACGAGTTCGACTCCCTGCTCTCTCCTTACTTTTTCTCTGGCGAGCAAATCCGCCGAATGCGCGCGGTGCTGAAACGCGCGGGCCGACCACGCGGAGTCTTCCTTTCGTGCTTTCAGAGGCCGGACCTGCTCGAATTGTTCAGATTGGCGGCAATGCTCGGCGACGATCGCGATACGGAGCAATCAGAATTGATGCTTTCGGACCCAATGGTGTTGATGAGGGCGTCATACTGCGCGAGGATGGCGGCGTTCGAACGCATCGCCAAAGCGCAAAGCGGGCCGGCGCTCGATAAGGAGAGGACGACCGAGACAGAGGCGAGCTACAGCCTTCCGATATTCGCTCAAATGTTTCAAATGCAAGAAGGCTTTCTCCGCAAGGATGCACAAGTCCTCGGCCGTTCCGCGATGCTGCTTTGCGACGCGTTTTTTTCGCGCAATCCACTCTGGCTTTCTCGCTTCGAATCGCTGGTTGGCATGTCGCTGGACGAGTGGCTCGGCTGCGTCATGCTGGCCGAGCGGCTCACGACGGGAGATCTCGCGCCAGATCCGCGACACGCCATGCAGGATTTCGGCATTCTCGATATCGCGACGGCGAAAGACATTCCCTTCCAAGCGCGTTCTCGGCTAGAAGCGTTTCTCGCGCTCGAGACGCAGAACGTAGAAGCCCTGCGCGAGCGGTTGCTCGAACGTCAGACAGACAAGGTCGTTTCGAAAGACACTCCGTTCGACACCGCGCCTCTGCGCGCCCGCCCTTTCGTCCGCACCAAGCGTGGTTCGGTCGTTCTTTCCGACCGAATATTTCTGCAAGACAAGCTGTGGCTCGGTCCGGTGTTTCGTCTCCTCGCCGATGGCGTTCCCGCCTCCGAGCTGTTCGCGTCGTTCGGGGCGGCGATTGAAAGCTATGTCATCCGGCTGCTGCGGTCGGCGGCGACGCGCGCGGGAGACGCGAAGCGAATCGTCGTCGCGAATCCGAAAGCGGGCCAAAGCGAAATAACCGATATATGCATTCGCGAAGGCCCGATTCTCGTAATGATCGAAAGCAAGACCGCATGGCTGCCGGAAAAGGCGCAGTGGGAATATGGCGACGCCGCGTTCGTCACTGCGATCCGAGATCGTCTCGCGAGCTACGGAAAGCCCAACAAAGGCATTGGGCAGTTGGCGAGATCGATCGTCGGCGTCGTGGAACGGACAATGATCCCGGACGACCCAGCGCTTTTCGCGGGTGTCGAGACGATCGTTCCGCTGCTATTGCTGCAAGACACGAGCGCCGTCACCCCTGCGCTTCCGCCATTTCTCGCTCGCGAGTTCGCTAGCGCGATCCGGGACTTTGCGAGTGAGCCGATCCAGGAGGCGACAGGAGAATTTCGACTGTGCAATATACGAATAACATCGCCGACGCTGATGGCGCTGTCAGACATTGAATTATTCGAGAGCATGATCGCCAAACATACGATAGCGGAATTTCTCAATACATATGTAGACCCTGAAAGGCTTATTCCATTCCACCTTCTGCTCGAGGGAGCGATAAAAGGCAATCCTCAAATTTCTATCGATCCGATGTCGATTATTTATAAGGAGGGCGTCGCCTTGAGATCGCGAGCAATGAAATCAACGGGGTTGAAGCCGTGACCATTAAAGCAACCTTTCGAAGTAGCGTCAAAATTTTGGCGCTCGCTTTGTCGCTGAATACGCCTGCATTCGCGCAGAACGCTCCTGCGGCGAATCCGAATGCCGCGGTCGAAGCGGCGATCATTGCCGCAACAGCCTCGATCGTTTGTGCGCTGCTGTCATTCGTCGCGCTGATTTTCAATGAATTTCGGCGACGGGCAAATGATCGGAGAATGGCTGCTTTCAACGCCGAGCTGCAAGAGAAGCTGGTCGGTTTGAAGCGCCGAAGCGACGAGGAGATCGCGCGTCTCACCGCTGCGATCAAATTGCAGGGCGATCTACAGCTCGCCGCCTTCTCGAAATCAGAGGAGGAGCGTCTATCGGCGGCTTCGGCGCGGCGCGCCTATGAGTACGAAGCTCGCAGACGCCTCTATCAGGAATGCGAGCCATTGCTGTTCCAGCTTTCACAAAACGCCGGAGTAGCGATCGGACGCGTGATAAGCTTGGCGCGCGAAGCCCGAGAAGGTCGGCTGGTCGCATCGACGGGCGCACTTTCGGGCGAACTCATGGAAGACAGCGGCCGCGGCTATTATATTCGATCGACATTGTTCCAACTGCTGGCTCCGCTCGCGATCGCCTATCTCTTGCGGACGCAATTGACCCATCGTGACTTGACGCTCGATCCTTGGGTCAAGCGAGCATTCGCTCTTTCCGATGCTTCCTATCGGGCGTTCACGCGGGACTTTCAATTCGCCGCGCTCGACCCGGCTATTCCCGATTATCGAGACCGCGCGGATAGCTCGGCGAATTCCGGCGTCATCAAGCAAGGGGTGTTCCTCGGCCGCCTAGACAATTTGATGGAAGCGCTCATCGATGTCGAAGGTGAAAAACGGCGGATAATCACATTCGGACAATTCGAGAAGGCGCTCGCCCTGCCGAATTCGACTCTGCTGCGAGCTCTCGCGCCGCTGACAAAAATCATTGCCAATTTTCATCCAAGCACGCACCCGGTGTTTTGGCGCATTCTGTGCGCCGAATATTTCCTGTTCCGAGCGCTGCGGCTCAACACGCGGAAGGAATTGGACGACGGGTCACCGGATCGGGCGAAAACGGAATTAGAGCCGGTCACCGACGACTTGTGCTGGAAGAACGTCATGGACGCCGAAGTCGAGGCGAGCATGCGAATCGGTTGGGAATACTTGATGAGGTCGTTGCCGAGCTGAAGCTGCCGCGCTTGCCATCCGAACGGAGCCCGTTCGGTCGATTGGCGTAGGCTCTCAAAGAGAAATCAATCTATCAGAAATCCGAGTAGGAGCTATTTGAGAATACTCTCGTAAAAAAAAGCGACTGCGGGCGCACCCTCGATCGGCGCTCGGTTTACGAGGAGCCGACAAGCGATTTGTCTTTGCCCCCTTTACCTCTTCCCTCAAAACCCATCGCCGCCGGCGCTGGCCACAGGCGCGATCGAGGTGAGCGCGGCGAGGGCGATGGCGACGACGAGCAGCAATGTCGCCGCCAGCGGCAGGCGGGAGCTGGCGATCTCGTCCTTGGGATGCACGGTCTCGGCGCGCTTATAGCCCGTGACCATTGCGCGCACGAGATTCTCGCGCTTCACCAGCACATAGGCGATCACCGCCGCGACATGAATGAAGACGGCCGCCGCCAGCACATAGAATCCCTTCCTGTGCAGCGAGGTGAGCAGCAGGCTCGTCTCCTTGCTCACCGCGCCGGCGAAGGGGCCGACGTTGAAAATCTCGTCATTGGCGAAAAGGCCCATGGTCGCTTGCGCCAATAGGCCGAGCAGCAGCGCGACGACCATCAGCGCGCCGAGCGGATTATGCCCGGCGTAGAGCGGCGCGCGGCCGCGCAGCAGGCCTCGCCCATAGAGCCACGCCTCCCGCGGATGCCGCAGGAAGCTGGCGAAGCGCGCGTGCTTGGCGCCGAAAAGGCCCCAGAGCACGCGAAACACGACGAGCGTGAGAACGGCGTAGCCGAAGCGGACATGCCAGTCGAACCAGGCGACGCCGAGCCTGTTGGTCACATAGGCGCCGATGAAAGAGACGACGAGCGACCAGTGGAACAGCCGCACCGGCAAGTCCCACACCAGACGCTCTTCTTTCGATTGCGCGTCCGCCGCCTTTGTTTCGGGCGGCCTGTCGATCACCGTCATCTTACGTCTCGTCGCGCTCGTTGGGCCTGACTATTTCGCCTTGTAGGAGTCGTGGCAGCCCTTGCAGTCCTGGCCGAGATTGGCGACCGCGGTCTTGAAGGCTTCCGTCGCGCCCTTCTCCTTGCCGATCGCATCGGCGAAGACATGGGCGTCCTCCTTGAACTTGGCGAGCTTCTTGTCGAACTCCGCCTTCTCTTTCCAGATTTCGGCTTTCGCCTTGCTGTCCGGCTCGCCGACATTGGAGACGTCGGGGAAGGATTCGTCGAGCAGGCCGGCGATATAGGCGATGCGCTCGGAGCGCTTCTTGGCCTCCGCCTCGTCATAGGGGGCGTTGCCTCTGGCGACGGCGCCGAACCAGCGGAAGAAATTGCCGATCAGCACGAATTCCGCCTTGCGATTCTCCACCGCGATTTTCGCCGGCGTGGGGCCGGGCGCCTGCGCGGAGGCGGAATTCAGCGCGACGCAACCGGCGATGAGCGCGCCGCCGAGGAGAGCGAGCGAGCGCTTCGAATACAGACTCATGATCGTCCCTTTTTATTCCGAGGTTGAATGCTCAAATCTTGCCGGCTTTATGGCTCTCTTGCCATTGCCGCACGAATTGGAGCGTCTCCGAGACATGCTTGATCGGGTCCGAGCTGACAAAGGTCAAGCCGATTTTGCCGTCCGGCGTCACGACATAGGAGATGCGGTCGGAAACCGTGTCGCCATTCTGCGTCGGGCGGTCGCGCTTTGCGTCATAGGCGTTGATGACGGTAAAATTCGCATCCGCCGCGACGGGGAATTTGTCGCGGCATTCCTTGGTCGAGAAATCGCGCTGCGTCTCGATCGTATCGGCGGAGACGCCGATCAGCGAGGCGCCGGCGGCGGCGAAATTGTCGTAATTCTCGGCGAACTCATGCGCCTCGATCGTGCAGCCGCGCGTGAAGGATTTGGGATAGAAGTAGAGGACCACGGGGCCTTTCTTCAGCGCCTCGGCGAGAGAGAAGACGAAGTCCTTTCCGCCAATGGCGGCTTGGGCGCTGAAATCGGGCGCCGAGGCGCCCGTCTTCAATGCAGCGGAGGCCGGGACAGCCGCGAGAGCGACCGAGAGAGCAGTGAAAATCGCGAGCTTACGCATTTTGGCCTCACTTGGCGGCGGTGGCGGGAGCCGCGGCAGGGGCGGCGGTGGGAGCGGCGACCGCGGCCGTCGCGGCGGGGGCCGGCGGCGCGATCTTGGTCAGAGTTCCGCCCTCGTCCTGATAATCGAGCACGCCGATCGCGCCGACGACATGAAAGCCGAGGCCCGCGAGAATATCGCCGACGGCGCCGGCGCGATGCGCGCGATTGGAAACAGTGACGATGAGACGGTCACGCGGAATATAGGAGAGATATTTCTGAACTTCCTTGGTCTGGATGCTCAGATAGACCGGGAAGCCGCCGACCTTGGTCAGCTCGTCGGGCCGGCGAATGTCGAGAACCAGAAGATCCTCGGGCTTCGCCAGCAGAGCGTCGAAGGCGGCGCGATTGAGGCGAAGCGTCTTGTAGGTGTAGGCGGGATCATTCTGCGGCGTGACGGGCGCCGCGGCGACGGGAGCGGCGGGCGCAGGCGCCTGCTGCGCGCCGGCGCCGGTCGAAAGAAGCGCGGTGGAGGCGACGCCGAGCGCGAGGCCGAGAAAGAGCGTCGAGGCTCTCATGCTATTTCCTTTTCTCTGTCAGGCGCGCAGATGCGCATTGAAGAAATCGACGGTGCGCTTCCAGGCGAGCTCGGCCGCCGCGGCGTCGAAGCGCGGCGTCGTGTCATTGTTGAAGCCGTGCTGCACGCCCGGATAGACGAAAGCCTGATAATCGACATGCGCGGCTTTCAGCGCCGTCTCATAGGCCGGCCAGCCGGCGTTGATGCGATCGTCGACGCCGGCGTATTGGATGAGCAGCGGCGATTTGATCTTGGCGACCTCCTCGGCCGGCGGCTGCGCGCCGTAGAAGGGAACGCCCGCGGCGAGGTCGGGCAGCTTGGTGGCGAGGAAATTGACCACGCCGCCGCCATAGCAGAAGCCGACCGCGCCCACCTTGCCATTGCCGATCGGGCAGGTCTTCAGCGCGCCATAGGCGGCGATGAAATCATTGCGCGTCTTGGCCTGATCGAGCTTGGTGAAGAGCTCGCGGGCCTTGTCCTCGTCGCCCGGATAGCCGCCGAGCGGCGCCAGCGCATCCGGCGCGAAGACGACGAAATTCGCCAGAGCGAGGCGGCGGGCGATGTCTTCGATATGGGGATTGAGGCCGCGATTCTCGTGGATGACGAGCACGGTCGGCAGCTTGCCTTCCACTTTGACAGGCTGAACGAAATAGCCCTTCACCGTTCCATTGCCGTCCGGCGAAGGAACCTCGAGCGTCTTGCCGACGATGCGCGGATCGTCCTTCTTGACGACCTCCGCCTCGGCGAAGCGCGGCAGCAGCTCGTCGAGGAAGGCGGTCGCGGCGGCCGCGCCGATGGCGAATTTCTTCGCGCCCTCGACGAAGCCGCGACGGTCGATGTCGCCATGCACGAAGAGATCGAAGAGCTTCAATATTCCGGGCGGGAACTCGTTTGCGGTCTTACGCGTCATGGTTCTTTTCCTCGGGTCTCTCAACGTGCGAGTCGGGGCTTGTAGATTTCGTGGCAGGTTTTGCAGACTTGGGTCGCCTCCCGCGCGGAGGCGGCGGCGGCGTCGAACTCGCCTTTGTCGACCTTGGCGACGACATCGGCGATGAGGCGCGATCCATCGCGGGAGATCGCCACGGCGTCGTCCTTGCCGCGCTTGGCGAAATAGTCTTCCGTATAGCGGAAGCCGTCGAGCAGCACTTCCGCATCCTCTTTCGCGGCCTGCGAATTTTGCGCGGTGATGTCCGGCTCGAAATATTTGATCGTCTTTTCGAGATCGCGCATCAGATCGTCGTCGTAATCGCGCAGGTCCAAGGCGGCCAGCGCCGGCGTGGCGATCAGCATCGCGCAAAGGGCGAGACGCGCGTAAGAATTTCGATAGGCTGAGATGCGGCTCATGGCGCTTTTTGCAATCCTGCCTCGAGGTTTCTGCTGTGCCGAGGACACGCCTGTTCGTTCTCGCGGCGCGCGCCGCCGCGCCGCGAGCAAGATCGGCATGTCGCGCCGGAGCCACGAGGGCTCCGGCCGAGTCTGATCGTCAGGCGAGAATGTCGTTCACGACCTTGCCGTAGACGACGGTGGGGCGCTCGGCGCGGCCGGCGCGCAGATAGATCGTCTTGAGGTGATCGAGGCCCAGGAGCTGCAGCACGGTGGCGTGCAGATCATAGGTGTCGACCGGATTCTCGACGGTCTTGAGGCCGAGGTCGTCGGTGCGGCCATAGGTGACGCCGTGCTTCAGGCCGCCGCCGGCCAGCCACTGGGTGTAGCCCCAGGGATTATGGTCGCGACCGTCGCCGCTCTGGCCGTAAGGCGTGCGGCCGAACTCCGAGGTCCACACGATGAGCGTGTCGTCGAGCAGGCCGCGCGACTGCAGATCGGCGAGCAGGCCGGCGACCGGCTTGTCGATGGCGCGCGCATGAGCGCCGTGATTGCGCTCGAGCTGGCGATGCGCGTCCCAATTGGCGTCGTCGCCCTGGCCGAGGCCGGCGATCGGGCCGGACACGACATGCACGAAGCGCACATTGCGCTCGACGAGACGGCGGGCGCGCAGCAGCACCGTGCCCATGTCGCGCGTCGCCTCGTCGTCGAGGCCGTAGAGCGCCTTGGTCGCCTCGGTCTCCTTGGAGAGATCGACCGCCTCCGGCGCCGTCGCCTCCATGCGATAGGCGAGGTCATAGGAGTTGGTGCGCGCGGCGAGCTCGCTGTCCTGCGGACGCGAGGCGGAGCGAATGTCGTTGAGCTGATGCAGCAGATCGAGGCTCTCGCGCTGCTGCTGCAGGCCGATCAGCTCCGGCGGCGCCTGATGCAGGATCGGCTGCGCGCCCGGACGGAAGGCCGTGCCCTGATAGACCGCCGGCAGGAAGCCCGAGCTCCAATTGACCGAGCCCGCGCGCGGCTCGCGCTGGCCGCCATAGAGCACGACATAGGGCGGCAGATCGGGATTGGCCGAGCCGAGCGCATAAGCGACCCAGGCGCCGAGCGAAGGACGGCCGGGGGAGAGATCGCCGGTGTTGAGCTTCAGGATCGAGATGTCGTGCGTGGCGCCGACCGTGACGCTGGACTTGACGAAGGTCAGCTTGTCGGCCTGCTGCGCGAGATTGGGCAGCAGATCCGAGAACCAGGCGCCGCTCTGGCCATATTGCTTCCAGCTGCGCTTCGAGGCGAAGAGCTTGCCGACGCCGCCCTGCGTCGAGGTCTTGATGCCCTCGAGGAAGGAGGCCGGAATGTCCTGGCCGGCGAGGCGCTCGAGCTCGGGCTTATAGTCATAGAGATCGATGGTGCTTGGCGCGCCGTCCAGATGCACCCAGATGACCGATTTCACCTTGGCCGGAAAATGCGGCTGCTTGGGCGCCAGCGGATCGACGAAAGTGGCCGCCGCATTGGCGTCGGGAACCCCGAACCAGCCGCCGCCCGGCATCATGCCGGAAACAGCGAAACCACCCACTCCATAGGCCGCGCTACGCAGCCATTCGCGACGCGATGTCTTGATGAGCATGAGATGCTCCCCTCGGTTCTGATTGCTGTGGTGTCTTTTAGAAGCGGTAGACGAAATCGTTGCTGTTCACGACCGTGTGCACGAGATCGACGAAGGCGGAGGCGCGAAGCGGATCGACGAAATGCGCCTTCGTCGTCACCGGCACCGCGATCGAGAGCTTGCCGTTCTCGGCCTTCTCGGCGATCGTCTTCTGATGCTGGTCGAGGAAGGCGTGCAGCGCCTTTACCTCCGGCTCGCTCGGCTTGCGGCCGAACAGCACGAGATAGAGGCGATCGAGCTGCGCTGCCTCATTGTCGCCGGCCTCCTCGATCACGCGGCCCGCCAGCGCCTGCGACCATTGGAAGACGAGCTCGCTGTTGTAGAGCGTCAGCGCCTGCAGCGGCGTCGTCGTCACATCGCGCTTGCTGTGAATCTGCTGCGCATTCGCCATGTCGAATGTCTCGAGCAGCGGATAGGGCAGGCTGCGGCGCGTGAAGATGTAGAGGCTGCGGCGGGTGTAGTCCTTCGGATCCTTGGAGACGGTCCAGGCGGGATCCTGATTGAAATTGCCGCCGCCGGCGAAATTCGTCGGAACGGGCGGGAACACGCTCGGGCCGCCGATCTTCTCATTGAGCTTGCCGGACGCGACGAGGATCGAGTCACGGATTTCCTCCGCCTCGAGACGCTTGCGCGGGAAGACGGCGAGCAGCTTGTTCTCGGGATCGGCTTTGGCCACATCCTCGCGATAATCGGAGGACTGGCGATAGGTCGCCGAGAGCAGGATGGAGCGATGCAGCTTCTTCACGCTCCAGCCGTCCTTCACGAAGGTGAAGGCGAGGTGGTCGAGCAGCTCCTGATTGGTGGGCTTGTCGCCAGCCTTGCCGAAGTCGCTGACCGTGCCGACGATGCCCTTGCCGAAATACTGGTTCCACACGCGATTGACGAAAACGCGCGCGGTGAGCGGATTCTTCTCGCTCACCAGCCAGTCGGCGAGCGCCGTGCGGCGGCCGGAGGAGGTCGCCGTCGGCTTGATGTCGGGCGCCTCGGTCGTCATGCCCTCGGGGAAGGCCGGCTGCACCTCGTCGAGCGGCTTCTCGTGATTGCCGACGAAGAGAATATGCGTGGGCGGCGCGTCGCTATGGCCGAGCTCGGTGGCGGCGGTGTAGTTCAGCGAGCCCTTGTTGGAGCGCAGAGTCTGGAACTTGCGCAGCTCCTGCGTCAGCTTCTGATATTCTTCCGCCTTCTTGACGATCTCCTCGCTGTGCTCCGGCGCGGTCTTGTCGTCGGCGGCGTAGCGCAGGAAGCCGGCGAGCGCCGCATCGTCCGTCACCGCGACGAGACGGTGATTGACCCAGCGGTCCATCGCGTTCCACTGATCCTTCGGCTTGAAGATCGAGTCGCGGCTGTCGGTGAGATAGCGCTCTTTATGATATTTCAGCGCGGCCTCGCGAACGGAGTCGATGATCTCCTTCTGCCGCGCGCGAATGGCCTTGGTCGCCTCATTATAGACGGCCTGCTCCTTCTGGAACTCGGCCTCCACCTCGCCCTTCCTGGCGGGGACCTTCTCGTCGAAGGCGGTGTTGGCGAAGAAGGCCTGCAGAGAATAATAGTCCTTCTGCGTGAACTTGTCGGTCTTGTGATTGTGGCAGCGCGCGCAGCCGACCGTCGTGCCGAGGATCGCCTGGCCGACCGTGTCGACCATATCGGTCGTGATCTGATATTTGCGCTGCACCAGATCGCGCGAGTTGCTGTTGTCCGGGTAGCCGGCGAGGAAGCCGGTCGCGACCAGCACATCCTGATCGCCGGGCGCGATCTCGTCGCCGGCGATCTGCTCGCGAATGAACTGGGCGTAGGACTTGTCGTCGTTGAACGCCTTGATCACGTAATCGCGATACCGGAACATGTTCGGCCGCGTATTGTCGTTCTGGAAGCCGGTGCTGTCGGCGTAGCGCGCGAGATCGAGCCAGAAGCGCGCCTGACGCTCGCCATAGCGCGGCGAGGCGAGCAGACGGTCGATAAGCTTCTCATAGGCGTCCGCGCTCTTGTCGTTCTCGAATGCAGCGACCTCCTCCGGCGTCGGGATGAGGCCCCAGGCGTCCAGAGTGGCGCGGCGAATGAAGATGGCGCGATCGGCGTCCGGCGAAGGCGTCAGGCCGCGCGCCTCGATCTTGGACAGCACGAAAGCGTCGAAGGAGGAACGCGACCAGTCCTTGTTCTGCACATTCGGCGCGAAGGGCTGGTAGGCCGGCTGCCACGCCCAATGCGGCTTGCTGACGCGCGCCGATTCAGAAGCCGCGCCCGCCGGCGCCTTCTGCTCTTCGGCGATCGCGAGAGCCGCCGCCGATGCGCTCAGCATCATTGCGATCACGGATCGTTTCAAGGTCTTCGTCATGTGCCCGCAACCTCGTTTTTCTCTATTGCCTATAGGCGTCATATGCTTGCGAGAAGCGTCCGCGTTCCGTCGGCGCGCATTGCGCGCTCGCATCTTCGTGGCTGGAGGGGGACTTTAGGCGACTATATCCATTAAGTCTACAAAGAAGATCAACTTCTCATCGAAAAAAGCAGGGCGATCCGCACGTCGTCGCACGTGCGCGCCGGCGCTCGGCCGCCCGCACGGCGCCATGCGCGCCGCAGGCTCTACGCAATGCTGCGAAGCGATTGAAAGATCAGATCTCGTAGCAGAGCGCGACCTCATCGGCGAGGTCGCGAACATGGGCGAGCGAGCAATTGTCGAGCACGCCGGACAGAGCGCGCTGAGCGTCCTGCATCACCAGCCGGACGGCGCATTTTTCGACATCGACGCAATCGTCGCAGGGCTGGTAGCGCGTCTTGCTGGCGCAGGGGAGCGGCGCGAGCGGACCGTCGAGCGCGCGAATGATGTTGCCGACGGTGATGGTCTCGGCCGGGCGGGCCAGCGTGTAGCCGCCGCCCTTGCCCATTTTGGAGCTGACATAGCCGAGATTGCGCAGCTCGCAGAGAATGGCGTCGAGAAATTTTTTGGGAATGCGCTGCGTCGTCGCGATCTCCTGCACCGGCACCGTCCGCCCAGGCTCGAATCGCGCGAGATAGCTCATGGCTTTGATGCCGTATTTGCCTTTTTTCGTCAGCATCGGGCCACCTCGTCTATAAAAACTGTAGACTATTAGTGGCGAGTCGGGAAGTCAATAAAGACGATAGAGCTTTCGTTGAAACGACGGACGGAAGATGGTGAGGATGCGCGCCTGCCGGCGCCAAAGAAGATTTTCCTCGAGCGCCCGAGAGGCCCGATCACGACCCCTCGAGCGACGAGCGGCATCCATCAGAAAAAGCCGGCGCGGCCGCTCTGCAGGCGCAAAAGCGCGGCGACCAGCGCGTCGACATCCGCGCATGTATTATAGAAGGCCAGCGACGGCCGCACTGTCGCCTCGAGGCCGAAGCGGCGCAGAATCGGCTGCGCGCAATGATGGCCGGCGCGCACCGCTATGCCCTCGCGGTCCAGCGCCTTGCCGACCTCCTCGGTGCGATGGCCGTCGAGCACGAAGGAGAGCACGCTCGCCTTCTCCGCCGCCGTGCCGATGAAGGTGAGGCCCGGCACCATGCGCATCTTCTCCGTCGCATAGACGAGGAGATCATGCTCGTAGCGGGCGATCACCTCCATGCCGATCGATTCGACATAATCGAGCGCGGCGCCAAGGCCCACGGCGTCGGCGATATTGCCGGTGCCGGCCTCGAAACGCTCCGGCGGGCCTTGATAGATGGTCTTCTCGAAGGTGACGTCGGCGATCATATTGCCGCCGCCCTGCCAGGGCGGCATGTCGGCGAGAACGTCGTCCCTGCCGTAGACGACGCCGATTCCCGTCGGGCCGAACACCTTATGGCCGGAGAAGACGAAGAAATCGCAGCCGATCGACTGCACGTCCACCGGCATATGCGAGACGGACTGCGCGCCGTCGATGAGCACGCGCGCGCCGTGGCGATGGGCCATGGCCGTGATCTCATGCACCGGCGTCACCGTGCCGAGCGCGTTGGAGACCTGCGTCACCGAGACGATCCGCGTCTTGGGGTTCAGCAGCTTCTCATATTCCTCGAGGATGATCTGGCCCCGATCGTCCACCGGCGCGACGCGCAGACGCGCGCCCTTCTCGGCGCAGAGCTGCTGCCAGGGCACGATATTGGCGTGATGCTCGAGCCAGGAGACGACGATCTCGTCCCCCGCCTGCACATTGCGGCGACCCCAGGCCTGGGCGACGAGATTGATCGCCTCGGTCGCGCCGCGCACGAAGATGATGTCCTTGACCGAAGGCGCCTTCAGGAAGCGGCGCGCCTTCTCGCGCGCGGCCTCATAGGCGTCGGTCGAGCGCGCCGCCAGCGCATGGGCGGCGCGATGAATGTTGGAATTCTCATATTCGTAGAAGTGCGCGAGACGGTCGATGACCGCCTGCGGCTTTTGCGTCGTCGCGGCGTTGTCGAGCCAAACCAGCTGCTTGCCATGCACCTGCTGCTGCAGAATGGGGAAGTCGCGCTTCACCGCATAGGGGTCGAAGGCCGCCCGGCTCGCCGGCGCGCTGGCCGCGAGCTGCGGCGCATAGCCCTGCGACTCTTGCGGAGCCGTCTTCGGCGCGGCGGGAACGGCGCCGGCGCGATCGAGGAAATAGAGCGAATCGGTCGCCGCGGGGCCGGCGGCGCCGGGCGCGAAGCTGCGCTCCTGCCCGGAGATTTCCGGCAGCGCGACATTGGGCGTCCCAAGCGCGAACGCATCCGAGACGCGATGCGGATCGGCCTCGGAGGGGCCGGAATAGGCGAAGCTCTCCGGCGCCGCATCCGGCGCAACGATGGCGGGCGCTTCCGGCGCGCCATCGACGTCATAGCGATCGACGAGCGAGAGCGAGGGATCGGATGGCGCGGCGGCGGGCGTCGCGCGCTCGTGCAGGAAATAGAGATTGTCGGCCGGGGCGGCTTTCACGCCGCCGGGGACGGAGCCGGCGTCATAGGCGCCATAGGGGGCCGGCGCCTGCACGGGGGCGGCGCCGCCATATTGCGCCAGCGTGCTGGGAATGGCGGAATAATCGATCGCCGCCGCCGAAGGGCTCCCCGGCTCGAAGGCGCCGGCGGACGCGCCCGGCTGCGGAACGTCCGAGAGCCCATAGGGCGGGACCGCCGGCTGCAGGCCGACCGGCGCCGAGGGCGCGGAGAGATTGGGCGTCGGCGCGATGGAGGGAATCGTCGTCGGCGGAACGTCCGGCGGCCCCACGGGCGCCCGCGCCGGCGCATAGGGCGCGACGCTGGTGACGATGGAGGGGGCCGGCGCCTCGGGAAGGGTCGGCGGCACGATCGGCGCGCCGGGAGAGAGCGTCGCCGGCGATTCGCTGGGCGAGGCCTGGAAAAAAGCATTGGCGAGGCGGGCGATCATGGCCGGATCGGGAAAGGCCGGCGCGCCATGGCGCGTCAGCGTCTCCTCGGAGGGCGCGTCCGGCGCGCTGGCGCCGAAGGCCGCGGAATTGGACGGCGCAGAAGACATGATCGCTCTCTCTCGAAAGGTTCGGAAAAAGCGCGCCGGCGGCGATGCTCCGCCGGCGCGAGCGGCTCTTTAGAGCCGAAGATCAGACGTATTTGTCGCCGTAATCGTGGAACTTGCCCACCTCGACGCCCTCGAGCACGCCGAGCGCGTCATGCGTCAGCACGGCGGCCGAGCAATAGAGCGAGATGAGATAGGAGGCGATGGCCTTGCGGTTGATGCCCATGAAGCGCACCGAAAGGCTCGGCGCCACCTCGCCAGGAATGCCCGGCTGGAACAGGCCGATCACGCCCTGCTTCTTCTCGCCCGTGCGCAGCAGCAGAATATTGGTCTTGCCGTTCTCGTCGATGAAGAGCTTGTCGCTCGGCACCAGCGGCAGGCCGCGCCAAGTGATGAAGGGCGAGCCGAACAAGGTGACGGTCGGCGGCGGCACGCCGCGGCGGGTGCATTCGCGACCGAAGGCCGCAATGGCGCGCGGATGCGCGAGGAAGAAGGCCGGCTCCTTCCACACCTTGGTGATGAGCTCGTCGAGATCGTCCGGCGTCGGCGCGCCCGTCCGCGTCCTGATCTTCATGGACGGATGGGCGTTGGCGAGCAGGCCGTATTCGGCGTTGTTGATGAGCTCGCTCTCCTGCTTCTCCTTGACCTTCTCCGTCAGCAGGCGGACCTGCTCCTGGATCTGATCGTAAGGATGGCTGTAGAGATCGGAGACGCGGGTCTGCACGTCGAGCACGGTCGTGACCGCGTTCATCGAATATTCGCGCGGATGATCCTCGTAATCGACGAAGGTCTCCGGCAGATCGGCGTCGCGGTCGCGGGCCGGGCTGCAGGTCACGTCGGCGTCGGTGAGGGCGCCCTCTTCCTTCACGCGGTTCAGCCGGTAGATGCCGGCCTCGACGGGCGTCCAAGGCAGAAAGGACACGAGCCAGCGCGGGGTGATGCCCGACCACTGCGCTCTCGTCTTGGTCGCATTGGCGAGCTGGCGGGCCGCAGATTCGCTCAGCGTCCGCCGGACTTCTGGTTCCGTGGTCATGGGTTCATTCCTCGAACGATGCGCCCGGCGCCGACGCGAGCTTCAGCTCGCGCGGACGCCGATGAACGTCGGCCGTCATCGAAAAAGCGCGGCGGGACGAATCCGAACCGCGAGCGATAACTACAGTCGTCCCCCATGCAAATCAATAGTATTCGAAATAGAAAATTTTACTACTTTCAATTACTTATCTTTTTATATTCACTTACTATACGTCTACAAGAACTATATAGTGTGTCGAAGAGCGCCGACCGCAGCGCTCACGTCTCGCTCGCCTCGGCCGCGGCATAGGACATCACGAGAAAGAAGCTCGCCGGCGTCTCGCCGAGATTGCGATAGCTGTGCGGCACGTCGGCGAGAAAATCGACGGCGTCGCCCGCGGCGAGCGTCACCGGCGGCTCGCGGCCGGCGATGATCTCGATCTCACCTTGCGCGACGACCAGCGTCTCCTTCGCGCCCGGGGCATGGGCCTCGGCGCGCTCCTGATGCAGCGGCGCGATCGTGACCTCATAGAATTCGACGGGCCGGGCGCTGTCATAGGGAAACAAGGGGCGCGAGAGAAAATTGCCGTCCTGCGAGCCGATCAGCCGCGGGCTGGCCTTGCGCATGACGAGCACGCCGCTGCGCTCCTGCGAGGCGACGAGGCTGCCGAAGGGAACGCCGATCGCATTGGCGATGCGCCACAAATGGGCGATCGTCGGCGCCTTGGCCCCGGATTCGATCGACCGCAGCTCTTCCAGCTCGACGCCGCTCAGCTCGGCGAGCCGCTCGAGCGAGCGGCCCTTGCGGGCGATCAGCCGCTCGAGCCGCTGCGCCACCGTATCGGCGAGGCGCTCGGAGGCTTCGCTGCGGGGCGGCTCGGAGTCGGACGAACGCTGGAATCTACCCATCGACAACTCCTATTTTCTAAATATTTTTTAATCTGTCGCTTTGGCCGCGGTCAAGAATTATGACGGGCGCGCGGCTTTTCTTCGGCGAGCGCGACCTATTCGCCACACTGCAGATTTTTCGTTCTTTTCTTTGCATTTTTGGAGAAGGCTCGCTACGCGCGGCAGCGTATCGGCGACAAGGCTCGTCCAATCGGCGCGCTATAGCGCGGCCTTGACGGTTCATGAATTCTATAACATTGATCGGTTTACCATCCCCGTCGGGATGTGGAGCAAAATTTCCTCTTCCCCGGAGAGACCATGACGTCGAAACTCCTCGCCTCCTTCGCCGCTCTCGGCGCCTTCGCCGCGACGCTGGCGCCCGCCAACGCCGAGCTGCTCACGCAGAAGATCCTGCCGACGCCGGTCGCCCTCGCCATTGCGCAGACCGCCTATGACGTCTGCTATCAGCAGGGCTATCGCATCTCGGTGACTGTGGTCGGCGAGGAGGGCCAGATCCTCATCGCCATTCGCGGCGACGGCTCCTCGCCGCATACTTTCGAGAACAGCCATCGCAAGGCCTACACCTCGCGCACCTTCCGCACGCCCTCGGGCGAGTTCGCGCAGCGCGTGAAGGACAATCCGACGCTGAGCGCCGTGCATCTCGCCAATGTGATCGCGGCGCAGGGCGCTCTGCCGATCAAGGCGGGCGATGTGGTGATCGGCGCCGTCGGCGTCTCCGGCGCGCCGGGCGGCGACAAGGACGAGGCCTGCGCCAAGGCCGGCATCGACAAGGTCGCCGACCAGCTCAAGTAGAGCGACAGATCAGAGAGCCGCTCGGCCGAGCGGCTCTCTCACCTCGAGAGCTCTTTCCGTTCGATCGGAAAGCGCTCTCGATCAATCCACCGGCAGACGCAGACGAATCTCGTCGACGAAAGCCGCGAGACAGCGCTTCACCGTGTCGAATTGCGAGGTGGTGGGCGCCATCGCTATGCCATGCACGCCGAACTCCTCGTTCAGACTGTTCACCTGGTCCGCGACCTCCTTGAAGCTGCCGACCAGCGACATGGACAAAAGCGCCTGCGGATCGAGCGGCGCCTCGCCCTCGGCGCGCGCGGCATTGGCCTTGGCGCAGAAATCCTCGAGATAGGGGGTCGCGATCGACACCGCCTCGGCGCGTTCCTGTGTCGCAAAGCCGAAGCGCGCGAGCACCAGACGCGGGTCGCCGTCGGGCGCCTCGTCTTTGTAGACGCCGAGAATGCGATGCAGCTCGTCATTCGTGCAGGTCGCCGACGCCATGAGCCCATAGCCCTTGCGCGCAGCGAGGCGAATCGTGCTCTCCGTCGTCGTCGCGATCCAGGTCGGAACCTTCTGCTCCGGCCGCGGCGAGAGGCTCAGCTTCTCCACCTGGAAATATTTGCCCTTATGCGTGACCTCGCTCTCCAGCAGCAGGCGTTCGACGAGTTCGAGCGCCTCCAGGCCGCGCTCGTTGGCGTCTTCCGGCGCGACGCCGAAATTGAGGGTCTGCTTGGGAAAATCGGCGCCGCTGGCGACGCCGAAGCTGAACCGGCCCTTGGTCAAGAGATCGATGCTGGCGACATCTTCGGCGAGCTGGATCGGATCGCGCAGCGCCGGCAGAAACGACGCCGAGCCGATGCGCGCGCGCATGGTGACGCCCGCCGCATAGCCGAGCATGACCGAGCAGGCGCCGCTCGGGAAATGATCGTCGAAATGATGCTCGGCGAACCAAATGTCGTCGAAGCGCATGCGCTCCGCCTCACGCACCAATATGAGCTGGCGCGTCAAGGCCCGGCCGGCCTCGAGGGTCGGATTGTCGAACAGGCAGAGATAACCAAAACGCGGATTCATCGCGCCGCTCCAGCTGGCCCGGCCAGGCGCCGGGGAGATTGCGCGAAGACGTGCAACAACCGAGCCGCCCCCGCGCGGCCCGCATTTTCTGCGTCGAACAGCGAGATTCCGCCGCTCCGGCGCCCTCGGCCGCTTCCGCGACGAGCGGCCGACGTCGGAAATGCGACAAGGCCGCCCAAGGCGCGATCACCCTGCCGCTCACGCTTGCGCCTCTTGTAACCTTTTCACAGCGCAACCATAATCGCGGCCCGACCACGGCCTGCGCGCTTTCCGCGCGAGCGCCGATTGCGGAAGAAGGGATCTCCTCGTGGTGCAAGACACGACGACCGGCGCGCGCGCGCCGACGCGCAATTTTTTCGCCCGCAAGAGCGTAGACGAAATTCTCGCTGAAAATCACATCGAGGAAGGCGGCAATTTCGCGCGCGCCCTCGGGCCGGTCTCGCTCACCGCGCTCGGCATAGGCGGCATCATCGGCGCCGGCATCTTCGTGCTCACCGGCACTGTGGCGGCGAAGTTCGCCGGGCCGGGCGTCGTCATCTCCTTCGCGCTCGCTGGCCTCGCCTGCGCCTTCGTCGCGCTCTGCTATTCGGAGCTCGCCGCGCTCATCCCCGTCTCGGGCAGCGCCTACACCTACACTTACGCCACGCTCGGCGAGGTTTTCGCCTGGATCATCGGCTGGGATCTCGTGCTCGAATATGGGCTCGGCGCGGCGACGGTGGCGGTCGGCTGGGCGGGCTATTTCAACCGCGTGCTGCATGGAATCGGCATAGATTTGCCGCCACAATGGACGACGGCCTATTTCTCGGAAGCCGGCCATGTCGGCGCCGCGGCCGGCCATGGATTCTTCAACCTGCCGGCGGCTCTGGTGATATTGGCGCTCTCGCTGCTCTTGGCGCGCGGCACGCACGAATCTTCGATGTTCAATAATTTCATCGTCTTCGTGAAGCTCGCCGTGGTGCTGATCGTCATCATCTTCGGCGTCTCCCATATCGACACGGCGCATTGGACGCCTTTCGTGCCCGAGAACACCGGCGAGTTCGGCCATTACGGCTGGAGCGGCGTGCTGCGCGGCGCTTCCGTCGTCTTCTTCTCCTATATCGGCTTCGACGCGGTCTCGACGGCGGCGCAGGAGGCCAAGCTGCCGCAGCGCGACGTGCCGATCGGCATCATCGGCTCGCTCGCCATCTGCACCGTGCTGTTCATCGGCGTCGCCGGCGTGGCGACGGGCGTCGTCTCCTACACGGCGCTCAATGTGCCGGACCCGATCGCCGTGGCGATGGACGCCACCGGCGCCTCCTGGATGGCGTGGATCGTCAAGATCGGCGCGCTGGCCGGCCTCACCACCGTCATACTGGCGCTGCTCTTCGGCCAGACGCGCGTCTTCTACTCGATGGCGCATGACCGCATGCTGCCCTCCGTCTTCGCCAGGCTGCACCCGGTCTATAAGACCCCGGCGATCAGCCAGATCGTCGTCGGCGTGCTGGTGGCGGTCGCCGCCGGCCTCTTCCCCATCGAGATTCTCGACGAGATGGTGTCGATCGGCACGCTCTCCGCTTTCGCGCTCGTCTGCGGCGCCGTGCTCTATTTGCGTCGCAAGAACCCGGAGCTGCATCGTCCCTTCCGCGCGCCGGGCATTCCATGGGTGCCGATTTGCGGCATTTTCTCCTGTCTCGCGCTGATGGGCGCGCTGCCGATCGAAACCTGGATCCGCCTCTTCGTCTGGATGGCGGCCGGGCTCGCGCTCTATTATTTCTACGGCAGCCTGCGCACCCGCCGCAGGTGATGCGTTGAGCGCGCCGGCCATCATCTGGTTTCGGCGCGACCTTCGGCTCACCGATAATCACGCCCTGAGCGCCGCCGTCGCCTCCGGCGCGCCGCTGATCCCCGCCTTTATTCTGGACGAGGAAGAAGGCGGCGAGTGGCGGCTCGGCGGCGCCGCCCGCTGGTGGCTGCACGAGAGCCTCGCCGCCCTCTCGCGCGATCTCGAGAAGCGCGGCGCGCCGCTGACGCTGCGGCGCGGCGACGCGCAGGCGGAGCTCTGGCGCCTCGTCGTGGAGACCGGCGCCGCCGCCGTCTATTGCAACCGCATCTATGAGCCCTGGGCGACAGATCGCGACGCGCGGCTGGAGGCGAAGCTGCGCGAGAAGGGCGTCACGACGCGAAGCTTCGCCGGCGCGCTGCTCGCCGAGCCCGGCTCGGTCTGCAATGCGCAAGGCAAGCCCTTCCGCGTCTTCACGCCCTTCTGGCGCGCGCTCGCCGAGCTTCTGCAGCCGGCGCCGCCTCTGCCCGCGCCGAAAAAGCTCCGCGCCGCGCCCGCCCCCGCGAGCGATCGGCTCGCCGATTGGCGGCTGCAGCCGAAGGCGCCGGATTGGGCGGAAGGCCTGCGCGAGAGCCGGCGTCCGGGCGAGGCCGACGCGCAGCGGCGCCTCGCCGATTTTCTGCGCGACGGCATAGGCGCCTATGCTCTGCTGCGGGATTTTCCCGCGAAGGACGGCGCCTCGCGCCTTTCGCCGCATCTCCATTGGGGCGAGATTTCGCCGATGCAGATCTGGAGCGCGACTGTCGCCGCACCCGAGGCGGGCCGCCTTGCCTTTCTGCGCGAGCTCGGCTGGCGGGAATTTTGCCACCATCTGCTCGCCGCCCATCCCGATATGCCGAAGGCGCCGCTCGACAAATCCTTCGCGCGCTTCCCCTGGACGAGCGACGCAGGCGCGCTCGAAGCCTGGAAGAAGGGCGAAACCGGCTATCCGCTGGTCGACGCCGCCATGCGCCAGCTGTGGCGGACCGGCTTCATGCATAATCGGCTGCGCATGGTGGCCGCCTCCTTTCTGGTGAAGCATCTGCTGCTGCCCTGGCGGGAGGGCGAACGCTGGTTCTGGGACACGCTGGTCGACGCCGATCTCGCCGATAATTCCGGCAATTGGCAATGGGTCGCCGGCTGCGGCGCCGACGCCGCGCCTTATTTCCGCATCTTCAATCCCGTGCTGCAGGGCGAGAAATTCGATCCCGACGGCGCCTTTGTCCGCCGCTTCGTCCCCGAGCTGGCGCGGCTCGAGGCGAAATATATTCACAAGCCTTGGGCCGCGCCGGAACGCGCGCTGCGCGAAGCGGGGATTGCTCTCGGCGAGACCTATCCGCGGCCCATCGTCGATCACGCCGCGGCGCGTCGAAGAGCGCTCGAAGCTTACGCTTCTCTACGCGCCGGCTGAGGCGGGAAATTCTATCTCCCTTCCCTCTCAGTCGGATTCCCTCTAAACAGCCGGGCCATGATCTGGCTTATCTTCGCTCTACTGACCGGCGCCGCAGTCATGAGCGTGCTGTGGCCGCTCGCCCGCAAAAGCGGCGTCGCCGACGCCGCCGCCACCGACATCGCCTTTTTCGAGGAGCAGATCGCCGAGATCGCGCGAGAGAGCGCCGAAGGGCGCCTGTCCGCCGCCGACGCCGAGACCGCGCGGACCGAGGCCGCCCGCCGCCTGCTGCGCGCCCGCGGCGCGAGCGCCGGCGCCGCCGCGTCTTCCCGACGCAACGCCATTGTCGCGGCGGCGAGCGCGATCATTCTGATCCCCGCTCTCGCGCTGCCGCTCTATGGCAAGCTCGGCCGTCCCGATCTGCCGGACGCCTCGCTCGAGGCGCGGCTCGAGGCCAAGCCCGGCCACACCGACATTGCGACCGCCGTGGCGCGCATAGAGGCGCATCTCGCCGAGCATCCCGAGGATGGCCGCGGCTATGAGGTGATCGCCCCCTTCTATCTGCGCAACGGCCGCGCGGCGGACGCCGCCGACGCCTATGAGAAGGCGCTGCGCCTGCTGGGGCCGACGCCGCATCGCCACAATGCGCTCGGCGAGGCGCGCGTGCTGGCCTCGGAAGGCCGCGTGACGCCGCAGGCCATGCGCGAGTTCGAGGCGGCGCTCGCGCTCGATCCGCAATCCGCCATGGCGCGCTTCTACCTCGGCCTCGAGGCGGCGCAGACCGGCGCGCGCGAGAAGGCCGAAGACATATGGACCAAGCTCGTCTCCGACGGCCCGGCCGACGCCCCCTGGCGTCCGCGCGTCGAAGCGCTGCTCGCGCAATTGCGCGGCGCGCCCGCGCCCGAATCCGCGCCGACGAGCGAGGAGGGCGCGAAGATCGCAGCAATGCCCGAGGCGCAGCGAATGGACGCCATTCGCACAATGGTGGAGCGTCTGCGCGGCAAGCTCGAGCAGGACGGCGCCGATGTCGAGGGCTGGCTGCGGCTCATCCGCGCCTATAGCGTGCTGGCCGAGACGGAAAAGGCCAAGACCGCGCTCGACGGCGCCCGCAAGGCGCTGGCGCAGGACAAGGATGGTCTCGCCCGCGTCGATGCGCTGGCGCGCGAATTGGGCGTTGGAGGTTGATATGACTCGCAAGGGCAAGAGGCTCGCGCTCATCTCCGGCGCGCTCGCGGTTCTCGCCGTCGCCGTCGGGCTGGCGCTGTTCGCGCTGCGCGACAATATCGTGTTCTTCTATTCGCCCGCAGAGCTCGCGCAAAAGCATGTCGCGCCGGGGACGCGGCTGCGCATCGGCGGCCTGGTGAAGGAAGGCTCGGTGCGGCGCGGCGACGACCGCAATGTCGCTTTCACCGTCACCGACAGAACCGCCGATCTCGGCGTCGCCTATAAGGGCCTGCTGCCGGACCTGTTCCGCGAGGGACAGGGCGTCGTCGTCGATGGAACGCTCGGCGCCGACGGCGCCTTTCGCGCCGACAGCGTGCTGGCCAAGCACGATGAGCGCTACATGCCGCGCGAAGTCGCCGACTCGCTGAAAAAGCAGGGCGTGTGGCAGGGAGAGAAGAAGTGAGTAGCGGAACGCCCCGCGGCCCTGGATTGCTTCGCTTCGCTCGCAATGACGAAGCCGTCATTGCGAGGAGCGGAGCGACGAAGCGATCCACAGCCGCGTCCGTGCTCTCGCATCGCTTCATTCGCCATCACGCCTCGGGAGGGGTGCAGATATGATCGTCGAGACCGGCCATTTCGCGCTCGTTCTGGCGCTGGCTCTCGCGCTGGCGCAGGCCATTCTTCCCTTCGTCGGCGCGCGGCTGCGCGATGTCGCGCTGATGCGCGTCGCGCGCCCTGTGGCGGTGGCGCAATTTCTCCTCGTCGCCACGGCCTATGGCGCGCTCACCTATGCGCATGTCGTCTCGGATTTCTCGCTCGTCAATGTGATCGAGAACTCCCACTCCTTAAAGCCGATGATTTATAAAATCTCCGGCGTGTGGGGAAATCACGAAGGCTCCATGCTGCTGTGGGTGCTGGTGCTCTCCTCCTGCGGCGCGGCCATCGCTTTGCTCTCGCGCGCCATGCCGGATTTGCTGCGCGCCGACACGCTCGCCGTGCAGGGATTGATGGGCGCGGCCTTTCTCGCCTTCATTCTGCTGACCTCCAATCCTTTCGCGCGCGTCGCCGATCCGCCCTGGCAGGGGCGCGACCTCAACCCCATTCTGCAAGACCCCGGCCTCGCCATTCATCCGCCGCTGCTCTATCTCGGCTATGTCGGCTTCTCGATCGTCTTTTCTTTCGCCGCTGCGGCGTTGATCGGTGGACGCATAGACGCCGCCTGGGCGCGCTTCGTGCGGCCGTGGACGCTCGCCGCCTGGATATTCCTGACGCTCGGCATCGCGATGGGCTCGTACTGGGCCTATTACACTTTGGGCTGGGGCGGCTTCTGGTTCTGGGATCCGGTCGAGAACGCCTCGCTCATGCCCTGGCTCGCCGGCACGGCGCTGCTGCATTGCGCGGCGGTGATGGAAAAGCGCGAGGCGCTGAAGGTCTGGACGATCTTCCTCTCCATTCTCGCCTTCTCGCTGTCGCTGCTCGGCACTTTTCTCGTGCGCTCCGGCGTGCTCACCTCGGTGCACGCTTTCGCCAGCGATCCCGAGCGCGGCGTGTTCATTCTCGCGATCCTCGTCGCCTTCATCGGCGGCGCGCTGGCGCTCTTCGCCTTTCGCGCCAGCGCTCTGCCGACGGGCGGCCTCTTCGCGCCGATCTCGCGCGAGGGCGCGCTGGTCGTCAATAATCTGCTGCTGACCGTCGCCTGCGCGACCGTCGTCATCGGCACGCTCTATCCGCTGGCGCTGGAGGCGCTGACCGGCGACAAGATTTCCGTCGGCGCGCCTTTCTTCAACACCGTCTTGATCCCGATCGCTCTGCCGCTCGTGCTGCTGATGCCGATCGGCCAAATGCTCGCCTGGAAGCGCGGCGATCTCGCCGCCGCGCTGCAACGCCTGCGCGCGGCCTTTGCGGCGGGCGTCGCGGCGCTCGCGGCTTTCGGCGCGCTCTATGGCGCGCCGGTTCTCTCCATCGTCAGCGCCGGCCTCGCCGTCTATCTCGTCGTCGGCGCGTTTTCGGACATTGCGCAACGCGTCGCGCAAGGCAATGCGCTCGCGCGATTGAAAGGCCTGCCGCTCTCGGCCTGGGGAACCTCGATCGCCCATGCGGGAATGGGCCTGTCGCTGCTCGGCCTCGCCGCGACCGGCTGGGGCGTCGAGCAGATCGTCGCCATGAAGCCGGGCGTCGCCCAAGAGGTCGGCCCCTATCAGATCGTGATCGAGGACATCGCCTCGCGCGCCGGCCCCAATTATGCGGAAACCTACGCCGTGATGGCGCTGCGCAAGGGCGGCGAGACGATCGCGCATATAGAGCCGGCGAAGCGCTTCTATCA
Source organism: Methylosinus sp. DMC45 (assembly GCF_056313885.1). Classification (NCBI taxonomy): domain Bacteria; kingdom Pseudomonadati; phylum Pseudomonadota; class Alphaproteobacteria; order Hyphomicrobiales; family Methylocystaceae; genus Methylosinus; species Methylosinus sp. DMC45. The sequence goes on from NZ_JBQUZK010000003.1 coordinate 81,224, forward strand.
GGCGCGCCGCATGGCGCGCACGGAGGCGGGCATCGTCACGCTCGGCCTCGGCCAGGTCTATGCGGCTCTGGGCGAGCAACATGAGGATGGAACGCTGGACGCGCGGCTCTATTACAAGCCGCTGGTGCTGCTGATCTGGCTCGGCGCCGTGGTGATGGCGCTCGGCGGCGGATTGTCGCTCGCCGATCGGCGCCTGCGCATCGGCGTCGCCAGCCGCGCCCGCACGGCTGCGCAGCCGCAGGCGGCGGAGTGATGGGAATTTTGTCGAATCTCGGAGAGCGCCCCTTCTCCGGCCTGCGGGAGAAGGTGTCGCGCGAATGCGCGACGGATGAGGGTCCCACGAGCCCTCACCCGACCCTGCTACGCAGGGCCACCCTCTCCCGCAAGCGGGAGAGGGGAGTCGCGCGCATTGTTTCGGCCTTGCTTTTGAGCGTTGCGCTTCTGTCTCCTGCTCTCGCCGTCGAGCCCTCCGAAAAGCTCGCCGATCCCAAGCTCGAGGCCCGCGCGCGCGCCATCGCCAGCGAATTGCGCTGCCTCGTCTGCCAAAATCAGTCCATCGACGATTCCGACGCGCCTCTCGCCAAGGACCTGCGCGTCATCGTGCGCGAGCGGCTGCAGGACGGCGCGAGCGACGCCGAGGTGCGCGATTATGTCGTGGCGCGCTACGGCGATTTCGTGCTGCTGCGCCCGCCGGTGAAGCGCGAAACGCTGCTGCTGTGGGCGGCCCCCGCGCTGGCGCTGATCGGCGGCGTCTGGGCCATCTTCGCGGCCACGCGCCGCAATCGCCGCACCGCCGCCGCGCTCACCGCGGAAGAGCGCGCGCAATTGCAGGCGCTGGGCGTCGAGCCCCCTCCCTCACCCTCCCCCGCTAACGCGGGAGAGGGAAGCGGCCATCCCGACGCGAACCCTCGATGAAACGCCGAGTCTAACCCCCTCTCCCGCATAGCGGGGGAGGGCTGGGGAGGGGGCATGTCGCCGCCTCTCGAATCGCGCTAGACTCGCCGCATGGACAGACCGAGCTATTACGAATTCTTCGCCGGCGGCGGCATGGCGCGCGCCGGGCTCGGCGACGGCTGGCGATGCCTATTCGCCAATGATTTCGACCTGAAGAAATGCGAGAGCTATCGCGCCAATTGGGGCGGCGAGGAGCTCTTCCCCGGCGATGTGCGCAAGGTGACGACCGCCGATCTGCCCGGCAGAGCCGATCTCGTCTGGGCCTCCTTCCCCTGTCAGGACCTCTCGCTGGCCGGCGCCGGCGCGGGGCTGAAGGGCGAGCGCTCGGGAACCTTCTGGCCCTTTTTCGAGATCGTCAAAGCGCTGCGCAAGGAGGGCCGCCATCCGCCGCTCCTGGTGCTGGAGAATGTCTGCGGCGCGCTGACCTCGCATGGCGGCAAGGATTTCGAATCGCTCTGCGGCGCGCTCGCCGGCGAGAACTATCGCTTCGGCGCGCTGGTGATCGACGCCGCGCTGTTCGTGCCGCAATCGCGGCCGCGCTTGTTCATCGTCGCGCTGCATGGCGATTTCGTCGCTCCCGCCGAGCTGACGACTGCGGAGCCCTCGCCGCTCTGGCATACGCGCGCGCTGCTCACGGCGCAGAAGCGCCTGCCGCGTGCGCTGCGTGAGAATTGGATCTGGTGGCGCCTCGCCGCGGCCGCCGCGCGCAACACGCGCCTCGCCGATGTTATCGACGATAGGCCGGAGGGCGTCGCCTGGCATGATCGCGAGGAGACGCAAGCGCTGCTCGCCAAGATGAGCGATCTCAATCGCGCCAAGGTGGAGGCGGCGAAGCGCGCTGGGCGGCGCATGGTGGGAACGCTCTATCGCCGCACGCGCTATGGCGCCGATGGCGTGAAGATTCAGCGCGCCGAGGCGCGCTTCGACGATCTCGCCGGCTGCCTGCGCACGCCCGCCGGCGGCTCCAGCCGACAAATCGTGCTGATCGTCGAGAAGGGCCGCATGCGCTCGCGATTGATCTCGGCGCGCGAGACGGCGCGGCTGATGGGCCTGCCCGAGGATTACCAGCTGCCGAGCAATTACAACGAGGCCTATCACCTCACCGGCGACGGCGTCGTCGCGCCCGTGGCGCGCCATCTCGCGGCGCATATTCTCGAGCCGCTGCTCATCACGCTGCGCGGCCTCTCGAGAGCCGCCGCCTGACGGCCATGGCGGAAGACCCCGCCAAACGCTCCGCCATCATGCGCGCGGTGAAATCGCGCGACACCTCTCCCGAAAAAGCGGTGCGCGCGCTGCTGCGCGGCTTCGCGCCGCATTATCGGCTGCATCGCGAGGATGTGCCGGGCAATCCCGATATCGCCTATGTGGGCAGAAAGCGCGCCATATTCGTGCATGGCTGCTTCTGGCACGGACATGATTGCGCGCGCGGCGCCCGAACGCCGAAGACCAACGCCGATTATTGGCGCGGCAAGATCGCCCGCAATCGCGCGCGCGACATTGCGCATCAGGAAAAGCTCGCCAGCATCGGCTGGCGCGCGCTCATCGTGTGGGAATGCGAGCTGAAGGACCGCGCGGCGCTGGAGGCGAAGCTGCGAGAGTTCTTAGGGAATAGCGAATAGCGAATAGCGAATAGAAGAAGCTCTATTCGCTACTCCCTACTCGCTATTCGCTCGGATCAATCCTTCGCGCGCTCGACGTAAGAGCCGTCTTCCGTCTGGATGACGATGCGCGTGCCGGCCTGGATGTGCGGCGGCACCATCACGCGGGCGCCGTTGGAGGCGATGGCGGGCTTGTAGGAAGAGGAGGCCGTCTGGCCCTTCATCGCCGGCTCGGTCTCGGTGATCTCGAGTGTCACGCGGGCCGGGAGCTGGATCGCCACCGCGGTTCCGTTGAACAGCGACAGAATGCAGACCATGCCTTCCTGCAGCCATTGCGCCTGATCGCCGATGACGTCCTTGGGCACGATGACCTGGTCATAGGTCGCGGTGTTCATGAAAGTGTAGCCGTCGTCATCGCCGAAGAGATAGCTGAAGTCCTGATCCTCGACGAAGGCGCGCTCGACCTGCTCGGTGGTCTTGTAGCGGTCGGCGACCTTCACCCCGTCGGCGAGGCGACGCATGTCGATCTGCGTCGTGGGCGTGCCCTTGCCGGGGAAGAAGCTCTCGGCCTTCAGAACGACATAGAGATGGCCGTCCTCCTTCTCGATGATATTGCCCTTGCGGATCGAGCTGGCGATGACTTTCACGTTGTTTATCCTCGATTGCTGGCCGCGTTCGGCCGGTCTATGAACGGCTCGGACCCTTTTCTGATCCGGTCGGATCAAAAAAGGGTCCGCTTCGCATTGGAGCGATCAGATCGCTCGAAAAAGGCTCGTCCGCGCCTCTCGCGCGGGACTCGGCCGCCGCCCTCGAACCCATGGATGGCCCGACGAATGACGCGAGTGTCGCCCTGGTGGGCCAGGGATGTTTACGCCGATCGCAAGCCATTTCTCAAGGCTCGCGCGCGGATCGCCGCCGCCCTGAGGCAGTTTTTCTCCGCCCAAGGCTTCGCCGAGGTGGAGACGGCGGCCCTTCAGCTCTCGCCGGGCAATGAGACGCATATATCGGCTTTCGGCGTCGATCTCGTCTCCGACGCGGGTGAGGCGAGCCGGCTCTATCTCCATACGTCGCCGGAATTTTCCTGCAAAAAGCTGCTGGCGGCGGGGGAGGAGCGCATCTTCACCTTCGCCCGCGTGTTCCGCAACCGCGAGCGCAGCGCCCTCCACCATCCCGAGTTCACCATGCTGGAATGGTATAGGGCGCATGAGCCGCCGGAGCGGCTGATGGAGGATTGCGCCGGCTTGCTCGCCGCCGCGGCCGAGGCGCTCGGCGTCGAGCGATTCGCCTATAGGGGCGCGAGCGTCGATCCTTATGAGGAGCCGGAAGCGATCTCCTGCCGCGAGGCCTTCGACCGCTACGCCGGCATGGACCTCGCCGCCCTGCTCGGCGACCGCGACGGCCTCGCCCGCGCCGCCGCGCTGGACGGGATACGCGTGGCCGAGGACGATGATTGGTCGGACCTCTTCAGCAAGATTCTCTCCGAGAAAGTGGAGCCGCAGCTCGGCCGGGCGCGCGCGACGCTGCTCTGCGACTATCCGGCGAGCGAGGCCGCGCTGGCCCGGCCCAAGGCCGACGACCCGCGTTTCGCCGAGCGTTTCGAGCTCTTCGCCTGCGGGGTGGAGCTCGCCAATGGCTTCGGCGAGCTGACCGACCCGGCCGAGCAGCGCCGCCGCTTCGAGGAGCAGATGGAGAAGCGCGCCCGCATCTATGGCGACCGCTATCCGGTGGATGAGGATTTCCTCGAAGCGCTGGCCCATATGCCGCCGGCCAGCGGCATAGCGCTCGGCTTCGATCGGCTGGCGATGCTGGCCAGTGGGGCGGAGCGCATCGAGCAGGTCTTGTGGACGCCGGTGGCGGAAAAGGGGACGTAGCCGCCGCGCCTTTCTCGCTGCCGATCGATGGCGTGGAATGCGAGCAGCGCCGTCGCCAGCGCGAGGGCCAGCAGCGCCTCCGGCGCGCGTAGGCCGAAGACCGCATAGCCCATGATCATCGCCGGAAAATGGAAGAGATAGAGCGGGTAGGAGAAGGCCCCGAGATAGGCGGCCACTCCGTGCAGCCGCTGCGGAAAGGCGATCCTGCCGCGAAGGAGAAGCGCGGCGAGCGGCGCGAGAAAAGTGATGACGGCCAAGGGCTCCGGCGTCATCGGCCCGAAGCGCACCGCCGCCGCGCCGAGGATGGCGAAGCCGAGCGTTGCGACGGATCGCTCCCGCCACAGAAGAAAGCCGAGCAGCCAGCACCAGAGATAATCCAGCGCATTGGATTTGAGCAGCGCCCGATAGGCGAGGCCGAAATCGGCGCCGCGCGGCAGCAGAAAGCAGAAGAGGGACAGAGCCATCAGCGCGAGCAGGCGCTTTTGCTCGAGGCGCCGGAAGACGGGCGCGAGCAGATAATAGAAGACCTCTATCGCCAGCGACCACAGCGGCCCGTCGAATTGCAGAGGCCGCACGAAAAAAGCCTGCAGGAAAAACAGATTGCCGAGCGCGGCCGGATATTTCTCGCCCTCGATCGAGAAGCCGCCGATCTGGACATGGCCGTGAGTGGCGGCCTCGACCAGAAGTGACAGCGCCACCGCGCCGAGATAGAGCGGATAGATGCGCAGCAAGCGCCGGAGATAGAAGCCGCTCGCCTGCCGCTCCAGCGAGGCGGAGATGGAAAAGCCGGACATCAGCAGAAAGCCGAGCACCGCGGCCTTGCCGCCGAAATCGTCGAATGTCTCGACAAAGCCGCCAGAGGCCGCCGGATACCAGCTCAAGTGCCCGGAGAGGACCACGAAGGCGAGGAAGAAGCGCAGCAGCGCCAGAATCTCCCATGGCGCGCTTTGGGTGGTGACGGGCATAGTCTTCCTGTCGGCGGCGGCGAGCCCGCTGCGAAATCCGTTGCCGCATGCGGTTATGCCACTATAAGCGGCCCGATGACCGAGGACAGCGCCCGTTATCGCCTGGAGCGGAGCGACGACACGATTCTGGAGCCCCGGGGCTCCGGCGCGCCGCGCGCCGCGACCGCGACCTCCGTGGCCGATCTCGCCGCCGCCGGGCTGGTGGAGCCGGCGCGAGCGGCGGCGCTGGCGGCCGTCGAGGCGCGCTATAGCGTCGCCGTGACGCCGGAAATCGCCGCGCTGATCGACAGGGCCGATCCGGCGGACCCGATCGCCCGGCAATTTCTGCCCGACCTGCGCGAGCTGGAGACGCGCCCGGAGGAGCGGGCCGATCCGATCGGCGACGACGCCTTCAGCCCGGTGGAAGGGCTGGTGCATCGCTATCCCGATCGCGTGCTGCTGAAGCTGCTCTCGGTTTGCCCGGTCTATTGCCGCTTCTGCTTTCGCCGCGAGACGGTGGGTCTCGGCAAGGGCGCCATGCTCTCCGACGAGGCCGTGGACAAAGCGCTCGCCTATGTCGCGGAGCGGCCGCAGATTTTCGAGGTCATTCTGACCGGCGGCGATCCGCTGGCGCTCTCGGCCCGGCGGCTGCGCATGGTCGCCGAAAAGCTCGCCGCCATTCCGCATGTCGCCGTGCTGCGCATCCACACGCGCGCGCCGACCGCCGCGCCGCGCCTCGTCACGCAGGAGCGGCTGGCGGCGCTGAAGGCGAGCGGCAAGGCCGTCTATATGGTGCTGCACGTCAATCACGCCCGCGAGCTGTCCGCCGCGGCGCGGGAGGCCGTGGCCGGCATCCAACGGGCGGGCGTTTCGACACTGGCGCAGACCGTGCTGCTCGCCGGCGTCAACGATTCCGCCGACACGCTCGAGCAGCTGATGCGCGCTTTGGTGACGGCGCAGATCAAGCCCTATTATCTGCACCATCCCGATCTCGCGCCGGGCACCGGCCATTTCCGCCTCTCGCTGGAGCGCGGGCAGGCGCTCTATGCGGAGCTGGCGCGCCGGGTCTCCGGCGTCGCGCTTCCTTCTTACGTTCTCGACATTCCGGGCGGCTACGGTAAGGTTCCGCTTCAGCAATCCCACATCGAACGCGACGTGGACGGCGGCTGGCTCGTCCGCGACCGCGCGGGAGAGCGAAGGCCCTATCCGGCGCAAGATCGCGACCGATAGCCGCCGCCCCGCTGGCGGCGTCGCCGCAAGATTGGCAAATTGTTCGTCTCATTGCGCGTATATGGCTCGTCTCATCAACGAAAGCTTCGCCTTGCGCCGGTTTCTCGCCCTCTGCCTCGTCCTCTTCTTCGCCGGCGCCGCTGTCGCCGCGGAGCCCTCTTCCACGCTCGAGCAGTTCAATGCGCGGCTCGACGCCGCCCGCGCGACACTCGAGGAAGTGGAGACCGCCCTCGCCGATCCCTCGCTCAATGACGCCACGCTCAAGAGCCTGCGCGATCGCGTCGATACGCTGCCGGCCGAGCTTCAGGATGTGATCGACCGGCTGACGCCGCGTCTCGCCGCCTTGCAGGCGCGGCTCGACGAGCTGTCCGGCCCGGCCAAGCCCGCCGGCGAGACGAAGGAGGCTCCCGCCGCCGCGCCGCCTCCGACGCCGGCCGAGGCGCCGCCCAAGAAGGAGGAGCCCGCCCCCGGCAAAGGCGCGCGCGCGCCCGGCAATGGCAGAGCGGTCATCGCCAGAGCCTCGGCCGAGACGCGCTCCCTGCCCACGGCCATCCCCACGCCCGCCCCTGCCCCTGCCCCCGCTCCGGCGGTGGATAGCGGCTCGCTGGCGACGGCGAGCGTCAACGCCGAATTCGCCGAGCAGAAAAAGCTCTATGAGGAGGTGGACGCGACGCTGAAGCGCGCGCGGGCGCTGTCGATCGAGACGCGGCAGACCGCTCTGGTGATCCGCGCGCGGCAACGGGCGCTCTTCGCCAAGACCTTGTTCCTGCGCACCAGCGGTCTGTTCTCCCCGGCGCTGTGGAGCGCCGCTCTGCAAGAGCTGCCCTATGACGCCAAGATCTTCGGCCTGCTGCTGGAGCAGCGCGCCGAGGCCGTCTCGGCGCGGCTGCGCAATGGGCAGCTCGAGAGCTTTCTGGCGACGATATTTTTCGTGCTGCTGCTCGCCGTCCCGGCGACCTTGTTCGCCCGCCGTTTCGCGAAGCGCGAGGCCACGATCGAGGCGCCGGACCAATTCCACAAGGCCACGGCGGCGGTGACGACGACCATTGTGACCGCGGCGCTGCCGATCGCCATCGTCGCGGCCATCGCTCTGGCGCTCGACGCTTTTCAGCTCGAGGACGCCGTTCTCGCCCCGCTCGGTCGGCGTCTGTCCGAATCGGTGACTTTCGTCGCGGTCTCCCTGGGGCTGGCGCGCGGGCTGCTGGCGCCGGGCCTGCCGCAATGGCGGCTCGTCGGCTTGGGCAACCGGCTCTCGCTGCGGCTGCTCTATCTCGCGGTTCTCGTCGGCTTCGTCGCCGCGGCGACGCGCGTTCTCGAGCAGATCGCCGAATTCGTGCAGGCGAGCCTTCCGGTCATCGTGCTGACGCGCGGCGGCGGCGCCTTGTTCATCGCCATCGTCTTTCTCATCGTCACCGTGGCGACGCGCCATGAGACATGCGACGACGACCCCGGCGCCGATCTCGACGGACGCGACCGCATCTATGCGCTGCGCCTTCTCGCCTGGGTGGAGATCGTCGTCATCACGGGCGCGCTGGCGGCGGGCTATGTGGCTTTCGCCAATTTCCTGGTGCTGCAGCTCGCCTGGCTCGCGGCGGTGGGCTCGGCGCTCTATCTGCTGCTCGCCTTTGTCGAGACCGGCCTCAAACATCTCTTCCAGCCGGAGACGACGCTCGGACGCACGCTCGTCTCCGGCTTCGGCGTGCGCAGCGAATCGCTCTGCCAGCTCGCCGTGCTCTCGACCGGCGTCGCGACGCTCGCCCTCTACGGCTTCGCGCTCTTCGTCGCGCTGGTCCCCTATGGTTTCCAATCCGGCGATTTCCTGGGCAATCTCCAAACCGCCTTCGCCGGCTTCAAGATCGGCGAGGTCACCATCTCGCCGGCCGGCATGGCGACGGCGCTCGCCCTCTTCGCGCTCACCTATGGGGCGACCAAGGCGCTGCGCCGCTGGCTCGACCAGCGCCTGCTGCCGCTGACGCGGCTCGACATGGGCCTGCGACATTCCATCGGCGCGAGCCTCGGCTATGCGGGCTTCATTCTCGCCGTCTCCGTGGCGCTGGCCGAGCTCGGCCTCAGCCTCGAGCGCCTCGCCATCGTCGCCGGCGCCCTTTCGGTCGGCATCGGCTTCGGCCTGCAATCGATCGTCAATAATTTCGTCTCCGGCCTCATCCTGCTGTGGGAGCGGGCGATCCGCGTCGGCGACTGGGTCGTGCTCGGCGACGAGCAGGGCTATGTGAAGCGCATCAATGTGCGCTCCACCGAGATCGAGACCTTCGATCGCGCGACGATGATCGTGCCCAATTCCAATCTCGTTTCCGGCGTGGTTAAGAATTGGTTGCGCAACGACCGCATCGGCCGCATCAAGATCGCCATCGCTCCGCATTCGGGCGTCGATCCCGAGCAGATTCGCGAGCTGCTGCTCGCCGCCGCCAAGGCGCAGGACGGGCTGCTGCGCATTCCGGCGCCGCAAGTGATGTTCCTCGCCATGGAGCAGAGCGCCTTTCGCTTCGAGCTCTGGTGCTATGTCGAGGATGTCGAGCAGGCGACGCGGGTGAAGAGCGATCTGCTTTTCGACATCTACCGCCGCTTCGCCGAGGCGGGCGTGAAGATCTCCGCCCCCGCGCCGGCGCCGGCGGTGGTGCAGGTGATGGGGCTGGAGCCTTTCGCGCCCGCGCCGCGCGTGCTGGAGAGCGGGCGCGAGCGGGACTATGCGGTCGCCGGCGAATGAGTGTAGAAGGCGCGCGCGTTCCGCTTCATCTCGCTCACAGACGAAAGCGCATGTCTCCTTCCCTTCGCTTCCTCGCGCCAGCCGCGGCGCTTCTTGCGCTCGCCTCCTGCACGAGCGAGAGCCGCCTGCCGAAAGAGCCGGAGCAGCCGAGCTTCTATCGCTCGCTCGCCGCGCCGAATGCGCGCGTCGACGTGGAGGCGGCGCGGGACATGATCTCGCTCTATCGCAGCAACAACGGGCTCTCGGCGCTGGCGCTGGACCCCGCGCTGCAAGAGGCCGCGCAGGCGCAGGCGAGCGCCATGGCCTCCGCCAATTCGCTGAGCCATGAGGTGCGCGGAACGCTGGACATGCGCCTCACCGCGCGCGGAATGCGCAGCGTCAGCGCCTCGGAGAATGTCTCGGCCGGCTATCACACGCTCGCCGAGGCGTTCTCGGGATGGCGGCAGTCGCCGCCGCACAATAAGAATTTGCTGATGAAGAAAGCGACGCGCATGGGCATTGCGACCGCCTATGCGCCCAATGCGAAATACAAGGTCTATTGGGCTTTGATCCTCGCCGACTGACGGATCACGCCCGGCGCTTGCGCTTGCGGCCGCCGCTCGTCGCCGTGCCGCCGCCGCCCGGCGTTTTCGTCGCCGCCTCATCCGGCCGCACATAGCGCACGCCGAGAAAGAAAAGAATTTGCGCCTCGCCGACGGCGGGCGGCGCTTGCGGCGCCGGCCGCGCCTTCGAGGAGAAGGCTATGAGCTCGCCCATTTCATCGCCCCCCGCAATGAACCGGCCCCCGCAATGAACCGCGCAAATCGCGCGTTCGGTCGATAGGGCGATTAGGGGCCGCCGAGGGTTAATGTTGCGTCAATGTCCACGCGCTAAATTCGCCGTTCGTGTATTAAGTTTGCGATTGGTGCGTATATGCCACGAGGCGAAAGCGAAAATCGGAAGGCCGAGGCGGCTCTGTTCCGCGAGATCGTCGACCAGTTCGTCGCGCGTCCGCTGCATCCGGCGGCCGATATCGACCAGTTCGAGACGCTCGTCGGAGGCTTCATCGATGTGCTCGACGCCGATGTGGTCGCCGAGCGGGCTTTGGAATTGTGCCGCCACCCGGACACGCCGCGCGGAATCGTCGCGCGGCTCTTGGACAAGGGCGGACGCGTCTCCCGCATCGCCATAGAATATGCGCCGGTGATTCACGCCGGCCTCGTGCGCGCGCTGGCCGAGCATGGCTCGGCCGAGCTCGCCGTCGCCATCGCCCGCCGCTCCTCGCTGGAACGCAAGATCATCGCCGGCCTCGCCTCGCGCGGCGAGAGCGAGGTGCTCTGCGCCCTCGCCGCCAATCGGCGCCTGCATCTCGATCAGGCGGCGCGGCGCTCGCTGCTGCAGGCGGCGCGCGACAATCTGCGGCTCGCCCGCATATTGCTGGACCGCGCCGATCTCGCGCTCGACCCGGAAGCGCTGTTCCTCGCCGCCGATTCCGGCGAGCGCTCGCGCATATTGCTGGAGGCGGCGACGCAGGCTCTCGTCTCGAATGGGCCGGAATATGTCGCGCGCCCGGCGCCGGCGCTGGCCGAGGAGATCGACGCCTGCGCCGTCGCCCGCGATTTCGAGGGGCTGGCCGAGGCGCTGGCGGAAGCGCTCGATTGCCGCAAGTCGCGCGCGCGCGCCATTCTCATGGACAAAAGCGGGGAGGCGCTGGCGCTCGCCCTGCTCGCCCTCGGCGTCTGCGAGGACACGGCGATCCGCATTTTCCTCGGCGCCGAGCGCGCCGCGCCGGATGTGGAGCGCATCCGCTCGCTCGTCGCGCTGATGCGATCGACGCCGCCGCGCGCCGCGCAGAGGCTCGTCGCCGCCATGACCGGCTCGCTGCGCCAGGAGAAGGAACGCGCCGCCGCCGCCTCCGCACGCCCCGGCGTCTTGGAGCAGAAGCGCAGGCGCAAGCAGAGGAAAGACGCCGTCAAAGCGCAGGCGTGACAGCGCCGCGATGCGAGCCTGAAGGCTCGCGGTCCAAAGCCGCCCCTGGACCGCGAGCCTTTGAGGCTCGCTCTGGTCACGCCCCTAAGGCCTCATCATGCCGCAGCGGCAATTCGCCCTTTATTGACGCTCGTCAATGACGCGCGGCGACGCGCCCTTTACGCGATCACTCGTTCGATCGCGGCGCGCCTCGGTCGGACCAATCATTCGATGGAGGAAAAGGCATGTCGCTCATCACCTGGTCGTCCGAGCAATTCGCCACCAACGTCTCCAAGCATGACATAGAGCATCAGGAAATTTTCCGTCTGCTGAATGTTCTCGGCGATTCCGTCGCGAGCGGCGACCGCGACGCCGTCGGCCGCGATCTCGACGCGCTCATCGCCTATGTGGCCGAGCATTTCGCCTCGGAGGAGGCGAATTTCGAAGCCTATGGCTATCCCGCCTATCCCGGCCACAAGGCCGAGCACGACAAGCTCGTCGCCACCGCGCTCGATCTGCAGAAGAAGTTCCACGCCGGCGAGGCGGAAGTGACCGCCGACACGGCGGCCTTTCTCGTCGGCTGGCTGACCGACCATATTCCGAAAATCGACAAGCTCTACGGCTCCTTCCTCAATGAGAAGGGCGTGGCCTGAGTCTCCGCTCTCGCAATGATCCTCCCCCTCGCGCCGAGGAGCCCGCGCAGCGGGCGTCTCGAAGCGCGAGGGGGAGGAAATCGCCGGTTGCCGGCCCGGTTTCGGGAATCCGCCTCGCTATGTCATAAGACCCGCGCAATTCACCGATAAGCGCGCGGACATGATACGCCTCGAGAACATTAGCAAGCAGAACGGCCAGCAGCTCCTCTTCATCGAAACGTCGGCGGCGCTGCTTCCCGGCGAGAAGGTCGGCCTCGTCGGCCCCAATGGCGCCGGCAAGACGACGCTCTTCCGCATGATCGCGGGCCAGGAACGGCCGGATGAAGGTCAGGTGTCGATCGATCGCGGCGTCACCATCGGCTATTTCAACCAGGATGTCGGCGAGATGGCCGGCCGCAGCGCCGTCGCCGAGGTGATGGACGGCGCCGGCCCGGTGAGCGCCGTCGCCGCCGAGCTCGCCGAGCTGGAGGCCGCCATGGCCGACCCCGAGCAGCTCGAGAATTTCGACGCGATCCTCGAGCGCTATGGCGAGGCGCAGGCGCGTTTCGAGGAGCTGGACGGCTATGCGCTGGACGGCCGCGCGCGCGAGGTTCTCGCCGGCCTCGGCTTTTCCCAGGAGATGATGGACGGCGACGTCGGCGCGCTCTCCGGCGGCTGGAAGATGCGCGTCGCGCTGGCGCGCATTCTGCTGATGCGCCCGGACGCCATGCTGCTCGACGAGCCGAGCAACCATCTCGACATCGAAAGCCTGATCTGGCTCGAAGGATTTTTGAAAGGCTATCCCGGCGCGCTGCTGATGACCTCGCATGATCGCGAGTTCATGAATCGCATCGTCGGCAAGATCATCGAGATCGACGGCGGCTCGCTCAACTCCTATTCCGGCGATTATGAATTCTACGAGCGCCAGCGCGCGCAGAATGAATTGCAGCAGCAGGCGCAATTCGAGCGGCAGCAGGCCATGCTCGCCAAGGAGATCAAATTCATCGAGCGCTTCAAGGCGCGCGCCTCGCACGCCGCGCAGGTGCAGAGCCGCGTGAAGAAGCTCGACAAGATCGAGCGCGTCGAGCCGCCGCGCCGGCGCCAATCGGTGACCTTCGAATTCGCCCCCGCGCCGCGCTCCGGCGAGGAGGTGGCGACGCTCGCGCGCGTCTCCAAGCGCTATGGCTCGCGCAGCATTTACGAGGGGTTGGATTTTCAGGTGCGGCGCAAGGAGCGCTGGTGCGTGATGGGCGTCAATGGCGCCGGCAAATCCACGCTGCTGAAGCTCATCGCCGGCGCGACGCAGCCGGACGAAGGCGCGGCGGCGCTCGGCGCCAATGTGAAGATGGGCTATTTCGCGCAGCACGCCATGGAGCTGCTGAACGGCGAGCGCAGCATCTTCGAATCTCTCGAGGACGCGTTTCCGCAAGCCGGGCAAGGCGCGCTGCGCACGCTCGCCGGCTGCTTCGGCTTTTCCGGCGACGATGTGGAGAAGAAATGCCGCGTGCTCTCCGGCGGCGAGAAGGCGCGGCTGGTGATGGCGAAAATGCTCTTTGATCCGCCGAATTTCCTGGTGCTGGACGAGCCGACCAACCATCTCGATCTCGGCACCAAGGAGATGCTGGTCGAGGCGCTCGCGGCCTATGAGGGCGCCATGCTGTTCGTCTCGCACGACCGGCGCTTTCTGGCGGCCCTCTCCAATCGCGTGCTGGAGGTGACGCCGGAAGGCGTGCAGCAGTTCGGCGGCGGCTATACGGAATATGTCGCGCGCACCGGGCGCGAGGCGCCGGGCGTGCATGGGTGAGCGAAGCCGCGCTCACCGCGAAAGATGCTGGTCGAAAAAGGCCTTCATCTTGGCGACGGCGAGACGCGATTCCGGCGCGTTCGGAATCTGCCCCTGGAACACATGCGGCATTCCTTCATAGACGTCGAGCTTGGCGGTCCCGCCCGCCGCCTCGATCGCCTGATAGAGCCGCACCGAATCGCTGAGCAGAATTTCGCGCGTGCCCGCCTGAATCAGAGCCGGCGGAAAGCCTTTCTCGAAATCGCCATAGACCGGCGACACATGAGGATGCGTCCAATCCTTCGCATCCGCATAGGCGAGCATGGCGTTTTTGATCTGGCGCTCATAGGACATGATGGGATCGGCGTCGCGCAGCGTGACGCGGGTGTCGGCGGCGTTGCGGAAATCGGCCAGCAGCGACCAGGTCGCCACAGCGGCCGGCAGGCCGAGGCCTTCGTCGCGCATTTTCAGCGTCGTCGCGACGGCGAGATTGCCGCCGGCGGAGTCGCCGAAAATGGCGATGCGTCGCATTTGCGCGCCGCCGGCGAGCAGGCGCTTGACGACGGCGACCACGTCTCCGGTGATCTGCGGCCATTTCGCCGACGGCGCGAGGCGATAATCGACGACGACGATGCGACGGCGAAAGACGCGCGCGAGCTTGGCCATTCCCTCGAGCGCGCCGCGCGCGTCGAAATACACGAAGGCGCCGCCATGGAGATAGACGACGACCGATCCGTCATCGACGAGCCCGTTCGGAGCAATGTCGAAATAGGAGGCGCCGTCCGTCTCGATCCGCGAGACGGACACTCCTTGCGTCCGCACCGCGGCGAGGTCGACTGCGCGCGCCGCCGCCGCGGCGGCCTGCAGCCGCGCCCAGCCGTCGTGATCGGCGGGCTCCGGCAGAGTGGGAATGATGGCGTGATCGCCGCCGATTTTCGCCAGCAGCCGCTTGCCGTCGGTCGATAATGTTTCGGGAACATAAGCATAAGCGGAGGCGCTGGCCGGATCGGCGCCCGAGGTCGGCCGCAGCAGCGCGATCAGCAGCAAGCCCGCCGCTGTGCAATGCGCGAGCGATTCCTTCACCCTCTCACCCCGATCGGAAGACGGGCGACGCCACGCCTCGAGCGGACCAGAATGAGCGAAACGATTTTCTAATTCTTTGCTCGATCGCGACGACTGTTTCTATCCGATGGCCCGCCGGCGCCGACGGGGAGGCGCCCGCTCTCCCTGCGAGGAAACGCGCGGCGAGACGCCCTCGCCGCACGCAGAATTGCGGAAAGATCACTTGCGCCGCAGCACTTCCGTCTCGAAGCTCTCGCGGATCGTCTCTTCCTTCAGCTTGCGGCCGATGAAGACGAGGCGCGCGCTGCGCTTCTCGTCGGGGCGCCAGTCGCGCTGCAGATCGCCGTCCAGGATCATATGCACGCCCTGGAAGACGAAGCGCTTCGGCTCGTTGGTGAAGGCGACGATGCCCTTGCAGCGCAGAATATCCGCGCCCTCGCGCTGAACGAACTCGTTGAGCCATGGCACGAAGACATTGGGATCGAGCTCGCCCTCGTGGAGGATGGAGACCGAGCCCATCTCCTCATCGTGATAATGCTTCAGGCCATGGCCGTGATCGTCGTGATGCGCGTGCTCGTGATGTTCGTGCTCGTGATGATGATCGTGGCCGCAATCCGGCCCGCACTCGTGGTCATGCTCATGCTCATGCTCATGGTGATGATGGCCGTGATCATGATCGTGATGATCGTGATCCTCGGCCTCGAGGAAGCGCGGCTCTATCTCCAATATGCGATCGAGATCGAAAGCATTGCGCTCCAGCACCGCCGCAATCGGAACACCGGCCTTCACCGCATGATGCAGAGTCGCATAAGGATTGATGGCGCGAATACGGCCCTCCACCTCGGCGAGCTCCTCGCGCGTCACGAGATCGGTCTTGTTCAGCACGATGACGTCGGCGAAGGCGATCTGATTCTTGGCCTCCGGCGCATCGGCCAAGCGCTGCACCAGAAATTTGGCGTCGGCGAGCGTCACCACAGCGTCGAGCCGTGCCGCCTCCTTCACATCCTGATCAACGAAGAAAGTCTGCGCGACCGGCGCGGGATCGGCGACGCCGGTGGTCTCGACGATGATCGCGTCGAACTTGCCGCGGCGCTTCAGCAGACCTTCGATGATGCGGATGAGATCGCCGCGCACGGTGCAGCAGATGCAGCCATTGTTCATCTCGAAGATTTCTTCGTCGGCGCCGACGACGAGGTCATTGTCTATGCCGATCTCGCCGAACTCATTGACGATGACGGCGTAGCGCCGCCCGTGCTGCTCGGTGAGGATGCGGTTGAGAAGAGTCGTCTTGCCGGCGCCGAGATAGCCGGTGAGGACGGTGACGGGAATCTTGTCGGTCAAGGGGCTGCTCCTATTGCGCGCCTTTGCGGAGCTGATCGCGCTTCTTCATGAGCTCCTGCATGTTCATTTGTCCGCCCTGCAGCCCCGGCATGACGATGTCGCCCGGCTTTTGGCCCGGCTTGCACGGACCGAGCCACTTCGCCTCGAGCACCATATCGGCGGAAGCGAGATTATGGATCGGCGGCGTATAAGTGATGTGGAGCTCGCCGCGATAGGCGGAGTCGAAGCTCCCGGTGAAAACGCCTTCCGTCTTCGTCACCGACTTGTCGAGCTTGCAGATCGAGCTGACGCGATATTTGTCGCCGTCGCGGGTGAAGCTCAGCTTCTCGCATTTCGGCCCGTTTTCACCGATGTTCTGGCGCATTATATCATCGGTCTTCTCGTCGATGCACATTTCCACCCCGCCGCTCGGCGATGGCGCGCCATCCATGACATGCTCCATGCGCCAAAGGCCGGGCTTGCGGCGCGGCATCTCATCCGCGACGGCCGCAAGGACAGGGAGACAGAACACGCAAAAAGCTGCGCCGAGAGACAAGTGAAATCGCATAGGACAGGGCTCCGGGGCGCGGGATCGCCAACGCGCCTGCGAGCAGTATAGACCGAAATCCGGCCGAAAGTCGTCGGCCGACCGCGAGCTTCAGGGCGCGAGCGCCGAGGTCAGCTGCTTCACATTGAAGCGCATCAGCCGGAGATAGCTCGGCGCCGGGCCGTCCGGCGGGGAGAGCGCGTCGGAATAGAGCGTGCCGCCGACCTTGGCTCCCGTCTCCGCGGCGATGCGCTGGGCGAAGCGCGGATCGACGATATTCTCGAGGAACACGGCCGCGACCTTATGCGCTTTCACCGCATCGACGATGCGGGCGAGGTCGCGCGCGCTCGCCTCGGCGTCAGTGGAAACGCCCTGCGGCGCGATGAACTCCACGCCATAGCGCGCCGCGAAATAGCCGAAAGCGTCATGGGTGGAGACGACGCGGCGGCGCGCGTGCGGAATAGCGTCGATCGCCGCGACGATCTCGGCGTCGAGCCCGCCGAGCGCATGAAGATACTCCGCCGCATTGGCCCTATAGCGCTGGGCGCCGTCTGGATCGGCGTCGATCAGCGCGTCCCTTATGTTGGCGACATAGATTTTGACATTGGCGACGTCCTGCCAGGCGTGCGGGTCGACGCCCTCCCCGTCCTTGCGCGGCGTGACGGCGCGGCTCGCGGCG
Source organism: Methylosinus sp. DMC45 (assembly GCF_056313885.1). Taxonomy (NCBI): domain Bacteria; kingdom Pseudomonadati; phylum Pseudomonadota; class Alphaproteobacteria; order Hyphomicrobiales; family Methylocystaceae; genus Methylosinus; species Methylosinus sp. DMC45. Next base: position 98,516 of record NZ_JBQUZK010000003.1, read on the forward strand.
ACGATGCGCGCCTTGGTCCTGGAGGCGGCGACGAGTCGATCGATCCAGCCCTCGAAGCCGAGACCATTGACGAAAACGAGCTTGGCCGCGGCGAGACGGCGGCCGTCCTGCGGGCTCGGCTGATAGACATGGGCGTCGCCGTTCGGCCCGACGATGGTCGCGACCTCTATGCGGTCGCCGCCGACGATGCGGACGAGATCGCCGAGAATGGAAAAGCTGGCGACGACCAGCAGCTTCGGCGGCGGAGGCGGCGCCGGCTGGGCGCGCAACGGCGCGGCGAGGAGCGCGAGCGTCGCCAGCGCGGCGCGGCGTGACAGAAGGCGAAAATCCGAGGACGTCGCGCGCGATGATTTCATGCGTCACCCCTCCAAATGTCGCTTGGGCCTCCGCAAGCGAATCAGGCCGCCAGTCCTGCCGAAAACCAGAGAGAGGAAATAGGCGCCGCCCGCCATGAGGATGATCACGGGTCCGGCGGCGAGGCCCGTGCGGAAGGACAGGACGAGGCCGAAATAGGAAGAGGCCGCGCCGATCGCCGCCGCCAGCGGCAGCGCCCTTGTGAGGTCCTGCGTCCACAGCCGCGCGGAGGCGGCCGGCAGCATGATGATTCCGACCGCCATCAGCGTGCCGAGCGCATGGAAGCCGGCCACCAGATTGAGCACCACCAGCGCCAGAAAGGCGAAGGGAATCCATTCGCCCAGCGGGCTGACGCGGCGGGCGAAGAGCGGATCGAAAGTGTCCAGCGCCAGCGCGCGATAGGCGAGCGCGAGCGCCGACAGAGTAAAGCTCGCTATGGCGGCGAGGAAGATCAGCGTGGCGTCGTCGAGCGCCAGCACGGAGCCGAACAGCACATGCAGCAGATCGACATTCGAGCCCTTGAGCGAGACGAGCGCGACGCCGAGCGCCAGCGAGACGAGATAGAAAGCCGCGAGCGAGGCGTCCTCGCGCAGGGCCGTCCAGCGCGCCGCCGCGCTCGACGCCACGGCGACGGCGAGGCCGGCGAGCAGGCCGCCGAAGGTCATGGCGGGCAGCGACAGGCCGCAGGCGAGATAGCCGAGCGCCGCGCCCGGCAGAATGGCGTGCGAGAGCGCGTCGCCGGCGAGCGACATGCGGCGCAGAATCAGAAAGACGCCGAGCGGGCAGCCGGAGATCGACAAAGCGATAGCGCCGACCAGCGCGCGACGCATGAATTCATAATCGACGAAAGGCGCGATGAAGAGCTCATGCAGCATGGGGAGCCTCGTCGCGCCGGCAGTCCTCGGCGTCGCGATCGAAGGCCTCGACCATGCGGCTCGCCTGCGCGAGATGCGCCTCGGACAGCGCCTCTCGCGTCGCGCCCCAGAAGATCGGCTCGCGCGCCAGCAGCAGCGCCTGCGGAAAGGCGCGGCGGGCGAGGTCGTGCTCGTGCAGAACCGCGACGACCGTGCGGCCCTCCTCCCGCCAGCGGGCGATGATCTTCACCAGATCGTCGATGGTCCGGGCGTCTATGGCGCCGAAAGGCTCGTCGAGCAGAATGACCGGGCAATCCTCCACCAGCAGCCGCGCGAATAATACGCGCTGCATCTGGCCGCCGGAGAGCGTGCCGATCGCGCGCTCCTCGAAACCCTCGAGCCCGACCGCGGCGAGCGCCGCCGCTATGCGCGTGCGCTCTCCGGCGCCGACGCGGCCGAAAAGCCCGATGCGGCGCATCGCGCCCATGGAGACGAAATCCAGCACATCGATCGGAAAGGCGTGATCGATCTCCGCCGATTGCGGCAGATAGGCGATATCGCGCAGCGCGAGGCCGTCATAGACGATACGGCCGCCGAGCGGCGGCAGCAGGCCGGCGAGCGCCTTGAGCAGAGTGGATTTGCCGGCGCCGTTCGGCCCGCAGACGGCGAGACCGGCGCTGGCCTCCACGACGCCGGAAAGATGATGAACGGCCGGGCGGCGCTCATAGCCGAGCGTCACATTCTCCAGCCGGATCGCGCCAGCGCTCATCGATCGCGCCTTCAGCTCAGCGCCCAATAGACGGCGGCCCAGAGCAGCGCCAGCACCGCGACGGCGCCGAGAAGCCGCTCGCCCGCCGAAAGGCGCAGCAGGGAGACGCGATCGTCGGCGCGCTCGCCATGCGCGTGAGCGGCGAGCGCGTCCTTTTGAAAAATAGCCGATTGCTGTCGGTTCATTTCCGAATGTTATATTATAACAGCAGCAGCCGGCAAGCGCGGAATGCCGTCAGCTCGCCCGGCCGGGCACCAGAATGACGCGGAAGTCGTTCACATTGGTGCGCGTGGGGCCGGTGACGAGGAGATCGCCGAGCTTCTCGAAGGCGGTATAGGCGTCGTTATTGGCGAAGAGCGCCTTGAGATCGACGCCATGCGCCGCCGCCCGCGCGAAGGAATCGGCGGTCATTATGGCGCCGGCGTTGTCCTCGCTGCCGTCGATTCCGTCGGTGTCGCAGGCGATGGCGGAGATTCCGCCGAAGCCCTCGAGCGCCAGCGTCAGCGCCAGCAGGAACTCGGCGTCGCGGCCGCCCTTGCCATTGCCGCGCACGGTGACAGTGGTCTCGCCGCCGGAGATGATGGCGACGGGCGGCGCGATCGGCTGCGCATGGCGCGCGATCTGCCGGGCGACGCCGGCGTGGACCAGAGCGACGTCACGCGATTCGCCCTCGAGATCGCCGAGGATGAGCGGCGTGAAGCCGGCCTTGCTCGCCACTGCGGCGGCGGCGTCCAGCGAGCCTTGAGGCGTCGCGATGAGAATATTCTCGACGCGATCGAAAATATCGTCGCCGGGCTTGGGCGTCTCGCAGGCGTCGGTCGACAGATAGGCGAGAACCGCGGCGGGCGCGTCGATCTTATATTTGGCGATGACGGCGAGCGCGTCCTCGCGCGTCGTCGGGTCCGGCACTGTGGGGCCGGAGGCGATGACGGAGAGATCGTCATTCGGCACGTCGGAGATCATCAGCGCGACGACCTTGGCCGGCGCGGCGGCGCGGGCGAGGCGTCCGCCCTTGATCGCCGAGAGATGCTTGCGGACGCAATTCATCTCGGAAATGGTCGCGCCGCTCTTCAGCAGCGCCTTGTTGACGGCCTGCTTTTCTTCCAGCGTCACGCCATCGGCCGGCAGCGCCATCAGCGCCGAGCCGCCGCCGGAAATCAGCGCGAGCACGAGATCGTCCTCGGTGAGGCCCTGCACCTTCGCGAGGATGCGGCCCGCGGCGGCGCGGCCGGCGGCGTCCGGCACCGGATGCGAGGCCTCGATCACCTCTATCTTGGAGGTGGGAGCGCCATGCTCGTAACGGGTGACGACGAGGCCCTCGATCGGATGCGGCCAATGCGCTTCGACCGCAGCGGCCATGGAGGCCGCCGCCTTGCCCGCGCCGACGACGATGGTGCGGCCCTTTGGCGGCGCGATCTTCTCGAGGAAGGCCGGCAGGCAGACGGACGGATGCGCCGCGCCGACAGCGGCGTCGAACATGGCGCGGAGAAGACCACGATAATCGTCAGACATTCCTAAGCCTCGGTGTTCTCCCTTCTCCCACTCGTGGGAGAAGGTGGCCCGACGAAGTCGGGTCGGATGAGGGTCCTCGCCGCTTCGCGATCGTTCTATCCGCCTCGCGAAGAGTTTCCAACGGAATCCGGGTCGCGGCGCCGGCCCTCATCCGACCCTCGCTGACGCGAGGGCCACCTTCTCCCGCCCTGCGGGAGAAGGAAGAGCGCGCTACGACCATCGTGTTCTCCCTTCTCCCGCTTGTGGGAGAAGGTGGCCCGGCGGAGCCGGGTCGGATGAGGGGCCGCGACGATTTGCGATCGCTTCCCGAATCCGCTCCAGCGGAATATTGCCGCCACCGATGACGAGGTCATTGTCGAGGCGGAGCACTTGGTAGCCATTGTCACGCAGCCATTGGTCGCGAATCGCGTCATGGCGGCGTTGGTCTTCTTGTTCATGCGGTCGGCCGTCCAGCTCGACGATCAGCCTATGTTCGATGCAGAGAAAATCTGCGACATAATTCCCTATCGGGACTTGCCGCCGGAATTTCAGACCGTCGAGTCCAGAATTGCGTAACGAACGCCAGAGGATTTCCTCGGCGTTCGTCATCTCGCGCCGCAAGCGTCGAGCGAAGGCAGTTTTGGACTTCGAGACTCGCGCGGGCATGCGAGGGCCCTCATCCGACCCCGCTTCGCGGGGCCACCTTCTCCCGCAAGCGGGAGAAGGAATCTCGCCCGACGATTTGGCTACTGCTTACGCAGCGCCGATCTGGTCGGCCTTGTCGATCAGCGCCTGGGCCATGCGGATGCTGGCGATGTCGATCAGGCGGCCGTCGAGGGACACCGCGCCGCGACCTTCCTTCGCCGCCTGCTCCATCGCCTCGAGAATGCGGCGGGCCTTCTTCACTTCCGCCTCGGAGGGGGTGAAGACCTGATTGGCCAGATCGATCTGCGAGGGATGGATCGCCCACTTGCCCTCGAAGCCGAGAACCGCGGCGCGCTTGGCGGCGGCGATATAGCCATCGGGATCGCCGAAGTCGCCGAACGGACCGTCGATCGGACGCAGGCCATAGGCGCGCGCGGCGACGAGGAAGCGCGTCTGCGCCGCATGCCACTGGTCGGCCCAGAAATACTGGCGATTGCCCTCGGCGTCCTTGTCCGAGAGAACGCCGTAATCCGGGTTCACGCCGCCGATGACGGTGGTGCGGGCGCGGGTGGAGGCGGCGTAATCGGCGACGCCGAAGGAGAGCGCCTCATTGCGCTTCGAAGCCTGAGCGATCGCCTCGACATTGGCCATGCCGAGCGCGGTCTCGATCAGCAGCTCGAAGCCGATGCGCTTGGTGCGCTTCTTGTAGCTCTCGATCTGCGTGACCAGCATGTCGATGGCGTAGACGTCCTGCGGAACGCCGACCTTCGGAATGAGGATCACGTCGAGACGCGGGCAGGCCTCGACGACGTCGACGACGTCGCGATAGCAGAAATGCGTGTCGAGGCCATTGATGCGCAGCGTCATCGTCTTATTGCCCCAATCGATCTCATTGAGGCCCTGGATGATGTTCTTGCGCGCCTGCTCCTTGTCGTCCGGCGCCACGGCGTCCTCGAGGTCGAGGAAGACCTGGTCGGACTTGGAGGTCGCGGCCTTCTCGAACATGCCGGGGGCGGAGCCCGGAACGGCCAGCTCGGAGCGATGGAGACGCGGCGTCGCCTGCTCGATCAAAGTGAAACTCATGATGACTCCCTTTCCCTGTGTAAGAGCTTATCCGGTGGCGCCGAGGCCGGCGGCGATGCAGCTGATCGACAGCAGCAGAGCCGACTTGTATTCCTCCTTCAGCGCTTCCTCTTCGGTGGTGCGGAACAGGCGCAGCAATTCCACCTGCTCGCGGTTGACCTCGTTGATGGTGGCGAGGCGATGCGCGAGCCGCGCCTGATAGTCGGTGAAGCGCGCGCCGATCTCGCCGCCGCCGGTGATGCGCAGCACGCTCTCGCAAGTGAGGTGATATTCGGCCTCGATCGCCGAAAAGATCTTCTTGCGCACGGCTTCGTCGGCGACAAGCGAAGCGTATTGGCGCGCTATGCCGAGATCGACCATCGCCAGCGTCTTCTCCACCTCGTCGAGAATGAGGCGGAAGAGGCGCGAATCCTCGAACATGCGATGCAGCAGCTGCAGGCCGCGCTCGCCGCGCACCTCGATGAAGCTGGTGAGGCCGGAGCCGACGCCATACCAGCCGGTGATGGCGTGGCGATTCTGCGCCCAGGCGAAGACCCAAGGAATGGCGCGCAGATCGGCGAGGCTGCGCGCGCCGAAGCGCCGCGCCGGCCGCGAGCCGATATTGAGCAGCGAGATTTCCTCGAGCGGGCTCGCCGCCTGGAAATAGGCCACGAGATCGGGATCGGCGATGAACTTGCCATAGGCCGCGAGCGAGGCGCCGGAGAGCGCCTCCAGCGCATCGTCGAATTCCGCGCGCGGAACCAGCGCGTCCTCGCGCTCGGACTTCAGCGCATGAGCGAAGACGCTGCTCGCCAGCAGCTCGAGCTGATAGGAGGCGGTGCCGCGATTGGCGTATTTGAAGGAGACGACCTCGCCCTGCTCCGTCACGCGGAAGCGGCCGCGAATGGAGCCCGCCGGCTGCGCGGCGATGGCGTGTCCCGTCGGCGCGCCGCCACGGCTGACCGAGCCGCCGCGGCCGTGGAAGAAGGCGATGGCGACGCCCAGCTCCTCGCCGAGGCGGGTGAGCTTGAATTGCGCTTTCGCGAGCTCCCAGTTGGACGACATGAAGCCGCCGTCCTTGTTGGAGTCGGAATAGCCGATCATCACCTCTTGCACATTGCCCTGCCAGCGCGTGCTGCGGCGCACGACCGGCACGCGCAGCAGCTCGCGCATGATGATGGGCGCGGCGCGCAGATCGGGGATCGTCTCGAACAGAGGCACGATGGGCAATGTGCACAGCTCGAGGCCGGCGTCGTCGAGATAGAGCCCGCCATGCTTGGCCAGCACATAGGCGCCGAGGACATCGGCGACCGAATGCGTCATGGAGAGGATGAAGCTGCCGAAGGCTTCGCGATCCAGCCGCGAGCGCATGTCCGCCACCAGCGCGAACATGTCGAGCGTGTCCTGCGATTCTGGCGCGAGGCCGGTGAACGGAACGCCATTGCGCGGCTGCGCCAGCTCGGCGATGAGCCAGGCCTGCCACTCGGGCGAATCGACCTCCGGCGCGTCCTTGCCGGTCTTGATGCGATGAATGTCGCGCAGCGCATTATTCGTGCGCGTCGTGTTCTCGCGCAGATCGAGACGCACGGTGCTGAAGCGGAAAATCTCCACCGCGCGCCGCACCGGCCGCACCAGATCATTGGCGAGCGAGGGGCTGCGGCTCTCGGTCAGCGCCTGCTCGAGAATGCGCAGATCGCGGATCAGCTCGTCGGCGTTGCCGTAGCGCGCCTTGCCGCGGCCTTCGCCCTTGGTGGCGAGGATCGTCTCGTCGAGCTTGCGCAGCACGCAGGTGAGATATTGCCGGAAGGCCTCGCCGTGATTGCGCGTCTTGATTCTGTCGGCGTCCTCGACCTGCGCCAGCTCCGCCTCGAGCGCGGCGCGGAACTCGGCCGGGATCGTCACCGAGCCTTCGCTGATCGATAATACGCGGGCGAGATCGAGAATGCGCTGGCGATAATAATCGAGGCTGGCGAGCGCGTTGACGATCATCGTCTCGCGCGTCACGGCGTTGGTGACGAAAGGATTGCCGTCGCGGTCGCCGCCAATCCAGGAGCCGAATTGGAAGAACGGCGTGATGTCGAAGCGCTCATTGGGATAATGAGCGGCGAGCGCGCTCTCGAAGGAGGCGAGCATCTCCGGCGCGAGATCGAAGAGATTCTCGGCGAAGAAATGCAGGCCCCAGGCGACCTCGTGCTCGACGGTCGGCTTCTCGAGATGCAATTCGCCGGTGAGCCACAAGAGCTCGATCTGATCGCCGACCGCGCCGATGCGGCTGGCGCGCTCGCGATCGGTCCAGCGCGAGGATTCGAGATCCTTCAGCAGCAGATAGATCTTGCGATTCTTCTCGAGGACGGTGACGCGCTTGGCCTCGGTCGGATGGGCGGTAATGACCGGGCGAATGCGCAGCGATTTCAGCTGCGCGCGAATCTCGTCGGCGGAGACGCCGGCCTTGGCCGCATCCGCCAGAACATGCGCGAAGGAGCCGAGCAATTCGTCGCGGCCCTTGGCGCGCTCTATGGTGCGGCGCCGGCGCATCGCCGAGGCCTGCTCGGCGATGGAGAGCAGCTGAAACCATATGCCCTGCGCCTGCAGCGCGCGCGCCATAAGCGCCGGCGGCAGGCCGGAGGAAGAGCCGAAGCCGCTCAGAACCGGGGCGATCTCCGGCTGGTGGCGCTTCACCACGCCCACGAGCTGATCGAGCAGAAAGGCCGCCGCCTCTTTGACCGATCGCGTCGCCAGCGCCGAAGGGGCGGCGGACGAGGTCGATTCGGACAAGACCTTCTGGTCGGCGGTCATGCAGTCTCCCTGGCTATGGTGAGGCGGATGGGCGCCTCCCCCCGCGACGCGGGGAGAGGCGAGTGTCGTGTCACGCGCGCTTCAGCACGGCGGCGACGGCGGAGCCGAACTCGGCCGGGCTCGGCGCCACGGCGAGGCCGTAGGACTTCATGATCTCGGTCTTCTCCGCGGCGCTGTCGCCGGTCGCCGAGATGATGGCGCCCGCATGGCCCATGCGGCGGCCCTTGGGCGCGGTGAGGCCGGCGACGAAGCCGACCACCGGCTTGGAGAAGTTCTCCTTGATCCAGGCCGCGGCCTCGGCCTCCTGCGGACCGCCGATCTCGCCGATGATGAGCACGGCTTCGGTCTCCGGGTCCTGATCGAACAGCACGAGATGATCGAGGAAGGACGAGCCATTGATCGGATCGCCGCCGATGCCCACCGAGGTCGAGATGCCGAGCCCGAGCTCCTTCAGCTGCGAGGCCGCCTCATAGCCGAGCGTGCCGGAGCGCGAGATGAGGCCGACATTTCCCTGCTTGTAGATGTGGCCGGGCATGATGCCGAGCATGGCCTTGCCGGGGCTGATGATGCCGGCGCAATTCGGCCCGACCATGGTCGGACGCTTCTCGCGCGGATAGCGCAGGAAATAGCGCTTCACGCGCATCATGTCCTGCGCCGGAATGCCGTCGGTGATGGAGCAGATGAGGCGAATGCCCGCGTCCGCGGCCTCCATGATCGCGTCGGCCGCATAGGGCGGCGCCACGAAGGTGATGCTGGTCGTCGCGCCGGTCTGCTTCACCGCCTCGCGCACCGTGTCGAAGATCGGCACGCCATGCACGGTCTTGCCGCCCTTGCCCGGAGTGACGCCGGCCACGACATTGGTGCCGTAGTCGATCATCTCCTTGGCGTGGAAGCTGCCCTTGTCGCCGGTGATGCCCTGGACGAGGATGGGCGTTTTTTCGTCGATGAGAATGCTCATTGTTTCCTCCCGGCCTCGCCGCTCACTTCACGGAGCGCCAAGCGGCGACGGCCTTTTGGGCGGCGTCAGCCAGCGAATCGGCGGTGATGACATTGATGCCGCTCTCGTCGAGCAGCTTGCGGCCGGCCTCGACATTGGTGCCGGCGAGACGCACGACCAGCGGCGCCGTGATGTTGGTCGCCTTCACCGCGTCGATGACGCCCTGCGCGACCCAATCGCAGCGATTGATGCCGGCGAAGATGTTGACGAGCACCACCTTCACATTGGCGTCGGAGAGCACGAGACGGAACGCCGTCGCGACGCGCTCGGCCGAGGCGCCGCCGCCGACATCGAGGAAGTTGGCCGGATTGCCGCCGGCGTGCTTGATCATGTCCATCGTCGCCATCGCGAGGCCCGCGCCATTGACGATGCAGCCGATCTCGCCGTCGAGGCCGATGTAGTTGAGCGAATGCTCGAGCGCCTGCGCCTCGCGCGGGTCGGACTGCGAGGGATCGTTCATGTCGACGATGTTGCGGCGACGGAAGAGAGCGTTGTCGTCGAAGGACATTTTCGCGTCGAGCGCGAGAACCTTGTCGTCCTTGGTGACGACCAGCGGATTGATCTCCAGCATGGTCGCGTCATTGTCACGGAAGGCGCGATAGGCGCCGAGGATCGACTGAACCGCGCGCGACACCTGCTTGAGATTGAGGCCGAGCTGAAAGGCCAGCTCGCGCGCCTGGAAGGGCAGCAGGCCGACGGCCGGCTCGACGATGACCTGGAGAATGGCGTCGGGATCGGTCTTGGCGATCTCCTCGATCTCCATGCCGCCATGCTTGGAGGCGATGACGCGCACGCGCTCGAGCTTGCGGTCGAGAACGAAGCCGAGATAGAGCTCGCGCTCATAGGGGTCGGCGAGCTCGACATAGACGCGCTGCACCGGCTTGCCTTCCGGCCCCGTCTGCTTGGTGACGAGACGCTTGCCGAGCAATTCGCGCGCGGCCTGCTGAACCTCGTGATAGGTGCGGCACAGCTTGATGCCGCCCGCCTTGCCGCGCGCGCCGGCGTGAATCTGCGCCTTCACCACCCAATGCGAGCCGCCGAGCTCGGTGGCGGCGTAAACGGCCTGGTCGGGGCTGAAAGCGACGGTGCCGGGAGGCACCGCGACGCCGCAGCTCGCCAATAATTCCTTGGCTTGATACTCATGGACGTCCATGTTTCCTCTCCCCTTGCAGTTTTTGTCGCCGCCGCGAGCGGCGAAATTTTACGAGCCGAAACTCACGAGCCGATCTTGCCTCTCACGACCTTGTAGACGGCTTCGGTCTTCTCGGCGGCCGCGGCCAGCAGGGCCTCGACCTCGGCGATCTGCTTCTCGGCGAATTCGCGATCCTTGATCGCCTTCGCATTGATGTAGACGTTGAGCGCGGCGCTCCGCAATCCGGCATTGGCCGCGAGAACGGCGACGCCGGCGTCGCTGATAACGTTGAGATTGCCCTTGTCGGCGGCGGCCTCGGACAGGACGATCACCTCGAAGCAGGCCTTCACGGCGCGCAGCGGCGCGAGCGTGGCGTCCTTCAGCGCGGCCTGAATGGCGGCCGAGCGCGCCGCTTTCTCCTCATCGGTGGCGCGCGGCAGGCCGTATGCGCCCATCACAGAATTGAAGGCGACGACATCTTCGTCGATCGCGGCGGTCAGCTCGGCGCGGACGCGCTCCGCCTCGGCCCGCGCGGCTTTGAGGTCTTCCTCGACGGCTTCGTAATTCTTCTTGCCGATGGTGAGATTGGCGACCATCGACACCAGCGCCGCGCCGATCGCGCCCATCACCGCGGCGGCGCCGCCGCCGCCCGGAGTCGGGCGCTCGCTGGCGAGATCGTCGAGGAATTTGCCGATCGTTTCGTCCTTGGTCATTCTCGTCGATCCTCGGGTCAGGCGTTGGCCTTGGCTTGCGCGTAGATTTCCTCGGCGTCGAGCACCTTGTCGGACGCCTCGAACAGCTGGCCGATGCAGGCGCGATGCAGCTTCAGCTTCAAGCCGCCGACGCCGAGCGCGCCGATGACGATCTTGCCGTGACGCTCCTTGGCCTTGTCGGTCGCTTCGACGCCGCCGATGCCGAGCGGCGGCTGCGCATTGACGTCGGCGAGCAGCTCGATCGTCGGATCGTTCTGCCAGTCCTTCTCCTCCAGCAGCTGCACGCCGATGGCGCCGGCCGCGAAGACGATATTGGTTCCCTTCACCGCCGCGGCGCGGGCGGCGTTATCAACGGCCTCGATCGCCGTGGGCGTGAAGCCGAAACGCTCCTGCAGCGCGGCGGCCGCAGCGTCGGCCCGCGACTTCTGGCGCGAGGTGATGGCGACCTCGGCGCCCTCCGAATGCAGGAAGGCCGCGGCGCGCAGGCCCACCGGGCCGGTGCCGGCGAGCACGATGGCCTTTTTGCCGGCGAGCGGCTTGGCCTTGGCGAGCAGCGCCACGCCGGCGGCGGCCGTCGTGTTGGAGCCGTTGGAGTCGAGCATCACGGAGACGCGGAAATTGGAGAAGAAGCGCTTGCGCACCGCTTTGAACAGCGTCTCGCCCGCGACCATATCGCCGCCGCCGACGAAGAGCGCGGTGAACTGCTTCTCCTTCGGGCCGCGCGTGTAGATCGCGCCATCGACCAGCGCGCCGACATTGGCGGGCGTCACATTGGCGTAGCCGATGACATGATCCGCGCCGCCGTCATAAGCGACGACCGTGTCGAACACGCTGGGGACCGGATCGGTGTCGAGAAGGAAGAGGAGCTTCTGAGTCATAGCAGTTCCCGTGAAAGGCCGCCCGTCATGGCCGGGCTCGTCCCGGCCATCCACGCCGCGAGATCACGCGCGGCGCCGGAGGCGTTCTGATGCGTTTCGACTTTCATCTCGTCCGCTCCGCCGCCTCTCGGCGTGGAAGGCCGGGACGCGCCCGGCCTTGACGCGCGGGTCGGGCGCGAGACGTTCTGCAACTGCGCTTACGCCGTCACCAGATTGCGCGGCGCGCCGGCGACGAAAGCGTCGACATTGTCGATCAGCTGATCGGCCAGCACCTGCATCGCCTCCTTGGAGGCCCAGGCGACATGCGGCGTGACGATGAGATTGGGAATCGTCGGATCGAGCAGAATATTGCCCTGCTTGGGCGGCTCGACGGTCAGCACGTCGAAGCCGGCGCCGGCGATGACGCCATTGCGCAGCGCATCGGCGAGCGCCTGCTCGTCGACGATGCCGCCGCGCGCGGTGTTGATGATGATCGACGTCTTCTTCATCGAGGCGAGCTCTTTCGCGCCGATGAGATTCTTCGTCTGCGGCGTCAGCGGCAGATTGAGCGTCACGACATCGGCCTCGCGCAGAATCGTCGGAATGTCGACGATGCCGGGGCCGGGAACGACGTCATTGATGAGCAGCTTCATGCCCAGCGCCTCGGCGCGCGTCGCGATCGACTTGCCGAGCGCGCCATAGCCGATGATGCCGAGCGTCGAGCCGGCGATGTCGTAGATCGGATAGTCGAAATAGCAGAACTGGTTCGACTCCTGCCAACGGCCGCGGCGCACCGAATCCACATAGTTCACGAGATTGCGGCGCAGAGCGAAGATCAGCGCGATCACATGCTCGGGAAGCGTGTTGTAGGCGTAATTGCGGATGTTGGAGACGGTGATTCCATTGGCCGTCGTAAAGGCCTTGTCGATCACGTCGGTGCCGGTGGCGGCGACGGCTATCAGCTTGAGATCGGGAAGCTGCTTCAGCGCTTCCTCGCGCAGCGGCACCTTATTGGTGATGGCGATGGTCGCGCCCTTCAGGCGCTCGACCACATCGGCCGGAGAGGTCTGCGCATATTCCGTATAATCATGCGGGAAATTCGGCTTGCGCAAATCGGCGTCGAGCGTCTCGCGATCGAGAAAGACGATTTTGTGCGACATGTTTTCTGCTTCCCCCGAAGTCGCTCGGCCGTTTCGGCTCGACATTTTGCGACGTAATTCGTCGCGTCTCGTTTTGAAGTAGCGGCCTCGCCCGCAATGGGGCGAGGCCGCGAATCATCAGGCCTGGAGGATCGGATTGGCGCGATAGACGGCCTGGGCCGCCGCGACGCCGCTGCCGGCCGTGACCGGAATGCCGACATCGAGCATCGCCATTTCCGCGCCCGCGATGGCGCCGAGCAGCATCAGCTCGTTGAGGTCGCCGAGATGGCCGATGCGGAACACCTTGCCCGCGACCTTGTTGAGGCCGGCGCCGAGCGCGAGATTGTAGCGCTTATAGGCGATCTCGATGACCTTGGCGGCGTCGAAGCCTTCCGGCACCACGATGGCGGTCACCGTGTCGGAGTTCCACTTGGCTTCCTTGGCGCAGGGCTTGAGGCCCCAGGCCGCGACCGCGGCGCGCACGCCCTCGGCGAGATGGTGATGACGCGCATAGACCTGATCGAGGCCTTCCTCGAACAGGACATTGAGCGACTCGCGCAGGCCGTAGAGCAGCGGCAGCGCCGGCGTGTAGGGGAAGTAGCCGGTGGCGTTCGCCTTCACATGATCCTGGAAGTCGAAATAGGCGCGATGCAGCTTGGCGGTCTCGCCGGCCTTCAGCGCCTTCTGGCTGACGCTGAGGAGGGCGAGACCCGCCGGCAGCATGAAGCCCTTCTGCGAGCCGGAGACGGCGACGTCGACGCCCCACTCGTCCTGCTTGAAGTCGAGCGAGCCGACCGAGGACACGCCGTCGACGAACAGCAGCGCCGGATGCTTGGCGTTGTCGATCGCCTTGCGCACCGCGCCGATGTCCGAGGTCACGCCCGTGGCGGTCTCGTTATGCGTGGCGAAGACGGCCTTGATCTCGTGATTCTTGTCGGCCTTCAGCGTCTCTTCGATGCGGTCGGGATTGTTGCCGACGCCCCACTCCTCGTCCTGCTCGATCACATCGAGGCCGATGCGCTTGGCGAGGTCGATCCAAAGATGGGTGAACTGGCCGAAGCGCTGCGCGATGACCTTGTCGCCGGGCGACAGAGTGTTGGTGATCGCCGCTTCCCAGCCGCCGGTGCCCGAAGCCGGGAAGATGAAGGCCTGGCCGGTCTCGGTCTTGAAGACCTTCTTGAGCTGGGTGAACAGCGGCAGCGTCAGCTCGGGGAACTTCGGCGAACGATGGTCCTCGGAGACGACGTTCATCGCGCGCAGAATACGATCGGGAATATTGGTCGGGCCAGGAACGAACAGAAAATTGCGGCCCGGAATTCTGGAATTCGACATGTCTTGGGCTCCCTTCGAGCTCATCGGTTCGAGTTTGTTGTCGTTGGACGCTGGCGACGAGGCCCGGCGTCCGTTGCTTCTTCCCGCGGCGGCCGCGCTCAGAGCTGGCTCCGATCGCCCGAGCGAGAATGCTCGGGCGAGGAGCGCTCTAGAACAGGCCGGCGATCCGCCCGTCCGCGCCGACCTCGATATTATTGGCGGCGGGAACCTTGGGCAGGCCCGGCATGGTCATGATGTCGCCGCAGACGACGACGACGAATTCCGCGCCCGCCGACAGCCGCAGCTCGCGCACCGGAATCACATGACCCGAGGGCGCGCCCTTGGCGTTGGCGTCGGTCGAGAAGCTGTATTGCGTCTTGGCGATGCAGACCGGCAGATGGCCGAAGCCTTCTTTCTCCAGCTCCGCGAAGCGCGTCTTCACCGACGGATCGAGCGAGATGTCCGAAGCGCCATAGAGCTCGCGGGCGATGGTCCGCACCTTCTCGACGAGCGGCAGATCGTCGGCGTAGAGCGGCTTGAACTGCGACGGCTTGGCCTCGATCGTCGAGACGACCTTATGGGCGAGCTCCGCCGCGCCGGGACCGCCGGAGCCCCAATGATCGGCGAGCACGCAATCGACGCCCTCGGCCTCGGACAGCTTCTGCAGCAGCTCGATCTCCGCCTGCGTGTCGGTGCTGAAGCGGTTGACGGAGACGATCACCGGCACGCCGAACTTCTGCACATTGGCGATGTGGCGCTTCAGATTGGCGAAGCCCTTCTCCAGCGCCGCGACATTCTCGACCTTCAGATCGTCCTTGGCGACGCCGCCATGCATCTTCAGCGCGCGAATTGTCGCGACGATGACAGTGACGTCCGGCTTGATGCCCGCCTTGCGGCATTTGATGTCGAAGAACTTCTCCGCGCCGAGATCGGCGCCGAAGCCGGCTTCCGTCACCACATAATCGGCGAGCTTCAGCGCCGCCTTGGTGGCGATGACCGAATTGCAGCCGTGGGCGATATTGGCGAAAGGCCCGCCATGGATGAAGGCCGGGTTGTTCTCGAGCGTCTGCACCAGATTGGGGGCGATGGCGTCCTTCAGCAGCGCGGCCATGGAGCCCTGCGCCTTCAGCTCGGAGGCGCGAATGTTCTTCTTGTCGCGCGTCTGCGCGACGATGATGTCGCCGAGCCGGCGCTGAAGATCCTCGAGGCTGGTGGCGAGGCAGAAGATCGCCATCACCTCGGAGGCGACGGTGATGTCGAAGCCGTCCTCGCGCGGGAAGCCATTGGCCACGCCGCCGAGCGACGAGACGATCGAACGCAGCGAGCGGTCGTTCATATCCACGGCGCGGCGCCAGGAGATGCGGCGCGGATCGACGCCGAGCGAATTGCCCCAATAGACATGATTGTCGATGAGCGCGGAGAGGAGATTATTGGCCGCGCCGATGGCGTGGAAGTCGCCGGTGAAATGGAGGTTGATGTCCTCCATAGGCACGACTTGTGCATATCCGCCGCCGGCGGCGCCGCCCTTCACGCCGAAGCAGGGGCCGAGGCTCGGCTCGCGAAGGCACATGATGGCCTTCTTGCCGATGTGATTGAGCGCGTCGCCCAGGCCGACCGTGGTGGTCGTCTTGCCCTCGCCGGCGGGCGTCGGCGTGATGGCGGTGACGAGGATCAGCTTGCCGTCCGGGCGGTCCTGCAGGGAATTGAGATAATCGAGGGAGATTTTCGCCTTGTAATGTCCGTAAGGCAACACATGTTCGGCGGGGATGCCGAGCTTCTCACGCGCGACGTCGACGATCGGACGCATGGACGCCGCTTGAGAGATCTCGATATCGGATTTGGGAGAAAGATGCTGGTTGCCTTTCCCGCTGGCCGGGATGGACGTATCGGACATTACAATTTCTCTCCCCTCGCAGAAAGCGTTTCGTCCGCCCTCGAAGATTTATCCGGGCCGAATGACCATGCCTCGCGCAGTGGAAATCCCTGCGCGCGCCGCCAACGGCCGTCGGGCCAAGACCGGGAAACCCGGTCTTCGCCGTCATTGTTCCGCGAAACTAGAACCTTCCGATAGTTTCATCAAGAACCACGGCTGGCGGACATTCGGCCCTGCGACATCGTCTCCTGCCTGCAAGACGCCGATCGATATCCGCGGCCCCGTGGCTATGGAGAGATCGAAATTCCTCGTCAAGCGAAATTATCAGGCGATATCGCCCGGAGTTTCCGCAGAAAACGCGCGATTGCGGCGCTCTCCTCTTCGTTCGGAGACGCGCCCGGGGCGCTTCGCATATTCGAATAGCCGGGACCGATCGCCCACCCATTGCCTATCCGATCGGAGCGGATGATATCGATCTTCACGACGCGCATGACGCCGGCGTCTCTTCATTCATACGGTTAAAAAGCAAGGACTCGAGCGTGAAATCGGGCGGATCGCGCCGGCGGCCCCGATCGAAAGGAGCGTGGGAGCCTGCATTGGAGCGTCGCCACGGCCCACCCGTACCCCTTCGAGCGGGGGAGGGGAGGGTCGCAAGACGAATGGGATAGCGCCTACCCGCCCGTCACTCGGGAAAAAAAGTCAGGGCGAGGCCATTGATGCAATAGCGCAGGCCCGTGGGCGGCGGGCCGTCGGGAAAGACATGGCCGAGATGCGAGCCGCAGCGGCTGCAATGCACCTCGGTGCGGGTCATGCCGTGGGAGTGATCGACGGAGGTGGCGATGGCGCCGTCGAGCGGATCGAAGAAGCTGGGCCAGCCCGAACCGCTCGAGAATTTCTGCCGCGTGGCGAAGAGCGGCTGATCGCAGCCGGCGCAGGAGAACACGCCAGGGCGCTTCTCATGCTCGAGCGCGCAACTGCCCGGCGGCTCCGTGCCATGGCGGCGCATGATGACATATTGATCGGGAGTGAGGCGCGCGCGCCACTCCTCCTCGGTGCGGGTGACGGGGAATTGATCTCCGCTGGTCATGGCGTCCTCCTCGAGAGCGTTCGGTTCGCCGCCGGCGACGTGACGAAGCTTATCGGGACCGCGCGTCACGGAGAAGATCGTTTCCGCGCCAGTGGGGCGATTCCATGCGGAAAAGCGCGGCGCCCCGCGTGGACGCCCCGCCTTCTACGCGCGTGGCTCGATCTATGATGTTTCCGCGCGCGGCGAGACAGACGCGCCCACCGCGGCGTCTATCCCGCTTCGGCTTTCGGCGGCGAGCATCGCCTCGATAGCGCCATGCGCGCGGCCTTCGATCGCGCGAGCGGCGCGTCTTCAGTAGAAGGGCGAGTAGATCGCCTTGCTGGCCTCGGCGACGACGTCGCCATTGTAGAGCCGCACCGTCAGCGAGCCGCCGAGCTGCTGCGCCGCCTCGGCGAGATAGCCGGTGGCGTAGGCCTTGGCGTTCTCGAGCGAGTCGAACTCGTAGAAGCCGCCGATTGTGTTGGTGTTGATCCCGCTGAGCCAAGTCTTGCTCTTTATGCCGGGATTTTTCTTCATCGCGACATCGATCTCTTTCCAGGGGATTTGCTCGAAAGGAATCGACACCTGAATTTCCGCGTAGAGAAATATCTTCTCGCCCATGCCGGCCTCCGGGAGCCTCTCGCGCTCACGCGCATTTGACGTCAATTAAAAACATAATCCCACTAGTCTAACAATGCTAATTTTCGTCACAGCGGCAGCATAGCAATATGACAGTTTTGTTTTATTTGTGACAATTGGCCTGCCCAATTTTTATCTCTTGATCTTTTCGATACGATTTATCAGCCTTTGCGCGACCCGATGCGGAGGCAGGCGTGACCGAGGCTTACTACTCGCAGAAAATCCACGGCCCTTTCGAGAAACAAGCGCTCGGCGATTTCGATCTGGTGAGCGGAGAGAAAATTCGCGACCTCGAGATCGCCTACGCCACTTTCGGAACGCTTTCGCCGTCGCGCGACAACGCCGTGCTGTTTCCCAGCTGGTATTCCGGCTCGTCGAAAATTCTCGAGCTCGCCTATGTCGGCCCCGGCCGCGCGCTCGATCCAGAAAAATACTTCATCATCCTGGTCAATCAGATCGGCGCCGGCCTCTCCAGCTCGCCGAGCAGCACGCGCGCGCCCTTCGGCGCCGCGCGCTTTCCCGAGGTGGAGATCGCCGACGACGTGCGCGCACAGCACCGTCTGGTGACGGAGATTTTCGGAATCGAGCGTCTCGCCCTCGTGCTCGGCGGCTCCATGGGCGCGCAGCAGACCTATGAATGGGCGGTGCGTTTTCCCGAGGCCGTGCGGCGCGCCGCGCCCATCGCCGGCCTCGCGCGCGGCACGCCGCACAATCGTCTGCTGGTGCAGACATTCATCGATGCGATCGTCTCCGATCCCGCCTTCGAGGAGGGCTGGTACGAGCGCGCCTCTCGCGTCCATCGCGGCTTGCGCCGACACGCCCGCCTCTTTGCGGCCTCCGGCTTCTCGCCGGCGCTCTACAACAGGCGCGGCTATGCGGAGCTGGGCTTCACGACGACCGATGATTTCGTCACCGGCTTCGTCGAAAATCACTTCCTGCCGCAGGACCCCAACAATCTTCTTCTGCTGCTGCGCAAGTGGCGCGACGCCGACGTCTCGCGAAACGCCGATGGCGATCTTTCGGCGGCGCTCGGCCGAATTCGCGCCGACACAACGGTCATCGCCATCGACGAGGACGGCTTCTTCCCGCTCGCCGACATAGAGGCCGAGCAGAAGCTCATTCCCAATAGCCGATTGCGCCGCGTGTCGTCGCCCTGGGGCCATCTCGCCCTCTTCGGAGCGGACGGCGCCTACAATGCGGCGATCGACCGTCATCTCGCCGAGCTGCTCGCCGCCTGACGGCGCGCGAATTCCCTGTGCGAGCGTAAAGGAGGAGCATGCAATGTCGAACGTCACCGCAGAGGCCGTGGCCATTCCGGCCGACCGTCCGCCGATCGATCCCTATCCGCTCAGCCCCTATGTCGCCTGGGCGGGAAACCGCAATCGCGACCCGATCCTCGAAGTGTTCAAGGAGATTTTTCCAAAGAGCGGCAATGTGCTCGAGCTGGCCAGCGGCGCGGGCAATCACATCAATTATTTCGCGCCACACTTCAAGGAGCTGTTCCTGCAGCCCTCCGATTACGACGCGGATGTCTTCGAGACGATCAAGGCCAAGCGCGCGGAAGCGGGAAACGCCAATGTCTCGGATCCGCTGAAGATCGATCTCACCAAATCCGAGACCTGGCCCGATCCGAAAGATCGGCTCTATGACGTGATCTTCGTCGTCAATCTGTTTCAGGTCGCGCCCGTCTCCATCGCGGACGGCATCGCGCAGCTCGCGGCGAAGCTGCTGACCAAGGACGGATTCGTCGCCATTTATGGCCCGTTCAAGGTGGAGGGCGGATATACGACCGCCTCCAATGAAGCCTTCGACAAGGAAATCCTCGCCGCCAAGGTCTCCGAATGGGGGCTGAAGGATGTGCGGGATCTCGAGAAGGCGGCCGCGCCGCATGGCATAGCGCTCAAGAAGATCCTCGATCTTCCGGCCAATAATTTCATCCTGATCTTCGGCCGCGCCTGACGGTTTCGAGCCTTCTCCCCGCAGCGAAGCGCGCGGGGAGAAGCGCGCGCCGCCTCAGCTGGCGTAGGTCTCCACCCGCGTGAAGAAATCGCGGATGCGCGGAACGATCTCGCGGCGGAAGCGCGAGCCGTTGAAGACGCCATAATGGCCGACGCCCTCCTGCAGATAATGCTGCTTGCGGACGTCTGGAATATTCGCGCACAGCTCTTGCGCGGCATAGGTCTGGCCGACGCCGGAGATATCGTCCTTCTCGCCTTCCACCGTCAGCAGCGCGGTGCGCTGTATGGCCGAAAGATCGATGATCTCGCCGCGATGACGCAGCAGGCCCTGCGGAATCTCGTGGCGGATGAACACTTTCTCGACCGTCTCGAGATAGAACTCGGCGGCGAGATCCATGACCGCGAGATATTCGTCGTAGAAGTCGCGATGCTTCTCGGCGGAATCGCCGTCGCCCTCGACGAGATGGTTGAACATATCGAAATGCGCGGCGACATGGCGCTCGAGATTCATGGCCATGAAGCCCGAGAGCTGCAGAAAGCCCGGATAGACCTTGCGCCCGAGCCCGGCGTGGGGAAAGGGCACGGTATGGATGCAATTGCGATGGAACCAGTCGACGCCGCGCTCCACGGCGAGACGATTGACCGCCGTCGGGCTGCGGCGCGGATCGATCGGTCCGCCCATCAGCACCATGG
This sequence comes from Methylosinus sp. DMC45, assembly GCF_056313885.1. Taxonomy (NCBI): domain Bacteria; kingdom Pseudomonadati; phylum Pseudomonadota; class Alphaproteobacteria; order Hyphomicrobiales; family Methylocystaceae; genus Methylosinus; species Methylosinus sp. DMC45. The sequence continues at coordinate 118,865 of NZ_JBQUZK010000003.1, forward strand.
ATTCGGGAGCGTCGACGCCGCCCTCGCCATCCAGCGCCGCAATGGCGCAGATGAGCGGCACGGACGCCTGGCAGACGCCGAGCGTATGCAGCGGAACGCCATCGTCGCGCTTCGACAAGAGGCGCAGCGCATCGACGAGATAATCGACATAGTCGTCGAGACTGAAGACGCCTTTCTCGGTCGGCACGGAACGCGCGTCGGACCAATCGGTGATGTAGACGTCATGGCTGGGCAGAAAGGCCTCCACCGTGCCGCGCAGCAGAGTGGCGTAATGGCCGGACATCGGCGCGACGATCAGCAGCTTGGATTGGCGCGGCGCCTCGCCCTGGAAGATGCGCTGGAAATGCAGCAGCCGACAGAAAGGCCGCTCCCACACCACCTCCTCGACGATGGGCGTCGCCACGCCGTCGATCAGCGTCTCGGGAAGGTCGAAGACCGGCTTGCCATAGCGGCGCGTCATGCGCTCGAATAATTCCGCCGCCGCCGCGACGCTGCGCCCTACCGACGTATGCGCGAAGGGATTGAACGGATTTTTGAAGGTCGTGAGAGTAGCGTCCGACATCGCCCGCGCCGGGGCGAAAGCCAAGTGCATCATCTCATAGAACTGGTACGATATCCGGTCCATCTCTCCACGCTCCCTTCATGCGCGGCCGCCGCTCATTCGAGCTGTGCTGCGACGCACAAAAAAGAAATTATAGCATAGTCAATGTCTCCTGAAATGAAATCTGGTGATGTTTTGCGCTAGGCGCCAAAAATTTTTCATTCGACCCGCCCAAGCACCAGCTAATCTGCTCAATTACTGAGCATCGCCAGAGCGGCGCCTGCGAAAGCGCAGATCGCCGTCGCCGCGGCGCAGCTGAAAATCCGCAAGGCGCGGCGAATATCCGCCGGCGTCGCCTCGCTGCGCCCGGAGCCGAGCCAGGCGCCCTTCACCTCATGCGCGCCATAGGCGCGCGGGCCGCCGAGCCGCAAATCCAGCGCGCCGGCCATCGCCGCCTCCGGCCAGCCGGCGTTGGGCGAGGCGTGCGCCTGCGCGTCACGCAGGCAGGTCGAAAATGCGGCCCGGAGAGAGCCTCCCGTCAGCGCTGCGCCTATCGCGATGAGAGCCGCCGAGAGGCGCGCGGCGGGAAGATTGAGGAGATCGTCCAATCGGGCGCTCGCCCAACCGAACGCTTCGTGTCGCATCGTCCTGTGGCCTATCATGCTGTCGGCCGTATTGACGCTTTTGTATATGAGAGCGCCGGGCAGTCCGAACAAGACGGTGGCGAGGGCCGGGCCGATGACCCCGTCCGAGAAATTCTCGGCGAGGCTTTCGATCGCCGCCCTGCTCACCCCCGCCTCGTTCAGCCGCGAGACGTCGCGGCCGACGATTTTTCCGACGCTGGCGCGGCCGCGCTCGAGCGAGCGGTCGAGTTCCTCGGCCACGTCCTTCACATGCGAATAGAGGCTGCGCTGCGCGTAGAGGCTCGAGGTCAGCACGGCCAGCGGAATAATCCCGAAAGGCAGAGCGAGGCAGGCCCCCTGCAGCAGAAGGCCGATCGCGAAAGCGATGGCGACGACGATGAGAACCGCGAGGACGCCGGCGAGACGGCGCAGCAGCGGCGGCGCGCCATCGCGATTGAGCGAGCGATCCAGCGCCGCGATCAGCGCGCCGATCCAAGTGACCGGATGGCCGACGGCCGCGAAGAGCGGCTGCGGATAGCCGATCGCCGCCTCGATCGACAGACCGAGCGCGGCGAGCGCCAGATTATCCGCGAGAGCAGCGAGCAAAGCTCAGCGGCCGAAGAGGCCAGTGAGGCTCGCCTTGGCGAGGACGTTCTGATTGACGATGAAACCGACGAGCGAGGCCGTCGCGCCCTCCGGCGCCTCCACCTTCGGGGCGCTCAGCGCATAGACAGTGAAGACATAGCGATGCGGCGGATCGCCGACCGGCGGGCAAGGACCGCCCCAATGGGAAAAGCCGTAATCGTTGCGGATCGGCTTCGCGCCCGCGGGCAGCAGGCCGGCGCCGCCCGCCGCTCCAGCGCCTTGCGCCAGCGCGCGCGCGGAGGCGGGAATATCGACGACGAGCCAATGCCAGAAGCCGGCGCCGCCGGTCGGCGCGTCCGGGTCGTGGCAGAAGAGCGCGAAGCTCTTGGTTCCGGCCGGCGGCTCGCTCCAATTCAGCTGCGGCGAGACATTGTCGCCCGTGCCGCCGAAATCGTCGAAAACGAATTTGCGATCGATGGTCGCGCCCTCGGCGATATCCGGGCTGGACAGCGAGAAGCCGCCGCCTGCGGCCTCCGCCGGCGCGAGGAGAATGTGGAAATCGAGGAGATTGCGCGTCATTTCGGCCCCCTGTCTCGCTGCTCGGTATGGGAGGCTTCTTCTAGTCCAAAGCGCGCGCAGTGTCGCGCGGAGAGAATGCGGTTTATGTGTCGCCCATGACAGACGCGGATTCGACGAAACCCCCGCTGCGCCGCGGCTGGACCACCGGCGCCTGCGCCACTGCGGCGGCGCGGGCGGCCTTTGTCGCGCTCGTCTCCGGGAGCGAGCCGCCCGATCCGGTGGAGATCGGCCTGCCGGGGGGCAGGCGCGTCGCCTTCGCGCTCGCGCAATTCACCCGCGGCGAGGACTATGCCGAGGCCGGCGTGGTGAAGGATGCCGGCGACGATCCCGACGTCACCCATGGCGCGCTGATCCGCGCAAAGGTCCGCCGCGCGCCGGCGGGCGCAGGGGTGAGCTTTGCCGCCGGCCCCGGCGTCGGCGTGGTGACGCGCCCCGGCCTGCCGCTGCCGCCGGGCGAGCCGGCCATAAACCCCGTTCCCCGCGCCATGATGCGGCAGGCGATAGCGGAAGCCGCCGCCGAGCTCGGCGCGGCGCCGGACGCGCAAATCGAGATTTCCGTCGAGAATGGCGAGGAGCTCGCCCGCTCGACGCTCAACGGACGGCTCGGCATTATCGGGGGGCTCTCCATTCTCGGCACCACGGGAATCGTCGTGCCCTATTCCTGCTCCGCCTGGATCGACAGCATCCACCGCGGCGTCGACGTCGCCCTCGCCTGCGGCCTCGACCATGTCGCCGCGACCACCGGCTCCACCTCGGAAGACGCCGTGCGCAAGCTCTACGGCCTGCCGGAGGAGGCGCTGATCGAGATGGGCGACTTCGCCGGCGGCCTGCTCAAATATTTGCGCAAGCATACGGTCCCGCGCGTGACCCTCGCCGGCGGCTTCGCCAAGCTGACCAAGCTGGCGCAGGGGCGGCTCGACCTTCACTCCAGCCGCTCCTCGATCGATCTGGCCGATCTCGTGGCGACCGCCCGCGCGGCCGGCGCCGGCGAAGCGCTCTGCGCGGCGATCGAAAAGGCCAATAGCGCGCTGGAGGCGCAGGCGACCGCCCGCGCGGCGGGCGTGGACCTCGCCGCCCCGATCGCGCAGCGGGCATGGGACACGGCCGCCGCGGCGCTCGCCAATCCGGCGACCGCGCTCGAGATCATCGTGGTCGGCCGTGACGGCGCCATACTCGCAAGCTCAGGCTTCCGCCCGGCGATTCGCTTCCGCCGCGCGATTCATGGAGAGGACCGACAAAAGTGAACAAGCCCGCCGCCGGCTTCTCGCGCGCCGACCTGACCAGAGGCGAGATGCTGCAGATCATGATCGGGCTCGGCCTCGCCATGCTGCTCTCGGCGCTGGACCAGACCATCGTCGCCACCGCTCTGCCGACGATCGGCCAGGATCTCGGCGATTTCGAGCATCTGCCCTGGATCGTCACCGCCTATCTCGTGGCCGCCACCGCGTTGACGCCGCTCTACGGCAAGCTCGCCGACATCCATGGCGTGCGCGTCATGCTGCTGATCGGCATTTTCACCTTCGTGCTCGGCTCGGTCGCCTGCGCGGTCTCGCCGAATCTCACTTGGCTCGCCATTGCGCGCGCGGCGCAGGGCGCGGGCGGCGGCGCGCTCATCGCGCTGGCGCAGACGATCATCGCCGATCTCGTCAGCCTGCGCGAGCGCGGCCGGGCGCTCGCCTATTTCTCGATCGTCTTCGCCGGCGCCAGCGTCGGCGGCCCGATCCTCGGCGGCGTCTTCGCCGAATATCTGCATTGGTCGCTGATCTTCTGGATCAATCTGCCGCTCGGCCTCGCGGCTTTCTTCATGACCTATTTCAAGCTGGCGCGGCTGCCGCTGCGCCGCCATCCGCATCGCGTCGATATCGCCGGCGCGGCGCTGCTCGTCATCGCCTCCGTCGCCTCGCTGCTCGCGCTCTCCTGGGGCGGCGTGCGCTATCCCTGGGGCTCGGCGCCAATTCTCGCCATGCTGGCCACGGCGCTCGCCGGCTGGGCGATCTTCGCCTGGCGCACCAAGACGGCCGAGGAGCCTTTGATCCCGCTCGCCGTGCTGGCCGACGACGTCATTCGCAACGCCATTCTCGCGGGCGGCTTCGGCCTCGGAACCTTCGTCGCGCTGACGATGTACATGCCCCTATATTTCGAGGGCGCGCTGCGCCTCTCCGCCGACCAGTCCGGCCTCGCGCTGATCCCGCTCACCGTGGCGACAGTGACCGGCGCGGCCATCTCGGGACGGCTGCTCAGCCGTCTGCGCCATTACAAGGCGCCGCCGCTGGCGGCTCTCGCGCTCGCTTTCGTCGCCCTGCTCATTGCGCGGCAATTTCTCGCCGATCTGCCGCTCGCAGCGTTGGATGCGCTGCTGGCGATCGTCGGCTTCGGCGTCGGAGCCATGCTGCCGGTGACGACCGTCTGCGTGCAGAGCGCGGCGCCGGGGCATAATCTCGGCACGGCGACGGCGGTGATGCAATTCTCGCGTCAGCTGGGGTCGGCGCTGATCGTGGCGATCATCGGCGCGATCGTCATCGGCGCCGGCCATGGCGCGCTCATCGCCGAAGCCGCCACTGGGGCCGGCGTGGAAGCGCTGCGCGAGACCTTCCGCACCGCCTTTCTGATCGGCGCGCTGTTCATCGCTCTGTGCTTCGTCTTCCTGGCGCGAATGGAGGAGAGAGATTTGCACCGGGAGAGGTGAACGCCTCCTCACCCGTCATGCGCATATTGCGCGCCGGTCAATATTCCCGAGAAACCGCCCGGCGCGGCGGCTGGATAGACCGGATGCAGCGCCACCGATAGGCGGAGCGCGGCCCATTCCGTGAGCCCCACCGTCGGCACGGCGACGTCGCCGCGCTGATAGTGCGCGAGCAGCCCCTGCGCCGCCTTCTCCGCCTGCGCGTAGATGCCGGGACCCACCCAGCGCGGCTTGGGCAGGCCGGTCATGCGGCAATAGAGCGCCGCGCAGACATAAGCGGACGCCTCTTCCGAATTGCCGTCGATCCCCGTGCGCAAAAGATCATAGGCGCAATGCAGGCTCTCGTGGACGACGTAGCTGGCGTCGAGGCGGCCCGCCGTCGTATTCACCTCGAGCGTGTTGGCCGCCACTACCGTCCCATCGGCGCGGGTGCGCGCGACGTCATTGTATTGTGCGGCGACGCCCGCCGCGAGATCGGTGGGAACGGCGACATGGACGGCGCCGGCGCGGATCGCACGCGCGACGCGATGAAAAGTCTGCCGCGCGATCGTCACATTGCTTCCGGCGATGGGAAAGCGAAACCGAATGCGCGCGACCGTCGCGCCTTCGAGAATCGCGATGACGCGAGATGTCAGCGACATGATGCTTTCCTTTTCAAATATGGAAATCAAAAAAATCGCGCCGCCCGTCGAAAGCCATGTGAAATGGACAGCATCGCGTCATTGAGACCGCGCCTAGCGGCCGCGTCTGTGCGCTGGAGCACAGCGGCGCCTGTCGCGACGTTCGACGCGGCGGGCGCAACGAAAAAGGCCGAGCGGCGCGTCACGCCGCTCGGCCGGCTTTTCCTCGATCACGCGCATTCACATGATGCGCGGCGTCTCAGCTGTTCCGGCGCGCGGCCGTGTGGATGATCGTGCCGACATGCTCGCCGCGCAGAGCGGCGGTGAGCCGGCCGGGGACGAGGCCGTTGACGATCTGCACATGGTCGATATGGCGCGCCGTCGCCATCACCTCGAGCATGGCGCGGTCGAAGGGCAGCGTGCCCTTGTGATCGGCGAGCTCGGAGAAGCTCGTCTCTCGAATGAGCTGCGCCTTCTCGCCGTCCGGTCCATTGGGGTCGCTCGTGTAGAGGCCGTCCACATCCTCGACGATGGTGAGGCCGGCGGCGCCATAGGCGTCGGCGAGCAGAAAGGCGCCCGTGTCGGCCCGATGCGGCGGAATGCGCGAGCCGGGGAACTCGTGATGGTGATAGGGCGGAAAGGCGCTGCCCACCACGGCGCGGGTCGCGCTCAAGTGAATCGCCAGCTGATTGGCGATGGTCGGATGCTCGATATAGGAGACGCCCTCCGGCGCGAGCAGCGAGGCGAGGATATGGCCGTTCTGCCCGGCCTCGCTCGCGGCGAGCGGGGCCAGCGAGCCGACCGGCAGGCCGAGATCGAGCCCGACGCCATAGAGGTGGCGCGCGCGCACGCCGGCGCCGGTGAGGAAGAGCAGCCGATGCTCGGGCATGAGCTTTCGGATCTCCTCCACCAGCGGCAGGATCGCCTCGGCGCCGCGATCCATGATGGCGCGGCCGCCGATCTTCACCACCTGCAGCCAGGGCAGCACGCGGATCGGACGCTTGCCGGCGACGGGGCGCGTCAGCTCGGAGTCGAGAAGGGTCTGCCGCGCGAGCGGAGAGGCGACATGCTTGATGTTGTAGGTATGGGTCATGATCCGTCTCAGCTCGCGGTGATGATGGTGCCGACATGCTCTCCAGAAAGAGCGCGGGTCAGATTGCCGGGGACGAGGCCGTTGACGATCTGCACCTCGCGGATGTGACGCGCGGATTTCAGCAGATCGAGCAGCGGGAACTCGAGGATCGAATCCTGCAGGCCCTGCTCCTTCATCTCATCGACCGTGATCTTGGGGATGAATTTCGCATTCTTGTCGGTCTTGGGATTGGCGGTGAACAGGCCCTGCTCGTCCTTGACGAAGATCATCGCCTTGCAGCCGAACTGCTCGGCGATGAGGAAGCAGCCCGCATCGGTGCGATAGGGCGGAATGACGCCTTCGGCCGCCGGACGCATCCACAGATTATAAGGCGGCATGCCGCTGAACACGACGGCGTTGACCTCCTGCAGATAGAGCGGCACCGCCGAGAGGCCGGCGCCGTCCACGGCGGAAATGCCATGCTTGGCGAGCAGCTGGCCGAGCATCGCCGCATTCTGATCGGCGACCGAGGCGCCGAGCTGCGAGAGCACGCCCGCCGGCAGGCCGACGCCCGCCGCTATGGAATAGAGATGGCGCGCGCGCGTGCCGGCGCCCGTGCCGATCAGCATCTGATGCGCCTTGCGCGCGGTGACGATCTCATCGACCAGCGGATAAACCGCCGAGCGGCCGCGATCGATGATGCTCTGGCCACCGATCTTGATCACCGACGCGTCCGGCAGGATGCGAAAATCCTCGGCCTTGTCCGCCGCCGCGAGAAGTTCCACGTCGGTGAGCGAGCGCTGCATGAGGATCGCCTCTAGCTCCGCTGTCGTATGTGCCATCAGTGACGCCTTTCGTCGTTGTTTCTGCAGTCGTCGACCACATGCGTGTAGGTAGAACGCGTCGAAGAGACCCGCAATATGTGAAAAACATGCGCTATTGCCGGGACAGCCGCAATTTTCGACGCTCTTCTGCTCTGCCGGAAAAAACGACGAAAAACGCATATTTCGAGACAGTCAGCTAGTCGCGGCGCAGAGCGCGTCAAGCATGCGGCAAAGTCGCACGGCGCGCCGCGGCGCTGGCCCGGCGCGAAAGCCGTGGCAGTCACGAGAGCTTCATTGCGCCGCCATCGCGCTGAGATCGGGCTTCGCTAGCTTTGCCTGCCGCGACGCTCACGGCGAGCGCCGGCCTCGAGATTGGAAAAGTGCTTTTTCTTGCGAAATGCGAGGGCCACATGAACATACGCCTGCTTTTGAAGAGCGCCTGTCTCGCGACGACAGCGCTCACCGCGACGTCGATCGTGATCGCCGCCAAGGCCGAGTCCACACGGACGCCGATCAAGCATGTCATCATCGTCGTCGGCGAGAACCGCACCTTCGACAATCTCTTCGGCGGCTATCGTCCCGCCGCCGGCCAGAGCGTCGACAATCTGCTGAGCAAGGGCATCATCAAGGCCGACGGAACGCCCGGTCCGAATTTCTCCAAGGCGACGCAGAACATCGGCTCCGATCTCTATCATTATGAGGTCGTGACGCCGTCGACCGGCGCCTACGCCACCCTGCCGCAGCCCTACACCACTTACGCCGCCGGCGTTCCGCAGGGCGTGCCGGATGCGCGCTTCCCCGCCGATCTGCCCAATGGTCCTTATCAGATCAGCAAATATGTCTCTTACGCCGCCTATACCGGCGACCCTGTGCATCGCTTCTTCCAGATGTGGCAGGAGTGGGACGGCGGCAAGCTCGACAAGTTCGTCTGGGTCGAGAAGACCATCGGCACCGGCTCCAACGGCAATCCGCCGGCCGGCTTCGATCCCAAGGAGGGCGCGATCTCCATGGGCTTCTTCAACATGAACGCCTATACGGATGCGAATGGCGCCGCGCAGACCGGCGACGCGCCCTATTTCAAATCGCTCGCCGATTCTTACGCGATCAGCGACAATTACCATCAGGCGGTGATGGGCGGCACGGGCGCCAATTTCCAGGCGATCGTCACCGGCCATGCGGCTTTCTACACCGATCCTGCGCGTCTCGACGGCTCGCCCGCGACGCCGCCCGTCAATCAGATCGAAAATCCCGATCCGGTCAGCGGCACGAATAATTACTACACGCAGGACGGCTACAGCGGCGGCTCCTATGTGAACTGCCATGATCTGTCGCAGCCGGGCGTCGCCGCTGTCGATCAGCAGCTGCGCAGCCATGGGACCTATGAGCGCAAATGCGCGCCGGGGCACTACTACCTCGTCAACAACTACAACATGTATTGGAACCAGACGCCGTCCGTGACGCGCGCGCTCGGCGCGACGAAGTTCACGCTGCCGCCGCAGAAGGCCTCGACCATCGTCGATGTGCTGAACGCGCATAATGTGTCGTGGAAATATTACAGCGCCGATCGCGGCGACGATCCCACCGTCTTCGCCAATTCGGTCGATGGCGTGAATTTCCCCGTCACTGGCGGCGCGCCCTTCCACTCCTATTGCGGCATTTGCGATCCGCTCACCGGCTATCTGCAGGTGATGACGACGAGCGAATACGCCAAGCTGCAGAACTATGGCGCCTTCCTGAAGGATTTGACCGACAGCACGCTGCCGGCCGTGTCCTTCGTGCGTCCCTTCGAGGCCTTCGCCGCGCATCCGGCCGATTCGACCAGCAATCTCTACGAGCAATTCCTGAAGACGCTGATCGCGCGCGTGCAGAATTCCTCCGCCTGGGATTCGACGGCGATCTTCATCACCACGGATGAAGGCGGCGGCTATTACGACTCGGGCTATATTCAGCCGGTGGACTTCTTCGGCGACGGCACGCGCATTCCGCTCATCGTGGTCTCGCCCTACGCCAAGAAGGGCTATGTCGACCACACCTATTACGACCATGTCTCGCTGCTGAAATTCATCGAGCGGAACTGGAAGCTGCCGACCATCTCGCATCTCAGCCGCGACAATCTGCCGAACCCGATTCCCTCGCGCGAGAATCCCTATATTCCCGCCAATCGGCCGGCGATCGGCGATCTCGTCGATCTCTTCGTCTTCGCCGATCACGATCACGATCACGATCACGACGACGATCACGATCATGATCACGGCCATCACGATCATCACGGCCGCGATCGCTGAGCGTCGCGCCGAGGCCGCGTCCGATGCGACGCGGCCTTTTCAAAATCCCGCCTCGGGCCTGAAACGAAAAAGGCCGCGCCTATCCGGCGCGGCCGCGTCATTCGGCGAGGTCGCTTCGCTTCAGAAGCCGACGCCGACGAGCACGAAGCGGGGGCAGGCGATGCTCTCGCAACGCCGCGGGGCGGGACGCAGCGCCTCCGCCACAGGCGTCGGAAGCAGCGGCGCGCGCGCCTCCATGCGACGGCGCGGCGGCGCCGGACGATGCGCGAGCGCGCCGGGCCGCCGAGCGATATGATGAAGCTTGCGATGCGCCGCAGCGGGCGCCGGCTGCGCGACGCGCTCGATCACCGGCGGAAGAGGCGCAATCTCGGCGACAGGCGCCGTCTCGGGTGCGCGAACGTCGAGCTGAGCCACAGCGGCGGGGGCCGTATCCGCAGAGGATTCGACGGGCGTCTCCAGCGCCAGCGCGGAAAAAGATACGCAGGTGGCGAAGATCGCCGCAGCAAGCCGCATGGCCTCATCCTTTCGTCTATGAAACGTCGCCTCGGACGTTCCCCGCCCGGACCTTTGGAAATTACGTTGAACGGCGCACACGCTCGAAACCGCGTCGATTTTACGACGCCGAGAACCCTTCAAAAGCGTTCACGCTCTCGAATGAGCGGCCACACTAGACGATTTCGCCCGCCTTGGCCAGCGATCGGGCGAGGGGGCGGCAGAGTGGCGGCGGGCATGTCGAATTTCGCCGAGGCGCCAAACGCATCGCTTCGAATATCGAGAATGAATCGGCACGCCATTCAACGATACAGAAGCGCTAGATCTCAAGCATATGGGTTAGTTGCCGGCGTCCCTGCGCCGTCGGTCCAGATGTCGTCGGGAAGGGAGCGATCTCGATGGCAGACCCGATCATGATCCGGATATGTGATTTTATCGATAGGCGCACGCGCGCCCATAACCAGACATCGAGTTGGTTGTTCGCTGTGGTTGTGCAGATGGTGGCCAATCGCGACACCAGCTTTGAAAGCGGCGGCATCACCAGCGCGGAGAATCGTTTCGGTAGCGCCCTCGATCAGCGTTACTTCGCCTTCCAGGACATATAGCAGCTCGTCCTCAGCGCTGTGCCAATGCTTGAGGGAGGACAGCGACCCGGGCTCGAGTATCTCAATGAGGGCGCCGAACTGCGTCAGCCCCGCCGCTTCGCTGATCCAGAGCGTACTCGCTGGTCCGCAGACATCGCCGGGCTCTCGATCCTCGGTCACGAATTGCATTGGTCTGATAGCGGGCATTGCACACGCTCTTTTTTATTTCCCATTGGGAAGCGCTCGATCTTGGGAGGACCTACGCCAATATCCTGTTGGAAGCAGCATAATCCCAAAAGTGTGAAGAGCGAAGGGAGCTATGCGAATTGGATCGCCTCGACAACGCAACGCGCCCTAATCGGAAAGCCGTGACACGGGCCACTGTTTGACCTCGAACACGTTCTGATCCTCTTGGAGCCCGCAAGAAATTCTTGTCGATATCGAATGATCGTTCAGGGTCGAAATGCGAATTTCAAAACGGCCCCGGTTTCGTTCGAGCGCAGCTCCCGGCGCGCTCAACGCCCGCCGCGCGGCCGCGAATAGACGCCGGTTCGGCCGCCCTCGAAGCGCCGCGACAGGCCGCCGCGCGGCGTGACGGCGAGCTCGAGCCGATCGAATTTCATCGGATCGTCCATGCTCGCCTCGAACTTCGAGACGGCGAGCGTCACCACATCGCCCCGGCGCGACCAGCAGCCGGAGGCGATCTCGTCCAGCGCGCCATAGGCGAGCATATAGTCGAAGCGCCCGTCCGGGCGCAGCAGCAGCTCGGAGCCGGTCTCCATCACGCCGCTGAGATAATAATGGCCGGCGAGCGACGGATCGCCCGCCTCGCAGCCCGCCGCCGCGGAGACGAACGGCGTCGCCGCGAGGGCGAGCCGAAGCGCCGCGCGCGCCCGGCGCAGGATCACTGCGCGTTCTTCATCGCGGAGGGCAGCATCGCCGGGTCTTCCTCGATCAGCTTCTCTATGCCGCGATCGTCGATCGGCTTGGCGGCCGCCGTCGCGACGGGCTGCGCCTTCAGCCCGGTCTGATCGGCGAGCCATTCCCGCCATTGCGCATGACTGCCGTTGAACGTGTTCTGATCCACGGCGACGGAAATTCCGGGGACATGGCCGTCGGAGCGATATTGCCAGAAGGTCCATTTGCGGTCGCCATAGCGCACCGCCGGATGATATTTCGTCGAGCGCACCCAGATCGGATATTCCGCCAGCGCGCCGGAATGCAGGATCGCCTGATAGAAATCCACCGAGCTGTAGATGATCGGCTTCTTGCCGTAATGGCGCTCGAGATCTTCGAGCATGACGCGCATGTCGCGCAGCACTTCCTCGCGATAGAGCGTGCGCTTGCAGGTGCGGGAAGTGGGCGTCGCCTCCACGTCCAACACGGGCGGCAGCGCGTCCGGCTCCACTGGCACGACGGATTTGAAGAAGCCGGTCTCCTCATGCGGGGGCCGGCACCAATAGACGAAATGATAGGCGCCGCGCGGCACGCCGGCCGCCTTGGCCGCCGCCCAATTGCGCTGGAACTTGGAGTCGAGCGCGTCGCCGCCCTCGGTCGCCTTGATGAAGGCGAAGCCGACGCCCGATTCCTTCACCGCCTGCCAGTCGATATCGCCCTGATATTTGGAGACGTCGACGCCATGCACGGAGAATTCGGCGCTGCGCGTCGCCGGATAGGCGTGCAGCTGCGACTCCGGCACCGCATAGGCGAGATAGGTCGGGTCCTTGCGCGTGTTGACCAGCGGCGCGCTGGTCGCGAAGCGCGGGCGCGCGCTATAGGACGGATCCACGGCGCTGCCGCAGCCGGAGAGGGCCGTGGAGAGGAGGACGGCGGCCGCGGCCGCGAAAATCTCGTTCGATCGCATTGCGCGAAAATATCCCGCAAGCCGGTAACGAAGCGTTAATTCCCCAAAGCCGGCGCGATTCGCCACAGGCTCGGCCGCGCGACTCATCGAAGGCGGAACCATAACGTGGCTATGCTCAGAAAGGAACCATAGCCGACGACATCGGTGACGGTGGTGACGAAGGCGCTGGAGGCCACGGCCGGATCGACCTTCCAGCGCTCGAGCAGCATGGGCACGAGAATGCCGCCAAGCGCGCCGGCGGCGAGATTGGTGAACATGGCCAGCGCCATCACCGGGCCGAGGCCGATCGTCTGGAACCAATTGGCCGCGACGAGCCCGGTGATCAGGCCGAAAGCCGCGCCATTGAAGGCCCCTGTCGCCAGCTCGCGCAATATGATGCGCATGGCGTTGGAGCGCGAGAGCTCGCGCGTCGCCAGCGCGCGCACCGTCACCGTCATCGTCTGCGTCGCCGAATTGCCGCCCTGGCTGGCGACGATGGGCGCCAGCACGGCGAGCGCCACCATCTGCTGCAATTCCGTCTCGAAGGCCTTCAAGACGCTGGAGGCGATGAAGGCGGTGCAGAGATTGACGAGCAGCCAGACGAAGCGGCTCTTGACCACCCACCAGAAGCTGTCGGTCAGCTCCTCGTCGCGGCCGACGCCGCCGAGCGCCTTGATCTCGTCGGAGGCGGCCTCCTGAATGACGTCCACGACGTCGTCGATGGTGATGACGCCGACCAGCCGCTCCGCCTCGTCCACCACGGGAACGGACACGAGATTGTAGCGCTCGAAGAGGCGCGCGACTTCCTCCGTGTCCTCGTCGAATTGCACGCGGCGGCGATCCGCCTGCATGATCTCCTCGACGCGCGTCTTGGGATGGGCGCGCACCAGCGCGTCGAGAAAAACCGTGCCGAGCAGCCGATAGGCGGGATCGACGACGAAGACCTCGAAGAAATTGTCCGGCAGCTCGTCCGGCTCGGTGGCGCGGAAGAAATCCAGCACCTCGCCCGCCGACCAGAAGGGCGGCACGGCGATCAGCGTCGTCTGCATCAGGCGCCCGGCCGTGCCCTCGGCGGCCTCCAGCGAGCGGCGCAGAATGATGCGTTCCTGCGCCGGCAGCGCCTCGAGGACCTCCGCCTGCTCCTTGGGCTCCAGCGTCTCCAGAATGGCGACGGCGTCGTCGCTCTCGAGCTCGCGCATCGCCTCGGCGAGCGTCGCGACCGGCAGCTCCTCGAGGATATCTTCTCTCGTCGATTCCCCGACCTCGGTCAGAGCGGCGAAATCGAACTCGTCGCCCATTAGCTCGACGAGGCGCGGGCGCTCCTCATGATCGAGCAATTCGATCAGCGCGCCGACATCCGCCTCGTGGAGCGGGGAGACCAGCTCCTTCACATGGCCGGAATCGCCTTCGGCGATGGCCTCTTCCACCGCGGCGACGAAATCGGCGCGCGGCTCGCCGGTTTCCTCGTCGCGAAAATTTCCTTCCGCAGGCGCCGATTTTTCATGGTCTTGCGACATATGGGGGCCTGATCGATGCGCGAGGGGGGCGAGCGGCCGGCGAGACCGGGACAAGGGCTCCCATAACGCGCCGCGCCGGGAAAGCAAACCGCCTATGCATGTTCTTTCGACTCTTCGTCCTGCCGCTCGTCGTCTCGCCGCGGCTCTGCTCGCGCTCACGCCCGCCGCCTTCTCGCCCGCCGTCGCCGGCGCGGCCGAATGCGGCGCGCAGGCGCTGGGCGTGTCGCGGACGATCGCGATCGACGGAAGCGAGGGATTGGCGCTCGGCCTGCAGACCTATCCGCGCACGCTGGCGCTCGCCGATCACGAGGTCGTCCTCACCTTCGACGACGGCCCCGCCCATGGCGCGACCGAGCGCGTGCTGGATGCGCTGAAAGAAGAATGCGCGCGGGCGACCTTCTTTCTGGTCGGCGCCCGCGCCGCCGAGGCGCCGGCGCTGATCCGCCGCATCGTCGCCGAGGGCCACAACGCCGGACATCATTCCTACAGCCATCCCGCACGCACGCTGCGGCTGATGAGCGAGGACGCCGCGCAGGCCGACATTGAAAAAGGCTTCCACGCCGTCGACGCCGCCGCGGGCTTTCCCGCCGGCGCGCCTTCGCCGCATTTCCCTTTCTTCCGCTTTCCCGGCTTCGCCGACACGCCGGAGCTGGTGCGCTGGCTCGGCGAGCGCAATGTCACCGTCTTCGGCGCCGATCTCTGGGCCTCCGACTGGCAGGAGATGACGCCCCGCGCCGAGCTGGAGCTGGTGATGTCGCGGCTGCAGGCGGCCGGCAAGGGCGTCATCCTGTTTCATGATCCGCGGCCCTCGACGGCGGCGATGATGCCGGATTTTCTCCGCGAGCTGAAAGCGCGCGGCTTTCGCCTCGTTCACATCGTCCCCGGCGAGGGGCCGACGCCGATCGTCCACGCCAAGCCCGGCTGGACCTCGGCGACGGAAGGGATCATCGCCAAGACGCTCGGTCCCAAGGGCCTGCGCAGCGAGCCGCAGGAGGAAGGCCGGGGGGTGAAATCGCGGTAGCGATCAAATCCGCCCGCGGTCGCAGGCGTAGAAGCCCTTCGCGCCCCAGCAGGGGCCGGTCTGATAGACGGCGCCGAGATCGCGATCCTTGAGCCGCGCGGTCCAGACGCGGCCCTGCCGCAGCTTGATCGTCAGCGGGCCTTCGTCGATCTCGAAGATGACCTCCTTCGGCTCACGCAGGATACGGCACGATTTGGCGATCACGACGCGGCCCTGGAGCTTCACGAAGCAGCGCGCCTCATATTCCTCGAGCGCGCCCGTGGAAGGAGCGGGGGCCGTCTCGGAGGGCGGCGCCTCCGCCGGCTCCTCGGCCTCCGCGACCGGCGCCGGCGCTGCGGCCGGGCGCGGCGCGGGAGCTCGGACGGGGGCTCGGACAGGCGCTTGGGCAGGAACTTGGGCCGGCGCTTGGACAGGAGCCGGGGCGGGAGCTTGGGCGGGAGCCGTGGTCCCCGTCTGCTCCGGGTCCGCGGACGGGACGAAAGGCGCGGCGAGCGGCGGCGCATTGTCGAAGGCGCTGCGCGGCTTGCCCGAAAATTCGCCGAGCGCGGAGGCCGGATAGCCGAGATCGCCCGCTGCGCCCGGGACGGCGGCGACGAGGCCGACCGCCAGAAAGGCCCCGGGCAGCGCATGTCTCACGCTCATGCCCTTGTCTCCTCGCCTCATGTCCCACATTGCCGCGTCTCGTTTTCTATCATGCTGGCGCCGAAGAGGTTTCCTACGTGAGCGTGGCGGCGAAAAAGGGCGCGAGTTCGGCGCCGGAAGGGCCGCCCCGTGTCTGCGACGCGCAAGCTCGCGCGCGATGGAGCCCAAGACCGCCCGCAGACCGCATCCTCGCCGCAATGGCGAGAGAGGATGAGGCCGACCGGCGCCACGGGAGCCGGGCCCGCAGAAGCCGCGACGGATGAGCTGGTTCGATCATGGCCGACTGGAATGCGCTTCTCTATTCGACTTTCGAGACAGAACGCACGCGGCCCGCGCGCGAGCTGCTGGCTCGCATTCCGCTCGAGGCGCCGGGATTCATCATCGATCTCGGCTGCGGGCCGGGCAATAGCGCAGAACTGCTGGCCGGGCGTTTTCCCACAGCCCGTCTGCTCGGCGTCGATTCTTCGCCGGACATGATCGCCGCCGCCCGCGCGCGCCTCCCCGCCGCCGATTTCGCGCTGGCGGACATCGCCGATTTTCGTCCCGACGCGGCGCCCGATCTCCTCTTCGCCAACGCCTCGCTGCAATGGCTCCCCGATCATCGCGCGCTGCTTCCGCGCCTCGTCGCCACGCTCGCGCCCGGCGGCGTCCTCGCCATGCAAATGCCCGACAATCAGGACGAGCCGAGCCATCGGCTGATGCGGGAGGCCGCCGCCGCCGGCCCCTGGGCGCAGAAGATCGGCGACGCCTTCGCGATCCGCTCGAAAATCCTCGCCGCCGAGGCCTATTACGATCTTCTGCACGAAACCGGCTGCGAGACCGATGTTTGGCGCACGACCTACGCCCATCCGCTGGCGGGAGCGGACGCGATCGTGGAATGGGTGCGAGCGACGGGGCTGCGGCCGTTTCTCGCGCCCCTGACGGAGGAGGAGGCGCGCGGCTTCGTCGCCGCCTATCGAGCGGCGCTCGCCGACGCCTATCCGCGCCGGGCGGATGGAACGATTCTGCTGCTCTTTCCGCGGCTGTTCATCGTGGCGCGCCGCAAATGAGCCGCCGCGAGCGCGCCGCGGCTCAGGCGGAGGCGGCGGGCTTGGCCAATTGCGCGGCGCGGGTCGCCTGCTCGCGGCTCGGCACCATGACCCAGGCCTCGCCGTCCAGCACCACCTTGCCGTCCACCAGGCACTCGCAGTGCAGGCGGGCGCGGCGGCCCTTCTCGATCAGCTCGACGATTTCGACGACGACGTGAATCACGTCGCCGATCTTGACCGGGGCGCGGAAATTCAGCGTCTGCGACAAATAGACCGCGCCCGGCCCCGGCAGATACATGCCGATGACGGTGGAGATCAGCGAGGCCGTGTAGAGCCCATGCACGATGCGCTCGCCGAAGCGCGTCTTGCTGGCGAAATGGTCCGACAGATGGATCGGATTGCGGTCGCCGGAGAGATCGGCGAAGGCGATCACGTCGTCGTCCATGACGGCCTTCATCAAGGTCTCGCGCATTCCGACGGCGAGGTCTTCGAAATAATAGGTCTTGAAGGGCGTCGACATGGATGCGGTCACCGGCCTTTGTCGCCCGGGCGGAAGAGGCCGCCGGGCCGTTTCTCCATCTACCACACCAGAAACGGCGCAAATGCAACCGGTTTGACTCCGGCCCCGGCCAGAAGCGCCCCCATTGCGGCCGCGTCCAGCCGGCGGTCCGGCGGCGGGTAGAGCTCGTCGCGATGCACGCCCTCGGTCAGAAACAGCGAGTCGAGGCCGGCGCGGGAAGCCCCCAGCAAATCCGTGGCCACGCCGTCGCCGATGGCGAGAACCCGGGCGGGAGCCTCGCCGGCGAGAGCGGCGATGCGGCCGATAGCGGCGGCGTAGATCGGCGGATAGGGCTTGCCGGCCATCACCACCTCGCCGCCGAGCGCGGCGTAGCGCTCGGCCAGAGCGCCGGCGCAATAGACCAGCTCGCCGGCGATGCCGACCACAATGTCGGGATTGGCGCAGAGCATGGGCAAGCCGCGCGCGCGCATGCGCTCCAGCGTTCCTGCATAATCGTCCGGCGTCTCGCGGCGCTCGTCGATGAGCCCGGTGCAGACGACATAATCGGCGGCCTCGAGCGGGACGCGGCGGAATTTTCCGCCGAGCAGCCGATCGGCGGCCTCGAAAAGCCCATTGTCGCGCGGCGGGCCGAGGTGATGGCACGCCTCGCCGTCGCGCGCGACCATCTGCTCCAGCGTCAATTGACCGGCGCTGACGAGATCATCATAGGCGACGCGCGGCAGGCCGAGCCCGTCGAGCTGTCGGCGGACCTCCTCGCTCGGCCGCGAGGCGTTGGTGACGAGCGCCACCTTGCCGCCGCGGGCGCGGAATTTCTCCAGCGCCTCGGCGGCGACGGGAAAATGCGAGCGCCCGTCGATGAGCACGCCCCAGACGTCGCAGAGGATCGCGTCATAGCGATCGGCGAGCTGCGACAGGCCGGAAATCTGCGGAATCGTCATATCAGAACCGCGGCTGCTCAAAGGCCGCGGCGTGGGCCTGCGGCGCGACCTGCGAGAACTGGCCCGTGGCCTCGTCCAGCGCCAGCAGCCTTCCGTCCATCACGCCGAAATAGGCGCCGTGCAGCGACAGATAATGGCGCTGCTCCAAAGTCGCGATCCAGGGGAAGCTGCGCAGATTGGCGACGCCCTGCTTGATCGATTCGAAGGCGAGCCGCTCGACATAATCGGGCGTGACGGGGTCTGGAATGGCGCCGGCGCGCTCGGCGGCCGGGGCCAGAAGCTTGATCCAGCTGCCGATGAAATCGCCGGCCGAGAGCGGCCGCGTATAGGGATCGGCTTGGCTCTCCGCATAGGCGCGCACGCCGCCGCATTGGGCGTGGCCGAGAATGACGAGATGCTGCACCTTCAGCGCCATCACCGCATATTCCAGCGCGGCGGAGGTGCCGTGATACTGATTGTCCGGCGCATAGGGCGGCACGAGATTGCCGACATTGCGAATGACGAACAGCTCGCCCGGCCCGGCGTCGAAGATCGCCTCCGGCGCGACGCGTGAATCGCAGCAGCCGATCACCATCGTCCGCGGCTTCTGGCCTTCCGCCGCCAGCTCGTGGAATCTCTGCTGCTCGCTGCGAAACCGCCCGGCGAGAAAGGTCTCGTAACCCTTCTCGAGATGGGCGGGGAGAATGTCGCCGGGCTGCTCTGTCGGGCCGGCTTCGGTCATATTCGCTCCCTGGACACGGCCGGGCGATGGCGCGCCGGCGGCGGCTCCTTTATTGTGGAGCGCGACCGACGAGGCAAGGGGAGAAAAAGAGAGCCATGATTTCGCGACCGCGACGCAGCGTGCTGGCCATGCCGGGCTCCAACGCCAGAGCGCTGGAGAAGGGCAAGACGCTCGCAGCCGATGTGCTGATGTTCGAGCTCGAGGATGGAGTCGCCGAGGCCGCCAAGGAGACGGCGCGCGAGCAGGTCGTCGCCGCGGTGAAGGGCGGCGGCTATGGCTCCCGCGAGATCATCGTGCGCGTCAATGTCTTCGATTCGCCCTGGTACGCCGCCGATATCGCCGCCGTCGCCGCGGCGGGGCCGGACGCCATCGTCGTCCCCAAGGCCAATAGCCGCGAGGATATTCTGCGCGCCGCGCGCGATATGAAAGCCGCCGGCGCGCCCGCCCACACCACGCTCTGGGCGATGATCGAGACGCCGCGCGCTCTCTTCGACATAGAGAAAATCGCCAGCGCGGCCGAGGAGGCGCCGCTCTCCGCCATGATGCTGGGGCCGAACGACATCGCCAAATCGACGCGGGCGCGGCTGACGCCGGGCCGGCCGGCGCTGGTCGCCTGGCTCTCCGCCTCGGTGCTGGCGGCGCGTCTGCACAATGTCGATATCATCGACGGTATCTACAATGATTTCAATGATCTAGACGGACTGCGCCGCGAGGCCGAGCAGGGCCGCGACCTCGGCATGGACGGCAAGATGCTGATTCATCCGGGCCAGATCGCCACGGTGAACGAGGTCTTCGCGCCCTCGCCGGCCGAGATCGAATTCGCGCGCAGAATCGTCGAGCTGTTCGATGCGCCGGAGAATGCGGCGATCGGCGTCGCCCATATCGACGGCCGCATGGTGGAGCGCCTGCATCTCGACGGCGCGCGGCGGACGCTGGCGCTCTACGCCGCGGCCTGAGCGGCGGCCTATCGGAGAGGCGGGGGCGAGGCGCCCTCGCCTTCCCCTGTTTCGCCTGCCCCTGTTTCGCTCGCCGGCGTTTTGCCGTCCAGCAGGCAGCTCACCGTCACATCGCCCATCACATTGATCGCCGTGCGGCAGCGATCCAAGAGCCAGTCGACCGTCAGCAGCAGCGCGATATAGTCCGTCGGCAGCGCGACGGCGCGGAACACCATCGTCATGGTCACGAGACCGGCCTCTGGAATGCCGGCCGCGCCGACAGAGGCGACGATGGAGGTCAGCACCACCAGAAATTGCTGGCCGAGCGTCAAATGCAGCCCCAGCAATTGCGCGACGAAGAGCGCCGCCATCGCCTCATAGAGCGCCGTGCCGTCATTGTTGAAATTGGAGCCGACCAGCGCGCCCATGCTCGCCGATTGCTCGCGCAATCCGACGCGCTCGCGCAAGAGCTCATAGGTGAGCGGCATGGTCGCCGTGGAGCTGCCGGTCGAAAAAGCCATCAGCAATGCGTCGCGCATGCCGGCGACAACATGCAGCGGGCGCGCCCATGAGCCGAGCCTGATGCGCAGCAGATAATAGAGGAATTGCAGCGCCAACGCGGTGACGACGGCGATGAAGAATCCGCCGAGCGCGAAAAAATCGCGAAAGCCCTTCACCCCGACGATGCTGGCGATGAGGCCGAAGACGGCGAGCGGCACGACATCGATGATCCAGTGCAGAATGGCGATGAGGCTCGTCAGCGCCACATGCACCAGATCCTCCACCGTGCGCACCTCATGCGTGCGCAGCCCGCGCAGCGCGACGCCGAAAGCGACGGCGATGAAGATGACGCCCATCACCGCGCCATTGTCGCCGAAAGGTCCGAGAAGACTCTTGGGCACGCTGTCGAGAAATTGCGTCAGCGGATCAGCGCCGACAGCCGCGGCCTTCTCCGCAGGGGCGGCGGGCGCCGCCGCCGTCCAGGCGCCGGGCTGCAGCACATTCGCCACGGCGAGGCCGATGAGAATCGCAACGAGCGTATTGGTGAACAGCAGAGCGACGAGGCGCAGCGCCTGTCCGCCGCCGAGATGCGCGCGCATGAGCGCCTGCACGATGGCGAGCAGGATCAGCGGCGGCGCCAGCGCGCCGAGCAGACGCAGGACGAGCTTGGCCGGCGTCTCGAGGATATGCGCCGAATCGCCGAGCGCGAGGCCGGCGCCGACGCCGAGCGCCACCGCGACGATGATGCGAGAATAGAGCGGAATGGCGCGCCAATGCGCGATGAGGCCGGTCGACGTCTCTCTATCTTTCGGTTGCAATCTTTTCGTCCTCCAATGATCGCCGACATGAAAATGACGCGAATTGTCAACCTTATAGGCCTATTCCCGGCGTCTCGGGAGACCTATGCTCGGCGCGTCCTACGCTCTCATCGTCAATGTCATGATCGCGGCGCTGTTCGCCGCGAGCTTTGTCTTCGTCGCGCTGGCCAATCCGGCCGACCGCCGAGCGCTGTGGTTCGCCGCGAGCTATATGCTCGGACTGTCGGCCCCGCTGAGCCTTTTCGTGGTCCGCTTCGGCGTCTGGCCCTATTTCTTCGGCGCGCTGAACTATGTGGGCTTTTGCGCGGGCCTATTTTTGATGGCGGCCTCTCTCGCCCGCTTCTATGGTCGCGGCCCGCGTTGGAGCGCGGTCGCCTTTCTCTATTGCGCCGCGCTGCTCAGCGGCGCGGCGATCGGCGAATGGCCGCAGGACAGTCTCGCCTTCAACCTCGTCTATCAGACGCCCTATGCTCTGGCGACCGCCTGCTGCGGCTGGATCATCCTGCTCGCGAGCCGACGCGGGGCGCTCGAAGTGGCGCTCGCCGGCCTCTATGGGCTGATCGCGGCGCATTTCATCGCAAAGCCCTTTTTTGCGACCGCCTTCGGCGTCGGCCGCACCCCGAGCGAATATGTCGCCAGCTCCTATGCGATCGCCTCGCAATCGGCGACGGGCGTTCTGCTGATCGCAGCCGGGCTGCTCACCTTGCTCATCGTCGCGCAGGAGGCGATCCGCGAGGCGCGCCGCGCGGCGGAGATCGATCAATTGACCGGGCTCTTGAACCGGCGCGGCTTCGATCTCGCTTGCGCGTCTCGGCTCGCGAGCGCGCAGGCCGAGCGCGATCCGACGACGGTCGTTCTCCTCGATCTCGATCACTTCAAACGGGTCAATGATCGATTCGGCCATGCGGTCGGCGATGAGGTTCTGCAATATTTCGCCGCGCTGCTGCGGCTGACGACCCCCGAAGACGCGCTCGCCGGCCGCCTGGGCGGAGAGGAGTTCGTCATTTTCCTGGCGGGCGCCCCGCTCGCTCGAGGACGGCGCGTCGCCGAGATGATCCGGCAGGCGGCGGCGCTGCACGCCACGCCGCGCCTGCCCCCGATCACCGTCAGCATAGGCGTCGCCGAAATCGGCGCGGACGAGAGCTTCTCCCACGCCATGCGCCGCGCGGACGAAGCGCTCTACCGCGCCAAGACGCTGGGCCGCGATCGCGTCTGCGTCGCACGCGGGGCGAGACTGAAGGAGATCCAGGGCTGAGCGCCGATCATCGCTTCGCCCTTCGTCGGTCGCTATATTGTGCCGCTCCATCGCATCGAAAGGCCGAGCCGGAATGATCCGCGAAATAGCCCTCTCTCTTCTCGCTCTCGCCGCTCTCGCCTCGCGCGTCTGCGCAGCCCCCGCCGCGGAGCCGAAGTCGCGATACAGTGCTCTCCAGAACTGCCCCGCTGTCGATCGCCTGAAGCTCGCGAATCGCACGTTGGAGCGGAGCGGCAGGACCGCGATTTTCCGTTGCGCCGGCGTCGGCGGCTTTTCGGTCTATGTCGTGGACGATGATCCGCGCAGCTTCCTCGTGCTCGAGCGCGGCAAGACGCTCTATTCGCTGGAGCGGCCCATGGCTTCGGCCTTCTCGCTCGGCAATTTTCCCAATGTCACGGGCGCGAAGCAGGCCGAGTGGCGGCTCGATCCCGCCGGCGCGCCGGCCGGGCTGATCGTGCGCGTCGCCTATCAGCGCGCCGACGGCGCGTCCGCCTCCACGCTCATGGTTTTCGATCTGCGCGGCGAGCCCGTGGTCGTCGGCGCGGCGAAGACGAATGAGGAGGCGCGCGACCTGATCGACGGCATGCTCGTCGCCAGAACGCTGGAGGAAAAGCTGTCGCGCGAATGCAACGCCATCTATGTCTCGCTCTGCAAGGGATTTGCGTCCGGCCCGGAAATGCTCGGCGACTGCTTCGACGCGCGGCCCGAGATCGCCGACGAGGTTCCGCAAAAATGCGTCGCCGATTTCCAGACCAATGTGGAGAATTATCACCAGGCCAAGGGCGGCCACTGACCGAGGCTGTCGGGCTCGTCGCGCATGAGCGCGACGAGATCACGCCGCCTTCTTCTTCTCCGCGATCGACACCAGCGTGCGCAATATGCGGCGCGCGCCCTCGAGACGGCTCTTCATATCGGCGAAATCGCGGATGAAGACGATTCGCATGTCCGGCCGCACCTTGGCCTGCGTGCTCGGCTCCATCACATAGCGCGCGAGGCCGGCGGGATCGGCGAAATTGCCGTCGCGGAAGGCGATGATGACGCCCTTCGGCCCCGCCTCCAGCTTCTCCACATGCGCCCTGCGGCACAACGCCTTGATGGCGACGATCTTGAGCAACAGCTCCACTTCCGGCGGCGTCGGGCCGAAGCGGTCGATGAGCTCGGCCGCAAAGGATTCGATGTCCTGATCCGTCTCCAATGTCGAGAGACGCCGATAGAGCTGCAGGCGCAGAGTGAGGTCCTGAACGTAATCTTCCGGTATCGTCACCGGCGCGCCTATGGCGATGGTCGGCGACCACGCCTCCTCCTCCGGCTCCTCTATGCCGGCCTTCAGCAGAGTGATCGCATCGCCCAGCATCTGCTGATAGAGCTCGTAGCCGACCTCCTTGATATGGCCGGACTGCTCCTCGCCCAGAAGATTGCCGGCGCCGCGAATGTCGAGATCATGGCTCGCGAGCTGGAAGCCGGCGCCGAGCGTGTCGAGGCTCTGCAGCACTTCGAGACGCTTCTGCGCTTGCGGCGTGATGGTCTTGTTGGCGGGCGTGGTGAAGAGCGCATAGGCGCGCGTCTTGGAGCGGCCGACGCGACCGCGCAGCTGATAGAGCTGCGCGAGGCCGAACATATCGGCGCGCCAGACGATGAGCGTGTTGGCGGTCGGAATGTCCAAGCCAGACTCGACGATGGTCGTCGAGAGGAGAATGTCGAACTTCCCCTCGTAGAAAGCGGTCATGCGCTCTTCGAGATCGCCGGCCGCCATTTGCCCATGCGCCATGACGAATTTCGCCTCCGGCACGGCCTCGCGCAAAAAGGCGGCGGCGTCTTCCAGATCTTCGATGCGCGGGCAGACGAAGAAGGCTTGGCCGCCGCGATAGCGCTCGCGCAGCAGCGCCTCGCGCACGATGAGCGGATCGAAGGGAGAAACGAAGCTGCGCACGGCGAGGCGATCGACCGGCGCTGTGGCGATGAGCGACAATTCGCGCACGCCGGTCATGGCGAGCTGCAATGTGCGCGGAATGGGCGTCGCCGAGAGCGTCAGCACATGCACCTCGGCGCGCAGCTCTTTTAAGCGCTCCTTATGGCCGACGCCGAAATGCTGCTCCTCGTCGATGATGACGAGGCCCAAGTCTTTAAAGGAGATCGCCTTGCCGAGCACGGCATGGGTGCCGACGACGATATCGACCGTGCCATCCGCAATGCCGGCCTTGGCGAGGCGCGTGTCGGCGCTATTGGTCATGCGCGACAATTGCGCGATGCGAATCGGCAAGCCGGAGAAACGCGTCGAGAAGGTTCGGTAATGCTGGCGCGCGAGCAAGGTGGTCGGCACGACGACGGCCACTTGCCGGCCGTTGATCGCCGCGCAGAAGGCGGCGCGCAGCGCCACTTCCGTCTTGCCGAAGCCGACGTCGCCGCAGACGAGCCGATCCATCGGCCGGCCCGAGGCGAGATCGTCCAGCACGGCCTCGATCGCCGCGGCCTGATCCTCCGTCTCGTCGTAAGGGAAGCGCGCACAAAATTCGTCGTAGAGCCCTTCCGGCGGGACGAGCTTATTCGCCTGCCGCAGGCTGCGCTGCGCCGCGATCGCGATGAGGCCCTTGGCCATCTCGCGAATGCGATTCTTCATCCGCGCCTTGCGCGTCTGCCAGCCGACGCCGCCGAGCTTGTCGAGAACCGCCTCCGTATCCTCGGAGCCGTAGCGCGTCAAAAGCTCGATATTCTCGACCGGCAGATAGAGCTTGTCGCCGCCGGCATAGTGAATCTCGAGACAGTCGTGCGGCGCGCCGGCGGCGGTGATCGTCTCGAGGCCGATGAAGCGGCCGATGCCGTGATCGACATGCACGACGAGATCGCCGGCGGAGAGCGCGGCGACTTCGCCGAGCAGATTTTCCGTATGCTTGGTCTTGCGCCGACGCCGCACGAGGCGGTCGCCGAGAATGTCCTGCTCGCCGAGAATGGCGAGGCCTTCCGTCTCGAAGCCGTGCTCCACGCCGAGCACGGCCAGCGCCGCCGCGCCCTTGCCGAGCGCCAGAGCGGCGGGCAGAGAGGAAACCGTCTTCAGATCGCGCAGCCCATGCTCGGCGAGCACGCTGCCGAGACGCTCGCAGGAGCCGTCCGACCAGCCGGCGACGACGACGGTTCTGCCGGCGCCGCGCAGCGATTTCACATGCGCGACGGCGGCCTCGAAGACATTGGCGTTCTCGTCATTGCGCTCGGGTGCGAAATCGCGGCCGGCGCGCGCGGCGCAATCCACCGTCTCCTTGCCGGCGCCGTCCGGCGCGGCGAAGGGCGAGAAGGTCGCGAGGCTGCGCCCCTCGAGCTTGCCGCGCCACTCCTCTATGGTGAGATAGAGCTGGTCCGGCGGCAGCGGCTTGTAATTGGAATCGGCCGGCGCGGCGTCATAGGCGAATTTGCGGGCGTCGTAATAATCGGCGATCTGCGTCAGCCGCTCGCCGGCGGCTTCTTCCACCAGCGGATCGAGCAGAAGCGGGGCCTCGCCCACATAATCGAAGACGCTGCCCATGCGCGCATAGAACAGCGGCAGCCAATGTTCGGCGCCCTGATGGCGGCGGCCCTCGCTGATCGCCTCATAAAGAGCGTCGCCGCGCGTCTGGCCGCCGAAGCGCGTCGTGTAGGCCTGGCGAAAGCGCCGCATCGTGTCGCTGGTGAGCCGCAATTCGCTCATCGGCACGAGATCGAGCGAGCGCAATTGCCCAATGGTGCGCTGGCTCTCGGGATCGAAGCTGCGGATCGATTCCAATGTGTCGCCGAAGAAATCGAGGCGGATCGGCCCCGGCATTCCCGGCGCGTAGAGATCGACGATGCCGCCACGCTGGGCATATTCGCCGGTCTCGCGCACGGTGGAGGAGCGCAGAAAGCCGTTGGTCTCCAGCCACAGCGCCAGCTCGTCGAGACGCACCACATTGCCGGGCGCGGCGGAAAAAGTGTCGGCGGCGACATTTTCCAGCGGCGGCACGCGCTGCAGCAGGCAATCCACCGTGGTCATGACGACGCGGGGCCGCTCGGCAGAGGATTTGGAGCGGGCGAGGCGCGCCAGCGCCGTCATGCGGCGGGCGGATATAGCTGCGTTGGGCGAGACGCGGTCATAGGGCTGGCAATCCCAGCCGGGAAAATCCAGCGCTTCCACCTCCGGCGCGGCGAATCGCAGCGCCTCGCGAAAGGCCGCCGAGCGCTGCGCGTCGCGCGCCACATGGACGAAGACGGCCGGCCGCCCTTCCGCGACGCGGGCCAGCGCGCGGGTGAGATCGGCGGCGACGAAAGCGTCGAAACCGTCCGGGACATTCACGAAGCGGAGCTTGTCGCCTTTTTCCAGGCGGGCGACCGCGGATTTGAGATCGGTCATCGGAAGGTCGGGCTTTTTATCGCTGTTCGAATTCGCATGTTCTCGCGGAGCATGCTCTCAAAGATCGATCGGCTTCTCATGCGTGTGGAAAGCCGCGATCCGGCGGAAGAGGGGCGTGTCATAGCGTGGGGGAACCGGCTCGGCGCGCGACAGCCAGCGGAAGACCACGTCATCCTCGGCGTCCAGCAGCGCTTCGAGATCGTCGAGCTCGGCCTCGGGCAGAGAATCGACCGTGGCGTCGACGAAACGGCCCATCAATATGTCCATCTCGCGCATGCCGCGGCGCCAGGCGCGAATTTTTATGCGCTTGCGGCGAATGTCGGAATCGTCTGGCGTCGAGTGGCTCAAGGGCGGAAATCCGCGGGCGGACAGGGGCTAAGTACAAGAATGCGCGCGCCGGGCCGCCATTTCGGGCGCCGGCGCGAGACCGCAGGAATTAGCGCAGCCGGCGCGGAAAAGATAGATCATCCACAGCCTGTGCGAAGCCGTGCGAGACTGTCGTCGAGACAGTTGCAATCACGCTTCGATTACGGCATAAGGACCCCCGTCGCGTCGCCGCGACACGGATGCGGGTGTAGCTCAGGGGTAGAGCACAACCTTGCCAAGGTTGGGGTCGAGGGTTCGAATCCCTTCGCCCGCTCCAAAAATCATCGCTTCAGATGATAGGCGAAGCCTTCTGGGCGCTTTCCCGCTGTCCGCCTCGAGGCCGACAGCGTCCTTCTCCCGACGTATCCGAACTTCCGCCTCTAGGCCGCCTTCTGCTGCGCGGAACGCTCGGCCGCGCGCGTCTCGAGGGGCGCGAGGCGGAAAGACCGGGGCCTCTCGAACAAAAAGCGGAATCGCCCCCGCTCGGTCACGCGATGCAGCAGCAGCGGGACGATGACGCCGGCCATAGTGACGATGAGCGAGGCCCAGCCCACGCTGTCCACGAGATCATGATCGACGATGAGCTTGCGGGCGGCCGCCATCGGCAGGAAGAAGCCGAGATAAATGGCCAGCGAATTGGCGCCGCAATATCGAAGCCATTCCATCGAGGGAAGATCGGCGAGCAGAGCGGCGCCGGCAACGACCGCCGCCGCACCGGCGAAGCCCGTGACGAGGCTCACCAGCGGCAGCGAGGCGAGCGTCGGATAATCGGCCAAGGGCGTGGGCGAGAAGGCGAGAGCCGCATCGGCCATCGCCCAGCCGAGCAGCCAGTACCGCGCCGCGCGGGGATAACGCCGCGCCGATTCGGCCAGAGCGAAGACCCGCGGCGCGAAAAGATAGCCGGACAGAAAGTAGACATAGCGCGCGGCGAATTCGTCGGGAACGGCCCAGCCGGTCTCGATCGGCGCCGCCTCCAGCGCAGCGGCCGCCAGCAGCATGAGCGGCGGCGGAACGAAGCGCAGCAGCTTGGTCGCGACGAAGAAGATCGGCAGCAGATAGATGAACCACAGGGTTCCGAACGGCTCGACCAAAGCGAGCGCCAATTGCCCGAGCGCCGTCAGCGGATCGGCGCCCGGCCGCAGCGCGCTCTTGAACAGCCATTGGATGAGAAGCCACAGACAATAGAAATAGGCGAAATGAACGACCTTTTTGTCGAGATAGCTCCGCCAGTCCTGATCGATGGCGCGCGACAGAAACAGCCCGGCGATGAAGAAGAAGCCGGGGATGCGAAACGGCTTGGCGAAAGCCACCAGCCAATGCAGCAGCCCCTCGCCCCCCATGGCCTCCCCGACGCCGAGCGCGGAGTGCATCATGACGACGAGGATGACGCTCATCCCTTTCGCATTATCGATCCAAGCGATCCGAGCTTCTCTCATCGGCGCCCACCTCCACGCCGCTGGCGGACGCAGCAGAAATGCGCGCGCTTCGCGGAGCGAATTCGCTGGATAGCCGAGGAAAGTTACGGAAGTCTCCGCATAAGGCGCAGCTCGCACGCGGGCGTCGCGCTCCTTCGGCGAAGGGCGATCAGGGGCGGTGGGCGCTGGCGGAGGGGGCGGGATTCGAACCCGCGATACGGTTTCCCGTATACACACTTTCCAGGCGTGCGCCTTCAACCACTCGGCCACCCCTCCATCGACCCTGGCCGGCTCAGAATCGGCCCTGGATCGGCGCGCACTATATTCACAAGCCGCCAGAGTGCAAATCTTTCCGTAGGGAAATCCACGCCGAAGCGACATTCTCTCGCCTCGTGGCGGCCCGTCGTGGACAGACGGCCCGGCGCATTCTATTCAGGAGCCTTCCCTTGGGGCTCGAAAGCGCCATGCTGCGATTGATCGTCCGATTTCTCGGTCTCCTCCTTTTGGCCGGCGGATTCGCGGCCCTCATCGTCGACGGCACGCGCTCGCTGGCCGGGGACGGGCTGCATGTCACCCCGCTCAGCGAAGGCGCGGCCGATCTTTTTCCGGCGCAGATGAAGGCCTTTCGCATCGCGCTGGAGCAGAAAGCCCCACAAATCTGGGGCTCCGTCGTCTTCGCTCTGCTGCTCGCGCCCTTGAGCCTCACGCTCACCGGCCTCGGCGGCCTGCTCATTGCATTGAGCCGCAAGCGCCGCCGGCCGATCGACTATCCGCTCCGCTGAACGCCCTTTCGCCGCCGGCGCCGCGGGGCCATATCGAGGTCTCGGCCCATCTCGAGCGAAAGGTCGACAGAATGACCGATCACTTCGTCAATCATCATCCTATCGAAGGCCCGTTTCCGCCGGGGCTGGAACAGGCCGTCTTCGGCCTCGGCTGCTTCTGGGGCGCGGAGCGTCGCTTCTGGAAGCTCGGCGAGAGCGTCTACACGACCGCGGTCGGCTATGCCGGCGGGACCACGGAGAACCCCACATATAAAGAAGTGTGCACGGGCCGCACCTTCCATGCGGAAGTGGTGCTCGTCGTCTTCGACCCCGCGAAAATCTCCTATGAGGAGCTGCTGCGCGTCTTTTGGGAGAGCCACGACCCGACGCAGGGCAATCGGCAGGGCAATGACATAGGCACGCAATATCGCTCGGCGATCTTCTGCTATTCCGACGAGCAGCTGCGGATCGCCGAGGCGTCCAAGCGCGCCTATGGCGAGGCGCTGGCGGGCCGAGGCTTCGGGCCGATCACGACGCAGATATCCCCGGCCCCGCGCTTCTACTATGCCGAGGAGTATCACCAGCAATATCTGGCCAAGAACCCCGACGGCTATTGCGGCCTGGGCGGCACGGGCGTCGCCTGCCCCGTGGGGCTCGGCGTCGATCCAGGCTGAATTCGATTCATCTATCGCGCCTTCAACACCTCACGGCATTCGCCGGGCAGCTTGGCCATGGTCATGGGCGGCCATGTCTTGGTGGATTTCTTGGGGTGCAGCGCCTCGTCGGTGAACCACCAGGCAAGGGATGAATCGCAGCCGTCGCCCGCCGGCACGGGGTCCTGATCCTTGCAGCTCTCGGCGTCCTTCGGGCAATAGAGCCTGATGTGGAAGTGGTAATTGTGCCCGAACATGGGGCGCACCTTGGCGAGCCAGGAGCGGTCGCCCGTCGCCTGCCGGCACAACGCCCTTTTGATGGCGGCGTTGACGAAGATGCGCTGCACCTCCGGCGCGCGCGCCGCCGTGCGCAGAACGGCGAGGTGGCCCTCGGTCCATACCTTGGGATCGATATCGAGCCGATCCTCGCGCACCATGTCGGTGGCGGACATCTCCTCCCGCTCGGCGCGGGACAATTCCCGCTGCGGCATCGGGGTGAGCCAAATATCGGCGTCGAGGCCGATCTGATGCGAGGCGTGGCCGGTGAGCATAGGGCCGCCGCGCGGCTGCGAAATATCGCCGATGAGCAGGCCCGGCCAGCCGGAGGCCTGCGACGCCGCCGGGGCGAGGCGCTGCAGAAAGCCGATGAGCGCCGGATGGCCCCAGAAACGATTGCGCGACAAGCGCATGATCTGCCAATTCGGGCCGTTCACGGGCAGCGCCTCGGCGCCGGCGAGACAGCCATGCGAATAGAAGCCGATCGGATCGGGATCGAGCGGCGCGGGGCTGGTGGCGCGGCCGAAGAGCTCCTTGGCGGGCGTCGCGGGATCGTCTGGATGGGCGAGCGGCGGCAAGGGCTTGGGGTCCAGCGTGCCCTTGTCCTGCGCGAAGGCCGGCGCGATCGCGGCGAGCCAGAGAACCAATGCGGCCGATCTCGATAGGATCATTTCTGCGGCTTTCGTGGCGAAGTGAGGGAACCGAAGCGTGAATCAGTCAGATTCTGGGCGCTTTGCGGTCTTTTCGCCAGTCCGCGCAGCATCGGAAAGAGAAGGCGAATCGATTCGCCTCGTTTTTTGGCTTTCGCGTCAACCTTACCCTCGGATATAGATTGCCCCTAGGTAGGAGGCGCCATTTTATGCCGCCCTAACTGTGCGGCGTGTGTCTCGTGTTCGTGGGGGAGTGTTGTGATGCGTTGTTTCAAAGCCTTCGGGCTCGTTCTCGTTGCGATGTTCGCATCGATCGGCGCGGCGCAGGCGACCGTGCAAATCCATATCGATCTTTCCACCCAGAGAATGCAGGTCGAGTCCTCCAAGGGCTCCTATAGCTGGCCGGTCTCGACCGCTCGCGCGGGCTATGTGACGCCGCGCGGCACCTATGCGCCCACCGGCCTGCAGAAAATGCATTATTCGCGCAAATATCACATGTCGCCCATGCCGCATTCGATCTTCTTCAGCGGCGGCTATGCGATCCACGGCACCTATGCGACCGGCGCGCTCGGCCGTCCCGCCTCGCATGGCTGCGTGCGCGTCTCCCCGGCCAACGCCGCGACGCTCTACAAGCTGGTGCAGGAGGAGGGCGCGCAAATCTCCATCACCGGCTCCTCGCCGGCGACGCGCTACGCCGCCCATAAGCCGCATCGGACCAATGTCGCGAGCCTGCATCGGCCGCATCGCTCCCATGCGCTCGCCTATGGTCCGGGACAGCGCTATCGCTCCGTCACCAGCGTGAAGAGCTGGCAGTCGGCGCCGATGACGAGCCCCTTCGGCAACTGACGTTTCGCGGCTGATTTTCAGCCGCGCGACAGGCTGGACGGCTCGGCGGCGAATTCGGCGACGACCCAATCCTTCAGCGCGGCGACCGCCGGCCGGTCTTCCGCGCCGAGGGGATGGACGAAGTCATATTGCAGGCCGTCGAGCACGGGGCCGAAGGGCTGCACCAGCGCGCCGGAGGCGAGTTCGGCGGCGACCAGCGGCAGGCTGGCCAGCGCCACGCCTTGACCGGCGACGGCGGCGCGTATGGCGCTCTCCTCGTCGGCGACGACGGTTCCGACCTCCGGGTCGAAGCTCTTCGCGCCGCGCTCATCGGCCCAACGGCGCCAGCTCGCCAGGCGCGGGCCATTGGCGTGCGGCCCCCATTCGCGGTGAATGAGCGTCGCGCCGGCGAGATGCTTGGGGCGGCGAATGTCGAGCCGCGGGCTGCATACGGGCGCATAGCGATCGGTGAACAGCGGCGTCGCCACCTGGCCGGAATATTGGCCGACGCCGCAGCGGATCGCGGCGTCCGCCTCGCCGGCGCGCAAATTGGCCGGACGGTCGGAGGCGTGCAGCCGCAAATCCCAGCCCGGATTCTGGCCGCGGAAAGATTCGGCGCGCGGCGCCAGCGCGCGTGAGGTGAAGGCGACCGTGGCGGAGAGGGTCGCCGCCTGCTTGCGCTCGGTCGGGCGCCGCGCGCGATCTATGGCCTCGGCCATGGAATCGAAGGCGACGCGCAGATCGAGATAGAGCGCCAGACCTTGCGGCGTCAGTGCGACCTCGCGGGCCTTGCGCGTGAAGAGACGCAGGCCGAGGTCGGTTTCGAGACCTTTGATCTGATGGCTGATCGCCGTCGGCGTGACGCCGAGCTCGGCGGCGGCGAGCTTGAAGCTCTCCCGCCGCGCGGCCGCCTCGAAAGCGCGCAAGGACACAAGCGAGGGCAGAGCCCGCATCGCCGCCTCTCATGGATGAGATTTATTCATCTCATGGAGGCGAATGCGCTGCTTGTCAAAAGCTTTGCTGTAAGATGATGAATGAATTCAACTCATCTATCAGGAAGGGCGCTCTTCCTTCTCCCGCGAGGCGGGAGAAGGAGAGAACGCGTCCTTTGTCAGTCGGCGAGCTGGCGGAGCACATAGGGCAGGATGCCGCCATTCTTGAAATATTCGAGCTCGTCCAGCGTATCGATGCGGGCCAGCAGCGGCACGCTCACCTGCTTGCCGTCGGGATAGACGATCTCCGCCGTCAGCGTCTGGCGCGGGGCCAGCGTGTCGCCAGCGAGGCCGCGGATCGTCACCTTCTCCGCGCCGGTCAGGCCGAGCGAGGCCCAGCTCGTTCCCGGCTCGAAGGTCAAAGGCAGAATGCCCATGCCGACGAGATTGGAGCGATGGATACGCTCGAAGCTCTGCGCGATCACCGCGCGCACGCCGAGCAGCATGGTGCCCTTGGCCGCCCAGTCGCGCGAGGAGCCATTGCCATATTCGGCGCCGGCGAAGACGACCAGCGGCGCGCCCTCCTCGGCGTATTTCGCGGCGGCGTCATAGATGGAGAGCGTCTCGCCATCGGGGAAATGTTTTGTATTGCCGCCTTCCGGCACATTGCCGGCCTCGTCGCGCAGAATATGGTTCTTGATGCGGATATTGGCGAAAGTGCCGCGCATCATCACCTCATGATTGCCGCGGCGCGTGCCGTACTGGTTGAAGTCCGCCGGCGAAACCTGACGCTCGGTGAGCCAGCGTCCGGCCGGCGAAGCGGCCTTGATGGAGCCCGCCGGCGAGATGTGGTCGGTGGTGATCTTGTCGCCGAAGAGGGCCAGAATCCGCGCCTCGACGATATCCGTGACGGGCTTGGGCTCTTTGGTCAGCCCCTCGAAATAGGGCGGATTGCGCACATAGGTGGAGCCGCCCGACCATTTATAGGTCTCGCCCGAGGGGGCGTCGACCTTGCGCCAATGCTTGTCGCCCTCGAACACATCCGCATAAGTGTCGCGGAACAGCGAGCGGGTGACATTCTTGCGGATATATTTCTGAATGTCGGCGTTGCTCGGCCAGATGTCGCGCAGGAACACCGGCTCGCCCTTCTTGTCATGGCCGAGCGGCTCCCTGGTCAGATCCTTGGCGACCGAGCCGGCAAGCGCGAAGGCGACGACCAGCGGCGGCGAGGCGAGATAATTCGCCTGCACGTCCGGGTTGACGCGGCCCTCGAAATTGCGATTGCCCGACAGCACAGCCGCCGCGACAATGTCATGATCGTTGATCGTCTTGGAGACGGGCGCCGGCAGCGGGCCGGAATTGCCGATGCAGGTGGTGCAGCCGAAGCCGACGAGATTGAAGCCGAGCTTGTCGAGATCCTTCTGCAGTCCTGCCTTGTCGAGATATTCGGCGACGACGCGGCTTCCCGGCGCGAGAGAGGTCTTCACCCAGGGCTTCACCTTCAGCCCGCGCTCATGCGCGTTGGCGGCGAGCAGGCCGGCGCCGATCAGCACGCTCGGATTGGAGGTGTTGGTGCAGGAGGTGATCGCCGCGATGACGACGTCGCCATGGCCGAGGTCGTAATTCGTTCCCTCGACCGAGAAGCGCTGCGTCACATCGCCGGGCTTCTTATATTCGGTCGCGAGCGCACTCGCGAAAGCGGTTCCGACATCCTCGAGCGCGACGCGGCCCTCCGGGCGCTTCGGCCCGGCGAGGGACGGAACCACGGTCGAAAGATCGAGCGAGATCGTGTCGGTGAATTCCGGGTCGGGCGTGTCGGCCTCGCGGAAGAGACCTTGCGCCTTGGCGTAGGCCTCGACGAGATCGATGCGCGAATTGGAGCGGCCGGACATTTTCAAATAGTCCAGCGTCTCCTCGTCGACGGGGAAGAAGCCGCAGGTCGCGCCATATTCCGGCGCCATATTGGCGATGGTCGCGCGATCGGCGAGCGAGAGATGCGGCAACCCCTTGCCGAAGAATTCGACGAATTTGCCGACCACGCCCTTCTTACGCAGCATTTGCGTGACGGTCAGCACGATATCGGTGGCGGTGACGCCCTCTTTCGGCTCGCCCGTCAGCTCGAAGCCGACGACCTCGGGAATGAGCATGGACAGCGGCTGGCCGAGCATGGCGGCCTCCGCTTCGATGCCGCCGACGCCCCAGCCGAGCACGGCGAGGCCGTTCACCATGGTGGTGTGCGAATCGGTGCCGACCAGAGTGTCGGGATAGGCGTATTCGATCGTCTCCTTCTTGCCGTCCGTCTTGATCTTCTCCTTCTTCGTCCAGACGGTCTGGGCGAGATATTCGAGATTGACCTGATGGCAAATGCCCGTGCCGGGCGGCACGACGCGGAAATTGTCGAAGGAGGATTGGCCCCATTTCAGAAAGCGATAGCGCTCGCCATTGCGCTCGTATTCGAGCTCCACATTGGCGTCGAGCGCTTTCTTGGTGCCGAATTCATCGACGATGACGGAATGGTCGATGACGAGATCGACCGGCACCAGCGGATTGATCTTCTGCGGATCGCCGCCGAGCGCAACAAAAGCGTCGCGCATGGCGGCGAGATCGACGACGGCGGGAACGCCGGTGAAATCCTGCATCAGCACGCGCGCCGGACGGAAGGCGATCTCACGCTCGGCCTTGCCCTTCTCGGTCAGCCATTTCGAGAAGCCTTCGATATGCTCCTTGGTGACGGAGCGGCCATCCTCGTTGCGCAGCAGATTCTCGAGCAGCACGCGCAGCGAATAAGGCAGGCGCGAGACGCCCTCGAGACCATTGGCCTCGGCCGCCTTCAGCGAGAAAAAGTGATAGGCGTCGTCTCCGACCTTTAGCGTCTCTAGGGCTTTGAAACTGTCGAGTGACGGCATTTCGCGCTTCCTTCGCTTGGAGTCGATGACAGGCGCGGACAGCCGTCATTGCGAACGAAGCGAAGCAATCCAGAGCCGTGGGCCACGGCTCTGGATTGCTTCGTCGCTTCGCTCCTCGCAATGACGGGACGTCGCGCCATCCGCGAACCTTGTAGAGAATTTCGGGCCAGCCGGCAAAACGAAACGAGGGACGCGTCGCCGCGTCCCTCGAACAAGATGAATGCGCCGCCTTCAGCCCGCCTTCATCGCCTCGGGCTTGGTCTTGGCGCGCTTGACGATGAGCTTGTTGAGCGCAGCGACATAAGCGCGCGCCGAGGCGACCAGCGTATCGGGATCGGCGCCGCGGCCCGTCACCGATTTTCCGTCCTCCGAAAGACGCACGGAGACTTCCGCTTGGGCATCGGTGCCTTCCGTTACGGCATGCACCTGGAACAATTCGAGCGCGGCCTCATGCGGCGCCAGCGCCTTTATGGCGTTGAAGATGGCGTCGACGGGTCCGTTGCCGGTCGCCTGATGCGTCTTCTTCTCGCCGTCTATGTCCAAGGTCAGCGCCGCCGTCTGCGGCCCCGCCGTGCCGGCGATGACGGTGAGCGCCGCGACCTTTATGTGGTCATTGGCGGTCACGATCTCGTCATCGACCAGCGCGACGATGTCCTCGTCATAAACGAGCTTCTTGCGATCGGCCAAATCCTTGAAGCGCTTGAAGGCGTCCTCCAGCGCATTCTCGCCCAGCTCATAGCCCAGCTCTTTGAGCTTCTCCTTGAAGGCGTGGCGGCCGGAATGCTTGCCCATGACCAGCGAGGTCTTGGACACGCCGACGCTCTCCGGCGTCATGATCTCATACGTATGCGCATTTTTGAGCATGCCGTCCTGATGGATGCCGCTCTCATGCGCGAAGGCGTTCCGCCCGACGATGGCCTTATTATATTGCACCGGGAAGGACGTCACCGCCGAGACGAGCTTCGACGCGCGCGTCAGCAGCTTGGCGTCGATATTGGTGCGATAGGGCAGCGCATCGGGGCGCGTGCGCATCGCCATCACCACTTCTTCCAGCGCGGCGTTGCCGGCGCGCTCGCCTATGCCGTTGATGGTGCATTCGATCTGCCGCGCGCCGCCGCGCACGCCGGCCAGCGAGTTGGCGACCGCGAGGCCGAGATCGTCATGGCAATGGACCGAGAAGACCGCCTTCTCGGCATTGGGCACGCGCTCGCGCACCATGCGGAACAGCGCCTCATATTCCTGCGGCGTGGCGTAGCCCACCGTGTCGGGAATGTTGATCGTCGTCGCCCCGGCATTGATCGCCGTCTCCACGCAGCGGCACAGGAAATCATGTTCCGTGCGCGTGCCGTCCTCGGCCGACCATTCGACGTCCGCGACATGATTGCGCGCCCGCGAGACAGAAGACGCGATCATTTCCAATACTTTTTCCGGCTCCATCTGGAGCTTGTATTTCATATGGACCGGCGAGGTGGAGATGAAGGTATGGATGCGCGCGTTGCGGGCGTGACGCAGCGCCTCGGCGCAGCGGTCTATGTCCTTGGCGGCGGCGCGGGCGAGGCCGGCGATCGTCGCGTTCTTCACGCGCTTGGCGATCTCGGACACCGAATCGAAATCGCCCTGGCTGGCGATGGGAAAGCCGGCCTCGATGATGTCGACGCCCAGCTCGTCCAGAATATCGGCGACCTCGAGCTTCTCCTCGAAGGTCATGGAGGCGCCGGGCGATTGCTCGCCGTCGCGCAGAGTGGTGTCGAAAATGACGACGCGATCGGCGTCGCGGGCGGCGGAAGGATTATTGTCGGTCATGGCTTCGTCCTGAACTGCTCGGCCCGAGCTCGCGGGCGCTCTAGTTTCGTCTTAGCTCGGCTTCCCCTGAATGCCTGGGCCGGGCGGCCCTGGGGGCGTTCAGGGGCGACTAAGAAGCAGCAGGCTCGAAAGAAGACGCGCGGAGGCGAGCGCCGAGGAGCGCGCCGCGTCTTTCGTGATGGTGGCCGTTGCCGCCAAAGCTCAGTTCCTCTCATCGGCGCTGCGCCGATCTGCGCATGAAAATACGCGCCTTCGCCTCGGGTTGCAAGCATGAGCGCGCGAGCGGGTCGAAGCCCGCCTCAGCCCGCCAGCTTCGCCAGCGCCTCGGCCAATATGCGGGTCTGCGTCCAGTCCAGAAAAATCTCCGGCCCGTCCGCCGCCTTCACCGTGACGCCATCGTCCTGGACCTGCGCCTCGAACTCGTGATCGCTGGCGATCGGGCTCATGAAAATCGTCTTTTCCGCGCTGGAGCCATTGGCGACCGCCGCCAGCGCGCGGGAGAGAATGCCGGCCTCGTTCGGGGTCAGGCGGCGCAGCGGCTGCTCGCCCACGCGAATCGTCACCAATGCGCCAAAATGCCGATGCTCGGCGGCTGCGACTTCGACAATTTGCGACATCGGTAGGCTCCTTTTGTCCGAGCCGTTCCCGAACCGACACGGCTGCATTTAACTATCAGACTGATTTTGCTGGCGCCGATCATTTTTTTGCGGCGCAGCGAACAAGGCACGATCCTTGAATCCCTAGAGGCCGCATGTCGGGATCCGATCGAGCTGCCGACAATCAAAATCCATACCTTCCCCGCCTCCTGCGGCGGGGAGCGGGAGCGCAAATGAGCTTCGACGACCGCGACGCCATGCCGACCGATATTCGCGGCTACCATCGGCGCACCAAGCATGCGCCGAACCGCTATGCGATGGGTCCGGGCTTTCTCGACTGGACGTCGCAGCCCTCGCCCTTCCGCCTCTTCGAGGGCGTGCGGCAGACGCCATTGCCCATCATCGAGGAGACGCCCGCCTTCCCCGGCCCGGCGCCGCAGCCGGCGGCGCTCGATCTTCGCGCGCTCGGCCTCTTCCTCGAGCTGTCCTTCGGCATAAGCGCCTGGAAGAGCTATGAAGGCTCGACCTGGGCGCTGCGCAACAATCCCTCCTCCGGCAATCTGCATCCCACTGAATCCTATGTGCTGATGGATGCGGTGGAGGGGCTCGGGGCCGGCGCCGCGCTCTATCATTATGCGCCGCTGCTGCATGCGCTCGAGGAGCGCGCGACCTATACGGCGCCGCGCGTGCTGCCCAAGGGCGGCTTTCTGCTCGCGCTCTCCTCCATTCCCTGGCGCGAGGCCTGGAAATATGGCGAGCGGGCCTTTCGCTATTGCCAGCTCGACGCCGGCCATGCGATCGGCGCCGTCGCTCAGGCCGCCGCCGCGCTCGGCTGGCGGGCGCAGGCGCTGGCCGATCCGTCCGACGGCGAGATCGCCGCGCTCATCGGCCTCGATCGTGACGACGCCTGGCACAGACGCGAGCCGGAGCATCCCGATCTGCTGATGTGGATCGCGACCGAGCCGGGGCCGGCGACGCCGCTCGATCTCTTCGCTCTCATCGACGCGCCGCGCGAGTTTCGCGGCCAGGCCAATCGGCTGAGCGAGGATCACGACGGCTGGCCGATCATCGATCTCGCCGGGCAATTCTGCCGCAAGCCGCGCCAGCCGAAGCCCCCGGCGCCGACGCGCGCGCAATGGCCGGCGCCCGGTTTCGAAGGCGTCTCCATCGGCGCCGCCGTGCGCAAGCGCCGCAGCGCGCAGAAGATGGACGGAACCACCTCCATCTCGCGCGAGGCCTTCGCCGCGCTCATCGCCTCGACGCTGCCGAGCGAATCCACTCTGCTCTCCGCCTTTCCCTGGGGCGCGGCGATCACGCTCATTCTCTTCGTGCATCGCGTCGATGGCCTGGAGCCCGGCCTCTATGCGCTGCAACGCGACAGCGACGTCGCCGCGCGGCTGCGCGAAGCCTCGCGCAAGGACTTCGAATGGTCGCTGGTCGAGCTGGAAGGCCTGCCGCTCTATCGGCTTTACGCCGGCTCGGTGGAAAAAGAGGCGACCAAGCTCGCCTGCCTCCAGCCCATTTCCGGCAAGGGCTGCTTCAGCGTCGCGATGATCGCGGAATTCGACCGCGCGCTGGCGGCGGACGGCGCCTTCGCCTATCGGCGCCTGCATTTCGAGGCCGGCCTCATCGGCCAGGCTCTCTATCTCTGGGCGACCGCGGCGGGGATCGCCGGCACCGGCATCGGCTGCTTCTTCGACGAAACGGTCCATGAGCTTCTGGGCCTGACGCCGGGCGATATGCAGTTCCAGGACGTCTACCACTTCACCGTCGGAGGGCCTGTCGAAGACACGCGCATTCTGACGCTTCCCCCCTATCCCGATGACAGGCGAGAGCGGCGATGAATATTCAAATCGAACGCCAATATGTCGAATCGCTGATGGCGCGATTCCCGGCCCGTGCCGGGTTCGCGGAGCAATTGCGCTTCAGCGACAGAGTCGAGGTCGAGTTCTCTCATCTCTCCGACGAGGAGCTGACCTTCCTAGAAGATCTCTATCGCGCGGCCGGCCCGGACATGCGCGCGAGAGCCGCGCAGCTCGCGACGCTGCGCGACGCGCTGAAGGCCGGCGGCCGGCGCTTCGAGGCCACCGAGCTCGAGCAGGTTCTGCCGGCGATGGTGCGCTATCTGACCGCCGACGCCATTCGCGGCTGGCTGTTCACGGCGAGCGTCGCCTCCAAGCCTCTGCCTTACGTCATCACCCGCTTCGACTATGTGCCGGCCTCCAACGACGAGGCGGGCAAGGTGATGATCGAGCTGAAATCCAACGCCAAGGGCGTGCTGACCACCAACGCCATTCGCATCATGGCGGCGGAGATCGCGGGCCGCACGATCAACGAGATTCTCGCGGTCAAAGGCTTCATCCGCGAGACGCCCGAGCTGATCGCTGCCTTCGACACGGCGACCGAGACCTATTTCGATTGGCGCGGCCGCTATGGCCAGCAATTCACCGGCCGCGGCACCGGCTTTCACGCCGAGGACCCCAACGCCTCGCATCGCGACACGGATTGGTCGCGCAAGGATGTCGTGGTGCTGTCGACCAGCGGCGGCGACGCGCGCCTCGTCAATGACGAGGCCATTCTCTCGGCGCGCAGCCTGACGCTGGAATCGCCCGGCGACGTGCTCGGCACTTTCATCCGCAAAGCGTCGAAGAGCAATAAGTTCACCGTCGAGGACGAGCTCGCGGTGATGCAGCAGCAGATTCCCGAACATTTGTTCAAGCGCATTCCGGTGCACCCTTACATTCTGATGTTCCATCTCGATCTGCATCACCATGTGTGGGTACATGTCGACGAGATGAAGCTCTATGAATACAAGCCCGCGCTGAAGCAGAAGCTGGTGCTGCCGGCCGAGCAGACCGATCTCATCGACATTCTGACCGCCGAGATGGACGTGCTGATGGACGATATCGTCGCCGGCAAGTCGGGCGGCACCACAGTGCTCTGCGCCGGCCCGCCCGGCGTCGGCAAGACGCTGACGGCGGAAGTCTATTCGGAGATCATTCAGCGGCCGCTCTATCGCGTGCATTCCGGCCAGCTCGGCCTCAATGTCGCGACGATGGAGACCGCGCTGAAGGAGATTCTCACCCGCGCGCAACGCTGGGGCGCGGTGATGCTGATCGACGAGGCCGACGTCTACATCAAGCGGCGCGACGACAATATCGCCATGAACGCCGTCGTCGGCGTGTTCCTGCGCGTGCTGGAATATTTCAACGGCCTGCTGTTCCTGACGACCAATCGCGTCGACGATATCGACGAGGCGATCGTCTCCCGCTGCATCGCGCTCATCAAATACAGCCCGCCGGACGATGACGCGAAGCGCCGCATCTGGC
The DNA here is from genome assembly GCF_056313885.1 of Methylosinus sp. DMC45. Classification (NCBI taxonomy): domain Bacteria; kingdom Pseudomonadati; phylum Pseudomonadota; class Alphaproteobacteria; order Hyphomicrobiales; family Methylocystaceae; genus Methylosinus; species Methylosinus sp. DMC45. Next base: position 160,358 of record NZ_JBQUZK010000003.1, read on the forward strand.
GCGTGATGTCCGATCAGTTCGAGCTGAAGCTCGCCGACGCGCTGATCGACGATCTCGTCGTCGTCTTCCCCTATGCGACGGGCCGCGACATCAAGGGCCTGGCCAAGCTGACGGCGAAATTCTGCCATCAGAAGCAGGTCTCGCCGGATATCGCCGTGTTCCAGCGCTGCGCGATCTTCCGCGGATTGGATGTGGTGCGCGGGGAGGAATTGAAGACCGCCGCGGAGTGACGCGCCGCGTCATTGCGAGCCGAAGGCAAAGCAATCCAGGAGCCGCCCCGCGACTCTGGATCGCTTCGCTCCGCTCGCGATGACGGCGAGGAATCGAAACCAAAGGGAAGCCTCCCTCGTGCTTCGAGACGCCCCGCTTCCGCGGGGCTCCTCGGCATGAGGGAGGCTTCCGCCGTTTTATCGGCTGCTTTTTGGCGCCGCCCGCCAGCAAAAAATTTGCCCCGCCTCAGCTGAGGACATCTGGCGGCGACGGTCTCGAAGCGCGAGCGGCTCTAAAAGGCGGCGCATGATGGCTTAAAAAAAGAAAACGCCCGCTCTCTGAAGAGAGCGGGCGCTGAGAACAGAACGAGGGAAAGCGCTTCCCTCGATCGTGTCTTACTTCTTCGGCGCTTCCTCGCGGGCCTTGAGGGCCGCGCCGAGAATGTCGCCGAGCGAGGCGCCCGAATCGGCGGAGCCGTATTGGGCGATCGCCTCCTTCTCCTCGGCGACTTCCAGCGCCTTGATCGACACGGCGACCTTGCGCGCCTTGCGATCGAAGAGGGTGATGCGGACATCCACCTTCTCGCCGACGGCGAAACGCTCGGGACGCTGGTCGGCGCGGTCGCGCGCCAGCTCGTTGCGCTTGATGAAGGTGGTGAGGTCGGTGCCGAGGATCTTCACCTCGAGACCGGCTTCCTTCACCTCGAGCACCTCGGTGGTGACGACAGCGCCCTTCTTCACCTCGCCCCCGGCGCTCTCTTCGGCGACCGAGGCGAAGGGATCATTGGCGAGCTGCTTCACGCCGAGCGAGATGCGCTCCTTCTCGATATCGACGTCGAGCACCTGAGCGGTGATGACGTCGCCCTTCTTATACTCTTCGATGACCTGCTCGCCGGGGCGGTTCCAGTCGAGATCGGAGAGATGGACCATGCCGTCCACATCGCCATCGAGGCCGATGAACAGGCCGAACTCGGTCTTGTTCTTGACCTCGCCGGAGACCGTGGAGCCCACCGGATGCTTCTCGGCGAAGGCCTCCCACGGATTCTGCAGCGTCTGCTTGAGGCCGAGCGAGATGCGGCGCTTGACCGGATCGACCTCGAGCACCTGAACGTCGACTTCCTGGCTCGTCGCGACGATCTTGCCGGGATGCACGTTCTTCTTCGTCCAGGACATTTCCGAGACGTGGACGAGGCCCTCGATCCCCGGCTCCAGCTCCACGAAGGCGCCGTAGTCGGTGATGTTGGTGACGCGGCCGTGGAACTTGGCGCCGATCGGATATTTCGCCTCGATGCCCTGCCACGGATCCTCGAGCAGCTGCTTCATGCCCAGCGAGATGCGATGCGTCTCGTGATTGATCTTGATGATCTTCACGCGCACCGTCTGGCCGATGGTGAGCACCTCGCTCGGATGATTGACACGGCGCCAGGCCACGTCGGTGACATGCAGCAGGCCGTCGATGCCGCCGAGGTCGACGAAGGCGCCGTAATCGGTGATGTTCTTGACGACGCCCTCGATGACCTGCCCCTCTTCGAGGTTGGCCACGATCTCGTGACGCTGCTCGGCGCGGCTCTCCTCGAGCACGGTGCGGCGCGACACGACGATATTGCCGCGGCGGCGGTCCATCTTCAGAATATGGAAGGGCTGCGGCACGTTCAGCAGCGGGCCGACGTCGCGGATCGGACGAATGTCGACCTGCGAGCGCGGCAGGAAGGCCACGGCGCCGTCGAGATCGACAGTGAAGCCGCCCTTGACCTGATTGAAGATGACGCCCTCGACCTTCTCATTGCTTTCGAAGGCCTTCTCGAGCTTGACCCAGCTCTCCTCGCGGCGCGCCTTGTCGCGCGAGATGACGGCCTCGCCGAGCGCGTTCTCGATGCGCTCGAGATAGACCTCGACCTCTTCGCCCACCTTGGGGGCCGGGTCGCGGCCGAAGCCGGTGAATTCCTTGAGGGCGACGCGCCCTTCGGTCTTGAGGCCGACATCGATGACGGCGACGTCCTTCTCGATGGCGACCACGCGGCCCTTGATGACGGAACCCTCGAAAGCTTCGTTCTGGCCGTAGCTTTCTTCGAGCAGGGCGGCAAAGTCCTCGCGCGACGGGGCGCGCTCAGCTGCAGTTGACATGAGTTCTCCTGGAATGCCCTTTCGGGCGCGGCGCCGGCATGGGGTTGGCGTTGCGGATCGGGCCTCCTCGATCGGAAGTCCCCTCCCGCCGCCGAAGCGAGGCCTGGAGGAAACGAGAGTTCTGCTCAGAGAACTGGCCGGCGCGGCCCGATCGAAAATGCCCGTGTTTCAAAATACGGAGAGGCTGGAAGGGAAACCCCGCCAGCCATCCACGCCCTTCTAGCAATTCGGCGCGCCGCGAGCAAGCCGCGCGAACGCGTCTCGATCACCGCGACGGCAGATCGAAATGATAGTTCACGCCGACGCGGACGGTGTGAAAATTCGCGCCGCGCGCGGCGCCCGGATCGCCGCGGCCGTTCTCGCCGAGATCGGTGAAGAGATATTCGGTCTTGACCGACCAGCGCGGCGCGAAGGCCCATTCGACGCCGCCGCCCGCGGTCCAGCCTTCGCGGATCGATCCGCCGACGTCGCCATAGGCGAAACCGCCCGTGCCGTAGAACAGCACGCGGGAATCGAAGCCGGTGACGCCGAAGCGCCCGCGCAGCGTCCCGAACCAGGGCAGCGAGCGCGCCCTCTCGGGTCCGCGCAGGCCCAGCGGATCGGGTCCGCGACCGCCGCCGGAGAGGCTGGTCCCCGAAAAATCGGTCTCGAGGCCGACGACGAAGAGCGGGCCGATCCGATGATTGTAGCCGACGAGCCCGCCGCCCGAGACCCCGGCGTCGGACTTGCCGGAGGCGAACGCGCCGGCGCCGATATCGAGACCGGCATAGACGCCGGTCCATGCGAAAGCCGGCGGCGTCGGGGGCGGCTGGAAGGTCCGCTCGCGCGACGGCAGATCCGCCGCCTGCGCGCCAGCGGAGAAAGCTGCGGCCAGAACCAGAGCCGTGATGACTGGCTTCATGAAAAATCCTCGTTTCGACGACGCCCCCCGCTTCGGCTTCGTCGATGGGGATTTCCTCCGTTTGTCCGACAGGTTCGAGATATTTCCGGCTCGCGGCGAAGTCGCGCCGAATTCTTGGCGCGCCGCCGCAAACGCAACCCTGGCCATTGTGGACAAAGCGCTTTCACGCTAGAACGCGCCGTCGCTCACCAATGGATTGCCGACCATGAGTCTTGCACGCATCGCTTTATTGGCGGCCGCTCTCGGCCTTTCCGCCTGCAATACCGGCCCGCGCGCCTATGTTTACGCCGGCGGCAGCCAGGCCTCTGTTCAGAAGACGATTTCCGTGCCGCGCGGCGCGACCGCCTCTCTCGGCTTCGGCGCCTCGATCAATCCCGATTGCACCCGCTCGGACGTTCCTGATCGCGTCACCCTCACCCAAGCCCCGTCACAGGGCCGCGTCGAGATTCGGCACGAGGCCGGCTACGCCTATTTCCGTCCCGCCAATCCGCGGTCGCGTTGCAACACGACCCGCGTGCCAGGGACGAAGATGTTCTACCATGCGAGCCCCAACGCCTCCGGGACCGACACTTTCTCTTATGATTGGTATTCGGGCACGGGCGGCGTCGCGCATTTCACCGTGACGGTGAATATTCTCTGACATCCTCTCGGGCTTTCGATCCCCAAGGATCGAAAGCTCGTCCGACGATCAGAAATAGCCGAGCTTCATCCCCTGCATGTTCAGCAGCAGGCTGGAGTCGAGCCCGAAGCTCGATCCAGAGCTCGAGCTGTCGAACAATGTCGAGAGCAGCGAGCTCTGCGAATTGGCGCTGCCGCCATTGTTGTAGTCATATTGCGCGGCGAAGCGGGCGATGAACTGCTGCAGCTTGGTCGGATCCTTGAAGTCGGCGAGATTCACCTTCGACGACAGCAACCGATATTGCGTATCGATCGACTGCGACGAGGTGCTCGAGGAAATGCCGAGCGCCGTCTGCACGACGGTCAAAATATTGCTGTCGGCCAGAATGCCATAGACGCTGGTGAGGCTCGGCGCGCGCTGCTGGAAATAGAGAGCGAGCTGCACGCCCGGATTCTGCTGGCCCTGGCTCGTCTCCAGCGCCTGCTCCGTATAGCGGCTCACCACATTGTCGACGAGCGTCGAGGAGGATGTCGTCGTCGCGCCATTGTCGGTGAAGTCGAACGCCGTCACAAAGGCCTTTATGTTGGCGTTGTTGAGCGTGTTGGCGAGCGCCGAATTTTTGGAGACGCCGCCGTCCAGCGCTTTCTGCATCAGGCCCTTGGCGTAGGTCATGCTGCCGAGGCCGAAAGCGGTCATGGCGTAATTGAAGAGACGCGTGTCCTTCATAAAGGCGTCGACCGACGTCACCTTGCCGATATTGTCCTTGAAATATTTGGTCTGCGTCGCGACATCCGGCGATTTGGCGGTGATGGCCTGCCATTTGGCCTGATTATTGGCGATCTGCAGATAGCTGGCGAGCGTCGTCATGAATCTGTTCCGAGGGACTGGCCCTCGATCATGCGCCCGAGGTTCTTGACGCATTGTTAAGTTTCAGCCGAGCTCATTGCCCTCCACTGTGAGCCGCGGATATTTGGCCGCCGCGCCCGGCCGCGCGACGTCTCCCGGCTGAATGTCATGACCCGCTATCGCCGCGATCGCCGCCTTTTTCGCGCCGATGATCTTATTGCGCGCGATGACCGCCGGCCCGACGCCCTCGCCGATCTGAAAGGTCACGCCATACTCATTATCGACGAGCTCATTGCCCTCGACGCGGATGTTCTGGCGATAGCCGCCGCAGCGCACGCCCATCCAGCCGCCGACCACCGTATTGCCGGCGATCTCCACATTGCTCTCCGCCTCTATGCCGGTGAGCCAGCTCATTATGGGACCGAACTCGTCATCGGGATGCGTCTCGTGAAGGCCGGTGATCCGATTGCCGATGACGAAGCCTATGTCCGTTCCGCGCTCGGCGTTGGCGAGCGCTATTCCGGCGCCGGCGTCGTCGATCTTATTGTCGCGGAAGCTGGCGCGCTTGGCGCCGAATTCGGCATACATGGCGCGCTCGCCGAAGCCGGCGCAATCATTGCCGACCACCTCGACGTCATGGCCGGCGTTGTTGCGCACCGCCGTATAGGCGCAGCGGCGGATGACGTTTTTCTCCACGCGCACGAAGCCGGAGCCCCAAATGCTCACGCCATTGCCATAGGCGCCGTCGCCGCCCGAGAGATTGCGAATATCGGCGATCTCATTATTGCGGATGCGCGAGCCCTCATAGCGCCCGGCCTTTGTGGTCCAGACCTGCACGCCATTGTCGCCGCAGCGGCGGACCTTGTTATTGTCTATGTCGACCCCGAGCCCATCGAGCGAGAAATAGCCGGCGTCGCGCACATCCTCGACGATATTCTGCGCGAAGCGCCCGCCGCAGCGCAGGAGATTGACGCCCCTGCCGCCCGAGCGGCGAATCGTGCAGCCATGCACGGCGAGCTTTGGAATATCGGCGAGATCGAGAAGGCCCTGTGTGCGATCGGCGAAAGGCGCGCCGCCGCCGTCGAAGCTCACATTCTCCAGCGTCAGCGTCGGAACATTGGCGGCGCGCAGCAGCGGGCCGGGGCCGATCGCCTGCAGCGCCGAGCCGCCGGCGGCGCCGATGATCGTGACCTTGTCCTCTATGACGAGGGAACGAATGCGCAAGACGCCGGCCGGCAGACGCAGGGCGCCTCCCGCATGGGCAGCCTCGCGCAGGCGCCGCTGCAGCCAGTCGGTGGAGTCCGGCGCGGCGGCGTCAGCGCGCGCGGCGGCGCCGAGAACGGCGAAAGCGCCTGCTCCAAAGGCTAAAATCTCTCGTCGGGTCGGTCTGGCCACACCCCGGATTAGCTCGAGGAGCGCGACGCGTCGAGCCCGAACTGCCGCTTGTTTTTGCACTGCGGCCGCGCCAAATCGGGCATTGCGCCTAATTTATGTAGTTGCGTTACATAACGGTCGGGGGCATAAAGAGAGCGCCCAAACGGGTAATCGTCTTGCAAAGAACAAGTCTAGGTCCCGCCTCCACTGCTCTGCGACTTGCGACATCGCTCGGTTCGTTGAGGCGGTTCTCCTTTCTGCGACGCTCTACCCCTCCAGAGCGCGGCCTCATCCGTCGAGGTCGGTCCTTTGCGGTTCAGGTTCTCACGGTGTTGTCCAACTCCCCGTTTCGCGTACGCGCGGAACGGGGAGCCCCTTTTTATGTCGAAACCCGTCGCGCGGGAAGCGAGAACAGCGCTCGCCGTATGGGGCTTCGCGGTCGCTTCGTCGTTTTTGAAGAACCGGAGTCTCCAAATGCCTCTCGCGGTCGACGATCTCTTGCGTCGCTGGGTCGAGGAGCGCGCCGCGAGTCCCGAGCCGGGCGACGGCGAATATGCGCAATTCATCGCCGATTGGCTGCCGCTCGCCTCCAGCGACGACTGGCACAGAATGATCCTCGGCCATAATCGCGCGCTCGGCGACGCGCCCTTGTTCTGGATCATGCGCCAGCCGCGCTGCGAAAAGGCGACCGCGCTCGGCATTTTCTACCTCGCCCGGCCGGGCCGGCTGCTCGCCTATGGAAGAGATCGCGCCGAGGTCCCGGAGACGATGAAGCGCGCCTATGATTTGATCGGCGAGATCAGAATGCGCTATGTCAACGGCTTCTACCGGGCGTCCACGCTGCGCTTCGACGCGGTGGAGGCGCTGGCGCGCGAGGCTCGCCTGCCGGCGCGTTTCGACCAGAAAGCGCTCGACCTCCTCATTCCGCCGGACATGCGCGTCTCTATCCCCGGCCGAAAGCTCGGCCTGCAGCATGGCGTCAGAAACCGTCTCCTCCTCGATACGCCGCTCGGCGCGCGCTGATCGCCCCGCCGCTCCCGACGCATCGCTCTCCGCGCTCGCTTTCATCCGCGCCGCTTCCGAAGCCCCGGCCGCGCCCGGCGCCTATGCGCTGCTCATCGCGCTATCGCATCCGCTCGTGGCGCGCGCCGGCCGTCGCGCGGCGACGCTCGCGCCGGGGCTCTATCTCTATTGCGGCTCCGCCAAAGGGCCGGGCGGGCTGCGCGCGCGGCTCGGCCGGCATATGCGTCAGGGCAAGCGGCGCCGCTGGCATATCGACCAGCTGACCGAGGCCGGCGAATCGCTCGGCGCCTGGTTCACCGAGGCGAAGGGCGAATGCGATCTCGTCGCCGCGCTCTCGGCGCTGCCGGTTCCGCTCGAAGGATTCGGCAGCTCGGACTGCCCGCATTGCCGCAGCCATCTGCTGTTCTGGGATTGCGCCGCCAAAAATCAGGCGTAATCGCAATCTTTTTTTCCGCTCTGATCCTGTAGGCCGCTGATTCCTTGTGATCTGGACCGTTTGGTGCGCGGCCATTTTCATTTAAATTCAATATCGTATTGTGAAGGCTACGATGCGCCGTTCAGTGCACATGATTTTGGTCTAGGCGCGTCTCCGAAAAGCACCCGTCGCTCGACCCTAGCAATGAAATTTTATCTTCAAAAATCAATATGATAGTAGAGCGGAAAACCCCGATGACTTTGTGAGTTATGCGACCTCCATTGACTTTATTTGCAAAATGGCGACAGTGAAAAAGCTCCCCCGAAAGAAACGCCTTCTTCGGCTTTTTTGCTGAATGGAGGCTTCTATGTACGATCCGACCCTTTTTTCAAACGTGACAGATATGCTTCGCGCAGTGGCGGAATGCGCAACCGCGCTAACGTGCCTTTTGGCCGTAATTCGAAAACTTCGCGGCCCTCGCAGGTAGAGTCCCCCAAAGCCGATCAAAAGAATTCCGTCGCAGGAACAAGCTGCCTCGATAGCGGCCGGCTTTCCTCGCCGCGCAAAAATGCTAGGAAGAGCGCCGAAAAGGCGCACCCAATGTCAGACCAGAAGAAATCCAAGATTGAGGCCCGCTCCCCGCGCGGCCTCGCCGACCGCGACGCCGCAGAGCTGGCCGCCGCCGGCCGCATGATCGACGTGATTCGCTCCGTCTATGAGCTCTACGGCTTCGAGGCGCTGGAGACCCCGGCGATCGAATATACCGACGCGCTCGGCAAATTCCTGCCGGACCAGGACCGCCCCAATGAGGGCGTCTTCTCCTTTCAGGACGACGACGAGCAATGGCTGTCGCTGCGCTATGACCTCACTGCGCCGCTGGCCCGCTATGTCGCGCAGAATTTCGACCGGCTTCCGAAGCCGTACCGCTCCTATCGCTTCGGCAATGTCTATCGAAACGAGAAGCCGGGGCCGGGGCGCTTCCGCCAATTCATGCAATTCGACGCCGATACGGTGGGCGCAGCCTCGCCGGCCGCCGACGCCGAAATCTGCATGATGGCCGCCGACACGCTGGAGAAGCTCGGCATTCCGCGCGGCGATTACGTCATCAAGATCAACAGCCGCAAGGTGCTGGACGGGGTGATGAAGGCCATCGGCCTCGAGGGCGACGAGAACGCCGGCCGCCGCCTCACTGTGCTGCGCGCCATCGACAAGATGGACCGGCTCGGCCCGGAAGGCGTCAAGCTCCTGCTCGGCCCCGGCCGCAAGGACGAGAGCGGCGACTTCACCAAAGGCGCCGGCCTCGCCGACGACGCGGTGGCGACCATCCTCTCCTTCACGCTCGGCGGACAATATAAGGACGGCGAGCCGCGCTTCGGCCTGTTCGAGCTACTCGGCCGCAGCAATATCGGCGCGGAAGGCGCCGAGGAGCTGCTCGAGATCGAGGATCTGGTGCGCGACGCCGGCTTCGGCCCGGACCGCATCCGCATCGACCCTTCCATCGTGCGCGGGCTCGAATATTACACGGGGCCGGTGTTCGAGGCCGATCTGACCTTCGAGACCAGGGACGAGAAGGGCCATCCGGTGCGCTTCGGCTCGGTCGGCGGCGGCGGTCGCTATGACGGGCTCATCGGCCGTTTCCGCTCCGACAACACGCCCGCCACGGGCTTTTCGATCGGCGTGTCGCGCCTCTATGCGGCGCTGAAGCTGGTCGGCAGCCCGGTCGTTTCAGCGACGACCCGGCTCGGCCCGGTCGTCGTGCTGGCGCTCGACCGCGACCATATCGCCGATTATCAGCGCATGGTCGCCGCTCTGCGCAACGCCGGCGTTTCGGCGGAGCTCTATCTCGGCTCCTCCGGCATGAAAGCGCAGATGAAATACGCCGATAAGCGCAACAGCCCGGCCGTGGTGATTCAGGGCTCGGACGAGCGCGCCAAGGGCGAGGTGCAGATCAAGGATCTCATCGAAGGCGCGCGGGCGAGCGCCGCCATCGCCACCAATGAGGAATGGAAATCCGCCCGGCCCGCGCAATTCTCCGCGCCGGAGAGCGAGCTGGTGGAACATATCAAGGCGCTGCTCGCCCGCCAGGGATGAGCGGCGCCGCGCCCGCGCCCGAAATTCCCGTCGCCGCGCGGCTCGAACGCGGCGGCGGATGTTTCGCGGAATGTCCGTCTCGTCTATAAGGGGCTGCGGCGAGGAGCCCCTAGCACATGGCGCAGCACGACATAGACCCCGCAGCGGATAGCCACGCGGCCGGCGAATCATCGGCGAACGACGCTTGGACGACCACGAAGGTCGACCATCCGGCCGAGGCCGAGCGCACGGAGAGCGAAGCAATTTCGGCGCCCGCGAGCGAGGCCGCGCCGGCGCAAAAGCGGCGCCGCAAGAATTGGCATCGCTTCACTCTGCTCGCCGCGACGCTCGGCCTGCTGGCGACCGCGGGGTCGATCGCCGCCTATCGTTTCCGCGACAAGAATGAGAAGCTCGCCGCCTTCGCCACCATCGTGGACGAGAGCTTCGCGCGGCCGGAGAAGCTGATCGCCACGCTGCGCGAGACGATCGTGAAAGCGACCGGCAAGCCGGCGGCGCCCGAGAAGCCGGCCGACAAGCCCGGCGCGGCCAAGCTCGCCGAGCCCCTCCAAAAATCGACGCCCGCCCCTGTGGAGACGAAGCCGGCCGAGCCCGCCGTTCCGCCGCGCTCCGGCGGCGATCACATCACCTGGAACGCGCCCGCGACGCCCGCGGCTCCTCCCGTTCCTGCGCCCGTCCCGGCCCCGGCGGCCCCTGCGCCGGTCGTCGTGGCTCCTCCTCCTGCGCCCGCCAAGCCGGCGGCGGAGGCCAATCCGGTTTCCAACGCCCAAATCGAGACGCTGACGCGCCGCGTGGACGAGCTCGAGCGAATCGCCCGCTCGGCCCTGGCGCTGGCGGAGCAGGCCCGCAGCGCAGAGCCTGCCGCCGCGCCGCGCGGGGCCAAGGTCCCGGACCAGAAGGTGCAAGACGTCGAGGACAATGTCAGCGGCCTCGAGGGCCGGATCGACTGGCTCTCCGACGAGGTGAAGACTCTTCGCGACAAGCTCGACGCGGCCAAGGACGAGACCCGCGCCCCGCGCGAGGTGGAGCCGGCCCCGCCGCCGCCCGCGCCCGTGGCCGCCGCGCCGGAGGAGAAAGGCCCCAATCCGGCGACTGTCGCCGTGGTCGCGCATTCGCTGCAGCGGGCGCTGGACCGGGGAGCCCCCTTCCCGTCCGAATACGCCATTCTCTCCGCCCAGGGCGCCGATTCGCAGGCGCTGACCGCGCTCGCGCCTCTGGCCGAGAAGGGCGCTCCCGATGCGCGCGCGCTGCGCGCCTCCTTCCATCCGCTGGTGCGCAAGCTCGAGGCCTCCGCCGATCTGAAGCCCGACGCCCCCCTGGCCGATCGGCTGCTGCAAGGCGCCTCCAAGCTGGTGAAGGTGCGCAGCCCGGTGGAGAAAGAGAAAGCCACGATCGGCGACATTGCCGATAAGCTGGAAGCCGCGCTCGACCGCGGCGAGATCGAGACGGCGCTGGCCGCTTTCGCCGAATTTCCCGACGCCGCAAAGGCCGTCGCGCGCGAGTGGGAGACGCAAGCCCGCCAGCGCGTGGAGGCGGAGAAGGCGGCGGCCTCCATTCTCGCGGGCGCGCTGGATGCGCTCGCAAAACCAAAGAACTGAGCAGGGCCAGACAATAATCCTGCTGAAACAAAAAATCTAAGCGGACGCGCTTAGAGCCGAGGCGAGGATCGACGACCCATGATTCTGCTGCTCTTCTTCATTGCGGCGCTGGCCGCTCTGTCCATCGGCCTCCACTGGCTCATCGAGCAGCCCGGTTCGATCACGCTCGACTGGGGCGGCTATCACATAGAGACGACGCTGGTTGTCGGCGCAGCGGCGCTGCTCGCGACGATCGCGGCGATCCTCATCGCCTGGGCGATCATCGCCTATTTCTTCCAGGCGCCCGCGCGCTTGAAGCAGAGCTCCCGCGCCAAGCGCCGCGAGCGGGGCTTTCAGGCCCTGTCGCGCGGCATTGTGGCGGCCGGCGCCGGCCATCTCGCCGAGGCCAAGCGCGCCGCCAAGGAGGCGGTGAAAAATCTCGACAAGGAGCCGCTCACCTATCTGCTGCGCGCGCAGGTCGCCCAGCTCGAGGGCGACCGCGTCGGCGCCGAGACCGCCTTTCACGAGATGACGCAGCTCTCGGAGACGCGCCTTCTGGGCCTGCGCGGCCTGCACATAGAGGCCAAGCGCCGCAAGGACGACGAGGCGGCGCATCATTTCGCCGATCAGGCGCATCAGCTCGCGCCGCTGCCCTGGGCCGGCCATGCGCTGCTCGAGCATCACGGCGCCCAGGCCAATTGGGACGAGGCGCGCGTCGCCGTCGAGGCCAATCTGAAGGCCAAGGCCATCGATCTGCCGACCGCGCAGCGCCTGCGCGCCGTGGTGGAGACCGCTCTGGCGCTGGAGAAGCAGGCCGAGCATCCGAGCGAGGCGCTGCATCTCGCCCGCCAGGCGGTGAAGCGCGCGCCCGATCTGGTTCCGGCGATCACGCTGATCGGCCGCCTGCTCGCCCGTCATGGCGACAGCGCCAAAGCGCTGAAGCTGCTCGAGAAAGCCTATGCCGAGCATACGCATCCCGACATCGCCGAAGCTTTTCTCGAGATCGCGCCGAGCGAATCCAACGCCGAGCGTCTGGTCCGCGTGAGGAAATTCGCCGCCTCCGTCTCGCATGCGCCGGAGGCGGGGATCCTCGTCGCCCGCGCGGCTCTGGCGGCGCGCGATTTCGGCGCCGCGCGCAAGGCGCTGGCTCCGCTCGTCGCCGAGGGCAAGACGCCGACCGCCCAGATCTGCCTGCTGATGGCGGAGCTGGAGGACGCCGAGAACGGCCCCAGCGGGCCGGTGCGCGAATGGCTCGCCCGCGGCTCGCGCGCGCCGCGCGATCCGGCCTGGATCGCCGACGGCGTCATCTCGCGTCGCTGGGCGCCGGCCTCGCCCGTCACCGGCAAGCTCGACGCTTTCGTCTGGGCGACGCCGCCCGAGCCCGTCCGCGGCCCGACCGAGGACGCCCGCGCCGATATTCCGGCGGCGTTCCTGACCCGGCCGGAGCGGCTTCTGGAAGCCAAGATCGAGGAAGAGAGCGCGACGGCCTGACGCGCTCTACCCGCCGATCAGCACGGTCGGCAGGCCCATGACGATCTTGTTCGGCGGGCCGACCGCCTCGACGATGGTGTCGCCCTGCCGGCAGGCGGGCAGGCCGTTGATGAAGACGCTGGCGGAGCCGTCCACCACCACGCCCGGCCCATGCGGCGGGATCGGCAGCGGCGTCGCGCAGATGTGAATATCCGCGCCGCCGGCGGCGCCGCTGATCATCGATCCCATGCTGGCGGCCGCCGCGGCCTTGGTCGCCTGCTCGGCCGCCAGAGCGGCGGGCGCGCCCGGCGTGCCAGCGGCGGCCAGCGTCGCCGCCTCGGCGGCCTGGATCGTCGCGTCCGAAGTGGCTTTCGCGGATTGTATCGCCGCCACGGCCGCGCCGCCGACGCCGCGCCAGGCCGGCAATTGGCCGATGAACACATTGAAGCTGCCGGGGCCGGGCGTCAGCACCGGCGGCAGAGGATGGGCCACAGGATCGCTCACGCGCGCAGCCGGCCGTCCCATGATCCGCTCCCTATGATCTCGAGCAATGCATATCAGCCTATTCGATAGGCCATCGCCGTCAATCGCGCTGTGCGCCCGCCCATATCGCTTTCGCGGCGGAGACGATATTCTCGCGTGCATTTTCTAAAGTGAAAGGCGGCTTTCGATGAATTTCCCTTTCCCCCGAAGCGCCGGATTGGCGGCGGCGGTTCTGGCGCTCGGCTTTTGGGGAGCGCGGGCGGAAGAGACTCTTCAAGAGCTGGTCCATCGCGGGCCGGAGCTCGCCGGGCTCGAGGCGGCGGGGCTCGTCGTCGAGCAGATGGAGCTGACGCTCGGCGCGCAGAACAGCTCGCTGAAATATCGCATCGTCAATCCCACGGCGGCGCCGGCGCGGACCAATGTGGCCTTCCCCCTTCCCGAGATCGATTTTTCCGATCCAGACTCAGCCTGGTCGATTCCCGGCGCCGACCCGGTCAATTACATCGGCCTCGCCGCGACCATCGATCAAAAGCCGGCGCCGCTCGCCGTCTCGCAGAGCGCCTTCGTCGAGGGCAAGGACGTGACCGCCGCGCTGCGTCGCAGCGGCCTGCCGCTGGTTCCCATCGGCTTTTTTCACGACAAGCTCGCCGCTCTGGCGCCGGACGCCCGCGCGCGGCTCGTCAAGGATGGGCTCATCACCGAGAATGGCGTCGATCAGGCGGGAAATCCCATTTATGCGCCGCGCTGGTCGGTGCGCGGCGTGGCGACGCGCACGCTCGATCTCGCGCCGGGACAGAGCGCGCTGCTCGATTTTCGCTTTCGCTCGAGCGTCGGCGTCGCCCGCGACAGCGTGCTGCGCGAGCCGCTGCGCTCCTCCAAGGAGCTGGCGGCGGAGGTGGAGCGCCGCCGCGCCGATTATTGCCTCGATCGCGCCTTTCTCGCGGGCGTCGACAAAATGGTCTCCGCCGCTGCGGCCCGGCGTTCGACGGCGCAGGAAGCCGCCGCGCTTCCGCCCGAGAGCGCCGAGCCCGCGGCGGTGGATGCGCCGAAAAAGCCGCAACCCGCCGCGCGGATCTTCCCCGAGGCCAATGTCGCCGAGCTGCAGGAGCGCCGCATTTCCTTCGATCTCGGCGCCGGCGCGTCCGCCGCGCCGGTCCGGCAATTCCGGCTCGTCGTGGACAAGGGCAAGCCGACGCGCCTCGTGAGCTTCTGCCTCGCCGATCTGAAGAAAATCTCGCCCACCGCCTTCGAGATGCGCGCCGCTGATTTCCGGCCCTCCGGTCTGCTGCGCGTGCTGCTCCTCGGACCCAAGGATTGAGCGGGAGCGGCCCCGCCTATTGACGCGCGCCGCCCCTCTCGCCACATCGGAGCGGGGCCTCGAGGGGCGGCCTGCTGAAACTGGTCGGAGCCGATGCGCGTCTTTTCCCTCGTCTGTCTCTCCCTGCTCGCCGCCGCCGCCGCGCGGGCCGAAGCCCCCGCCGCCGAGCCTTCCCAGAGCGAGGCCGGCCGCTTCGCCATGAGCCCGGCGGAAGGCGGAATGCTGCGGCTCGACAAGCAGACCGGCGCGGTCTCCTTCTGCACGGTGGAGGGCGGGCTCTCCGTCTGCCGCGTCGCCGCGGAGGAGCGCGCCGCGCTGCAGGAGGAGATCGACCGCCTCGCCCGCGAGAATGCGCAATTGCGCGCCAAGCTCCCCGGCGCCGCGCCCGAGGCGACGGCTCCTCGCAAGGGCCTGCCCGGAGAGGAAGAGTTCGAGCGCGCGCTCTCCTTTACCGAGCGATTCCTGCGGCGCATGATGCAGCTCTTCCGCGAGGAGGCTCCCAAGGGCGACAGCCTCTGATAGAATTTCGCGTGATCGCTTCGCGTCGATCACGCCGCAATCGAGAGCGAAGGACGCATGGCCTCCAATAGTCGACTCCATGATTTTCTCGGCGGCTCGCCGCTGCAAGTGCTCGTCAAGCTGCTGTTCGTCTCGCTGGTCGTCGGCGCGCTGCTGATGTGGCTGGAGATCGAGCCCATGGATCTCGTCCATGGCGCGCGGCGCTTCTTCGATCGCATCTCCTCGCTCGGCTTCGGCGCGGTGCACACGGTCATCGGCTATGTGATCACCGGCGCGGTCATCGTCGTGCCGATCTGGTTCGTGCTGCGGCTCTTCAATTCCGGGCGGCGCTAGAGAAAATTCTTGCGCGAGGCAGCGCGCGCGAGGATGACGGCGCGAGCGCCCGGGCGAATCGCCCGCCGGCCATTCCCGAGGGGTCACAATGTCCGCAACTCTAGGCAAGAGATCGACCGTCTATCGCTATCTGACCGGTCCCGACGATGTGGAGTTCTGCAAGCGCGTCACCGAGGCGCTGAGCCTCGGCTGGTCGCTCTATGGCTCGCCGACGCTGACCTTCGACGTGACGAAAGGCAAGGTGATCTGCGGTCAGGCGATCACCAAGGACGTTTATGATTTCAAATACACGCCGGACGTGAAACTCTCCGAGCTGTGACAGGATAGATGGATTGGCGGGACGAAGGGCTCGTCATCGGCGTCAAGCGCCACGGCGAGTCCGCTGTCATATTGGAGCTGATGACGCGCGCCCATGGCCGTCACGCCGGCATGGTGCGCGGCGGCGCCGGCCGCGCGCTGCGCTCCGTGCTGCAGCCGGGCAATAGCGTCGAGGTCGCCTGGCGGGCGCGGCTCGAGCAGCATCTCGGCGCTTTCGCCGTGGAGCCATTGCGCTCGCGGGCGGCGCGGCTCATCGACCGCGCCTTCGCCCTGCATGGCGTCGGCCATCTCTGCGCGCTGCTGCGGCTGCTGCCGGAGCGCGATCCGCATGGCGAATTGTTCGACATGGCCGAGGTCATCGCCGACCGGCTCGATTCGCTCGATCTCGCCCCGGCGCTGATGGCGCGATTCGAGCTGGCGATGCTGGCGGCGCTCGGCTTCGGCCTCGATCTCGAGCGTTGCGCGCTGACGGGGGAGACGGCCGATCTCGCCTATGTGTCGCCCAAGACCGGGCGGGCGGTCGCGCGCGCCGCCGGCGCGCCCTGGCGCGATCGTCTGCTGCCCTTCCCCGATTTTCTACGCCAGCCGGCGCCGGCCGGGGCGGAGGCCGGGGAGCTGGCGGCGGCCTTTCGCCTCACCGGGCATTTTCTGCAGCGCGACGTCTTCGGCCCGCGCGGCCTCGCCGCGCCGCAGGCGCGTGGGCTCTATATGGCCGCCGTGGCGGCGTCGGATGCGAGCCTGAAGGCTCGCGGTCCAACGCGCCCCCAGGACCGCGAGCCTTCAGGCTCGCTCGAGGCGCTCACTCCTGCTCGCACACCACGCGGCGCTCATGACGGCTGACGCCATAGCCTTCGTCGACCGGCACTTCCACTTCCTTGCACAGCGCCTGCGGCGAGGCGCCGTGGCGCGCGTCCTTCTTCTCCGCCGAATCATCGTGCAGAAAGGGCAGCCAGTCGAACAGCGAGGCTTCGAGCGCCATGGAGCGGACGCTGGCCCCCGCGAGGGCGGCGGCGACGAAAAACGCGAGCAGGAGAGGCTTCTTCATGAGATGCGGCTCGAAAAGACGGAGGCGCCACAGGACGCCGAAAGCTGCGCTGTCTTAGTGGAAGCACGCAGCGACGGCAATGGTTCACGCCAGAGTCGCGGCGGGATATAAGCGCACGCAGTAAACGCCGAAAGGGCGGGAGTCGGCGAGATGGCGAAAAGCGGAACGACGACAGACGAAGGCGGCGGAGATGCGCTGCCGGTGGAATTGCGCACGGCGCTCGAGGAGCGATACCTCACCTATGCGCTCTCGACGATCACCGGACGCGCGCTGCCGGATGCGCGCGACGGATTGAAGCCCGTGCATCGGCGCATTCTCTACGGCATGCAGATGCTGCGGCTGGACCCGAACACGCCGTTCAAGAAATGTGCGAAGATCGTCGGCGATGTGATGGGCTCCTTCCATCCGCATGGCGATCAGGCGATCTACGATGCGCTGGTGCGCCTCGCGCAGGATTTCTCCTCGCGCTATCCGCTCGTCGACGGGCAAGGCAATTTCGGCAATGTCGATGGCGACGCCGCCGCCGCCTATCGCTACACGGAAGCGCGCATGACCGCGGTCGCGCGTCTGCTGCTCGAGGGCATCAACGAGGACGCGATCGACTTTCGCCCCAATTATTCGGGCGAGGAGCAGGAGCCGGTGGTGCTGCCGGCGGCCTTCCCCAATCTTCTCGCCAATGGCGCGCAAGGCATCGCCGTCGGCATGGCGACCTCCATTCCGCCGCATAATCTCAATGAGCTGTGCGACGCCGCGCTCTATCTGATCTCGCATCGCAGCGCCAACGCCGAGCAATTGCTCACCTTCGTGCAAGGGCCGGATTTTCCGACCGGCGGCATTGTCGTCGATCCGCGTCCGCAGATCATCGAGACCTATCGCACGGGGCGCGGCTCCTTCCGCCTGCGCGCGCGCTGGCACAAGGAGGAGACCGCGCGCGGGCAATGGGTCGCGGTCGTCACCGAGATTCCCTATGGCGTGCAGAAATCGCGCCTCATCGAGAAGCTCGCCGAGCTGGTCGTCGAGAAGAAGGCGCCGCTCGCCGGCGATGTGCGGGACGAATCGGCCGAGGATGTGCGCGTCGTCATCGAGCCGCGCACGCGCGCCGTCGATCCGGCGCTGATGATGGAGACCTTGTTCAAGCTCTCCGAGCTGGAGGTGCGTTTCCCCGTCAATATGAATGTGCTCGTCGACGGCGCCGTGCCGCGCGTCGTCTCGCTGGACGAGGCTCTGCGCCAATGGCTCGACCATCGCCGCGAGGTGCTGGAGCGCCGCTCGCGTCATCGGCTCGGCGAGATCGTGCGCCGGCTCGAGGTGCTCGAGGGCATGATCATCGTCTTCCTCAATCTCGACGAGGTGATTCGCATCATCCGCGAGGAGGACGAGCCCAAGCAGGCGCTGAAGGCGGCTTTCGAGCTCACCGACGTGCAGGTCGATTATATTCTCGACACGCGCCTGCGCGCGTTGCGCAAGCTGGAAGAGATGGAGCTGCGCAAGGAGCACGCGAAGCTGCTCGAGGAGAAGACGGAGGTCGAATCGCTGCTCGCCGACGAGGCCAAGCAGTGGAAGACGATCACCACGCAGATTCGCGAGCTGAAGAAGACAATTCTCGCCGACGCCAAGCTGGCCAAGCGGCGCACCACTTTCGAGGATGCGCCGGAGGCGACCGACATCGATCTCGCCGAGGCGCTGATCGAGCGCGAGCCGATCACCATCGTCGTGACGCAGAAGGGCTGGATACGCGCGCTGAAGGGCCATGTGGCCGATCTGACGCAGCTGCAGTTCAAGGGCGACGATGCGCTGGAGACCTCCTTCTTCGCGCAGACGACCTCCAAGGTTTTGGCGCTCGCCTCGAATGGCAAGGCCTATACGCTGGACGCCGCCAAGCTGCCGGGCGGGCGCGGCTATGGCGAGCCGATAAGGCTGATGGCCGACATCGACGAAGATGCGGCGATCGTGAAGGTGCTGCCGCAGACGCCGGACGCGCTGCTGCTGCTGATCGCCGATGACGGCCGCGGCTTTGTCGTCTCGCAGAACGACCTCGTCGCGACGACGCGCAAGGGCCGCGCCGTCTTCAATGTCGAGGAGACGACGAAGCTGAAGATCGTGACGCCGGCGGAGGGCGACCATGTCGCCATCATCGGCGAGAATCGCAAGCTGCTGGTGTTCCCGCTCGCCGAGGCGCCGCAAATGGCGCGTGGCAAGGGCGTGCGTCTGCAACGCTACAAGGATGGCGGGGTCGCCGACGCCAAGGTCTTCGCGCTCGCCGACGGACTGACCTGGGTCGATTCGTCGGGCCGCACCTTCACCGTGGACAAGCGCGAGCTGAGCGAATGGATCGCCCATAGGGCGGAAGCGGGGCGCCTGCCGCCGCGGGGGTTCCCGAAGAGCAATCG
This sequence comes from Methylosinus sp. DMC45, assembly GCF_056313885.1. NCBI lineage: Bacteria > Pseudomonadati > Pseudomonadota > Alphaproteobacteria > Hyphomicrobiales > Methylocystaceae > Methylosinus > Methylosinus sp. DMC45. The sequence continues at coordinate 179,410 of NZ_JBQUZK010000003.1, forward strand.
ATTCGGGGGGTGAAATGGAGAGGCGTTTCCGCAGCGAAGCGCTCCGCGCGCTTCATGAGATCGCAGAGGACCTCGCGGCGGTCGGCGCGATCGACGAAGCGACGATGAGCCGCCTCACTCTCGCATGTCTCGTCTCTACGCCACTTTCAGTGATCGAAACTGTCGCTGAGAAGCCGAAGTCGGCTTCCGAGGGTTGATTGTATAGACAATAAGTATAGATTGCTATGCTCGAGTGGGACGAGAACAAGCGCATCGCCAATGTCGCCAAGCATGGGCTCGACTTTGCCGTGGCTGGGCTGCTTTTCGATGGCAGACCGACGATCACCGCGCGATCAGCGAATGCTGCAGAGGCGAGATTCGTGACAGTGGGCCGTATCGATGAAAAATTCTACACGATCATCTGGACTTGGCGCGGCGAGACGCGCCGAATCATCTCGTTCAGGCGCGCGCGCCGCGCCGAAGAAGGAGCGTATCGTCAGGTACACGGATGAAGAATTGCGATCATTGCGCGATGAGAGCGATTGGAAGCGCGCAGAGGCCCTGACCCAAGAGCAGATCGAAGCCGCTATCGCTTCGGATCCTGACGAAGCCGACATGATCGTCGATTGGTCGACCGCTTCGGTGGAGCTGCCGCAGCCGAAGGCCGTGCTCAACATGCGCGTCGACCAGGATGTGCTCGAATTCTTTCGTCGGCAGGGCAAAGGATATCAGACCAAGATCAACGCCGTCCTACGCTCCTATGTGGAGCAGGCGAATCGCAAATCGCAGCCCCCTGCGCGGAACCCTACAACCCCGGATCGTGCGACTCGTCGATGATCTGATCCATCGTCAGCGCCGGCTCGGCCGCGCCGACATCGCCGATGACGCGGGCCGGCACGCCGGCGACCGTCTTGTGCGCCGGCACCGATTCCAGCACCACCGAGCCCGCCGCTATGCGCGCGCGCTCGCCGATCTCTATGTCGCCGAGCAGCTTGGCCCCCGCGCCGATCAGCACGCCATGGCGCACCTTGGGATGGCGCGCGCCGCCCGCAGTGCCGGAACCGCCGAGCGTCACCCCATGCAGCATGGAGACGTCATGCTCTATGACGCTGGTGGCGCCGATCACCACGCCGGTCGCGTGATCGAGAAAGAAGCCGGCGCCGATTCGCGCCTGCGGGTGGATGTCGGTCTGGAAGCGCGCCGAGGCGAGGCTCTGGAGCCAGAGCGCGAGATCGCTGCGGCCGGAGCGCCACAGCCCATGCGCCAGCCGATAGCTCTGAATGGTGTGGAAGCCCTTGAAATAGAGCGCCGCCTCGAGCAGCCGCGTGCAGGCCGGATCGCGGTCGAATACGGCCATGAGATCGGCCCGCAACGCTGCGCCCAGGGCCGAATCGCGCGCCATCTGATCGTGGCAGAGCCGCTCTATGACCGTCGCCGGCAGCTCCGGCGCCGCGAGGCGCTGCGCGATTCGATGCGCGATCACCGCCTCGAGGCTGTCCTGCGCCAGGACGGCCGCATAGAGAAAGGCGGCCATATTGGGCTCGCGGCCCGCGGCGGCCTCGGCCTCCGCCGAGAGGCGGGCGAAAAGCGGATCGACGCCGGAGAGGGCGACGAGCCGGGCGGGGGCGCTGTCGGTCATGGCGTCGCTCCGCGGCCTATTCCCGCTGCGCGAGGAAATCGAGCACCGCCTGCTTGAAGACGCGGTCGCCGACGGCGCGATTATGGTCGCGGCCGGGAATATCGACGATATGGGCGTCCGGGAACAAGGGCTCGAGCGGATGCGGATCGCCGGCCACCTCGTCGCGCGTGCCGACGCAGATCAGCACGGGGACCTTTATCGCGGCGAGCCGGGCGCGGTCGACGATCTGATTCGGCCCGCGCGCGCAGGCGGCGAGCGACAGCAGATCGGCGCGCGTGGCCTCGGCGAAGCCGCGGAACATCTTCAGCAGCGGGTCGTCGATATCCTCTATGCGCTCGGCCTCCATGGCCTCGGCCAGGCCGCGCGGCAGGCCCGTGGTCACGAGATTGCCGCCGATGCCGCCGAGCACGAGCGAACGGACGACCTCGGGATGATTCAGCGCCAGCGTGACGGCGATTCGCGCGCCCATGGAATAGCCCATCACATCGGCGCGGGCGACGCCGAGGCTCGCGAGCAGATTGGCGACGTCCCCGGCCATCAGCGCGAGGTCATAGGCGGCGGGATCGTAAATCTTCTCCGAGCGGCCGTGGCCGCGATTGTCCAGCACGATGACGCGCCGACCATCCTCGGTCAAAGTCTTGACCCATTGGGGAAAGAGCCAGTTCACGGCATGCGTCGAGGCAAAGCCGTGAATGAGAACGATCGGCTCCCCACGATCCTCCGTCAGCGGCGGAAAATCGATATAGGCGATCTGCGCGCCATTCGACCCGAACTCGTCCATCATCAATCCTATTTTATTACATTCAAGGAGCGTCGGCATCAGGATCGTCGGTAATTATCGCAGCCGTAGGGCAGCGCAAGCGTCTTGGCGGGGGAAATATCTTCCTATTGCCAAGCGGCCTCGTAGCCGCTAAACGACCTCTCCACCGGTTCGACGCAACTTCGTGACGCGGAACGGACCGTAAGGCGCCCGTAGCTCAGCTGGATAGAGCACCAGACTACGAATCTGGGGGTCAGGAGTTCGAATCTCTTCGGGCGCGCCATTTTTCCTTAAAAAATCTGGACGGCATCCGCCTGCGCTCGGCGCGGGCTCCGCTCGCAGATTTGCGCGGAGCCGAATCGGCACAGGCTTCGGCGGGAGCGCGCGGCAGGCCGTCGAAGGCGGCCCGTCACGGATAGGAGAATTCGAAGCTCTGCGTGAAGCCGTTCGGCAGGCTGAAGAATGCATTGGTCGACGTCGGCGGCGGCTCGAGAATTATGCCGGCCGCATTGACGAAATTCAGCGTGTCGCTGCCGCTGACGGTGAATGACGTCGGCGCGCCATTCGTCGAGACCACGCCGGACCAGCTCAAAAGCTCATTGATCACGAAATTATAGGTGTTCGTCTGCGCCGCGGCGCCGCTCTGGGGATAATAGACGATAGTGGCGCCGAATGCGCCGTTGAAGGACGCCGAGGTCTGGCCCGCAGTGTAATTTATGCTCGCCGCATCGACCGACAGAGCGATCAGAAAATAGCCATAGCCGGGAAAGCTCGCCCGCAGCGTTATGGTGGTCGTCGTTCCCGAGACGCTCTGCGAGACGAAAGTCGGCGTCACGCAGCCCCATACGCAAAATCCATTCGCGAAGAGCGCGCCCACCGCGCCGCTGGCGGGATTGCCGGGATCGATCGTCACGCCGGAGGAGCCCGTCCCGCCCCCCGTGACGGGGTGCTGGGCGTGCTGAGCGGCGACGATGGCGGCGAGAGCCTGGCGCGTCTGCGTCGCGACCGTCTGATTATTCGTCTGCGCGCGGCTCTGCGCTATGCCGGCGCCGCCCCAATGCGCGCCGATGGCCCCGAGCCCGGCCCAAGGCGTGCGATCGGGCTCCCGAAGAGAGCCGAGATGCGCGAGCGCCTGCGCGCCCGTCGGCAGCGCGCCGAGGCCGGCGCCGCCGGTCTGGCCCGGCAGGCTGGCGAATTGCCGGTCGAAGCCCTCGATCGACGCCTCGCCGGCCGGCGCGGGATCGGACATCTCCTCGCCGCCCGAGCCGATGACCACGCCATAGCCCGGTCGCGTCAGCCGAATGCGCCGGCCTTTTGCGGTGACGATGGTGGCGACGCCATTCAGCAGCACGATCTCGTCGCAGCCGCCCGGCTGCGCGATCTCGCGGCAATCGGCGCCGCCGACGCGCACCAGCACCATGCCGCCGCGCACGGCGATGGTCGCCGAGGGCGTCTTGATCTCCATGCCGGCGCCATGGCTCACCTCGCCGCCGATGAAACGCAGCGCGCCTTTGGTGATGGAGAGGCTCTGCTTGCCGGCGCCGGCGGCGGCGTCATAGACGAAACGATCGATCGTCACCGAGCTGTTCGCTCCGACGCCGAGCGTCGATTTGTCGAGAAAGACGATCTGCGCGCGGCCTTCGGCCTTGGTGTCGATGCGCTCGCGATCGACGACGCCATAGCCGAGCGTCAATCCTTTGGCGGAACCGCCGGGCGGCGTTCCTTGCGCCGCCTGATTGACCGCGCCGACATTGCCGACGACATCCGCGCGGACATTCGTCGCGCAAAGGCCAAAGAGCGCGAGGAGCGCCGCGTGGAGCAGATTTCGCATCGCCTCCCCTTCGTCAGAATCTCGCGGTCGGGCCGAATGTCAGCGAGACATTCTGCATCTTGAAGCTCGATATGTTCGAATCGTTGCGCAGAAATTCGAGATGGCCGGAGACGCCCAGCTCCGCCGTGATCGGCGCGTCCAGCGCGAGCCCATAGGTCCAGGCGTCGTCGCGTCGCACGCGGAACGGATCGAGCGCGGGATTGGCGATATCGAAAGCGATCTGCGTGAAGCGCGCGTAGGGCGCGATGGTCCATCGCCGCGGCATTTCCGCGAGCGGCGGATCGACCTCCACGCGCAACATCGCCTGCAGATCGAATTGATCGGAGGCCTGCGTCGCGACATAGGCCGCCGCGCGCGAGAAGGCGCCGCGTCCCTCGAGACGCACATTGTCGAAAATGCGCAGGCTGACGCCGAGCGAGCCGGTGACGACATCGCCGCTCGCGATCGTCGCCACCGTCTGCGCGCCGCTTCCCGATGCGGAGCCGGAATTGACCCAGAGCCGCGACCATTCGAAACCCGGCTCCAGCGACAGCCGATCGCCGAAGGCCTGACGCAGACTGAAGCCGGCGCCGCCCGTGTTGAGATAGTTGAGATTGCCGACGAGCGCGGCCGAGCCCGAGACATAGGGCTTCACCGAAAGGCCCGGCGCAATCTCCGCGAGGCCGAAGCGCGGCCCCACGGAGAGCGAAAACAAGGCGACGTTATATTGCGACAGAGCGAATTGCTGCGTCGCATAGGCCAGCCCGCGCGTCTCCAGCGTGTCGCCGCGCTGATTCTGGAAATCATAGTCGTGCGTCAGCTGCGCCTGCTCGAAAGTGTTGGCGTCGGACTGCCGTCCGGTGACGCCGCCGGGCGTCTGCACGCCGCCGACGTCGAAGAGCCCGCTCGACGGCAAATAGGCGGCGTTGGATTGCGTGCGCACGCCGATCTGCAAATTTCCCGAGAGACGGCTCGCCTGCGTATGTCTCTCGATATCGGGAAGCTGCGCCTCGATCTGCGCTCTCTGCGCAGCGTCGAGATCCGCCGATTTCAACGCCGCGCGCAGATTGTAGAGCGCGCTCTGATAGGCGCCGATGCGCGCATAGAGAAAGCCGAGCTCCTTGCGCGCGCGGCCGAGAGCCGGATTATACATCAGCAAGCGCTCGAGCGCGCCGATCGCGGCCTCGTCATGCAGCTCCGTCGCGAGCCGAATATAGGCGTAGGTCTGCTCGTAATCGGTCGGACGCATGCGGACGTGGGCCGCCAGCCGATCCAGCTCCGATTGCTCGGGCGCCTGCTCCGAATGCGCGGAAGCGTCGCAGCGCGCAACGCAAGCGATCAGCAGGAGAGCACTGATTTTAGTCCTTGTCGCCAACTCTCGCCCCGACGCGCACGCCGCACTGAAAGCAATTTATTGCTAAACCTTTGCTCAATTGCGTCATTTTTGGGGCTGCGTCAAGAGCCGCGGCCTTGGCCACAGAGCCCCGAAGCCGGACCGCAGCAATGTTCCAGCGTCATGATCGCGGTCGGCATCCGCGCCACGACGACGGAATGCCGCTGGCATGAGCGGAACGTCGCCGCTTCATCTCCATTCGAAGCCGAAGGCGCCCTCGCTCACCGTCACCCGCGCCTCGCGCAGCTCCTCCTTTGCGAGCGAGCGCTTCAGGAATTCGCGCGAGAGCGAGGGGAGCAGCGTGTTGGTGATGATGTTGTCGATGATGCGTCCGCCAGAATCGGGATCATTGCATTGCGCGACAATGTGATCGACCACCGCGTCGTCATAGACGAAGGCCGCCTTGTGGTTCTCTTCTATGCGCTTGCCGATGCGGTTCAATTGCAGCCGCACAATGCCGGACAGCATCTGCGGCGACAGCGGGAAATAGGGAATGGCGACGATGCGCCCGAGCAGCGCCGGCGGGAAGACGCGTTGCAGCTCCGGCCGCAGCGCGGCGGCGAGCGCTTCCGGGTCATCGTGATAGGCGGGATCGGCGCCGAGCTCCATGATGAGATCGGTTCCGACATTGGAAGTGAGGATGATCAGCGTATTCTTGAAATCGATGCGCCGGCCCGAGCCGTCCTCCATCTGCCCCTTGTCGAAGACCTGAAAGAAAATCTCATGCACATCGGGATGCGCTTTCTCGATCTCGTCGAGCAGCACGACGCTATAGGGCTTGCGCCGCACCGCCTCGGTGAGGCGGCCGCCCTCGCCATAGCCGACATAGCCGGGAGGCGCGCCCTTCAGCGTGGAGACCGTATGCGCCTCCTGAAACTCCGACATGTTGATGGTGATGATGTTCTGCTCGCCGCCGTAAATGGCTTCGGCGAGCGCCAGCGCCGTCTCCGTCTTGCCGACGCCGGAGGGGCCGCAGAGCATGAAGACGCCGATTGGCTTATTGGGATTGTCGAGCCGCGCGCGATTGGTCTCGATGCGCTTTGAAATCATCGCGAGGCCATGACTCTGACCGACGACGCGCTTGTTCAAAATCTCCGGCAGGCGGAGAATATTCTCGATCTCGTCCTTCACCATGCGGCCGACAGGAATGCCTGTCCAATCGGAGACGACGGCGGCGACCGCCTGCTCGTCGACATGCGGATAAATGGCGCGCGTCTCGGGATCGAGCGCGGCCAATGCGCCGAGCTTTTCCGTCAGCTTCGCGCGCTCGCTCTCCTGCGCGCTCTCCTCTTGCGTCTGCGCGAGAATCTCGCGCAGCGAGCGCACCTCGTCGACGATGGATTTCTCTTGGCTCCAAGCGCTCTCCAGCAGGCCGAGCCTGTCCTTCGCCGCGGCGATCGCATCGTCGATCTCATTCACGCGCGCGCGCGTGTCGGCGCCGAGATCGCGATCGGCGAGCAGCGCCGCCTTCTCCTGCGCGAGATGGTCGATCTCGACGCGCTTGTCCGCGATGGCGGCGGGCGTCGTCGATTGGCTGATGGCGACGCGCGCGCTCGCCGTGTCCAGCAGGCTCACCGCCTTGTCCGGCAATTGCCGCGCGGGGATGTAGCGTTGCGACAGCGCGACGGCGGCGGTGATGGCGGCGTCGGAAATGCGCACGCCATGATGCTTCTCCATCGGCGCGAGAATGCCGCGCAGCATGGCCGCCGCGCGCGCCGCGTCCGGCTCGTCGATCTGGATCGGCTGGAAGCGGCGCGTCAGCGCCGGGTCCTTCTCGAAATATTGGCGATATTCGCTCCATGTCGTCGCGGCGATGGTGCGCAACGTCCCGCGCGCGAGCGCCGGCTTCAGCAGATTGGCGGCGTCGCCCGTGCCGGCCGCGCCGCCGGCGCCGATCAGCGTATGCGCCTCGTCGATGAAGAGAATGATCGGCTTCGGCGATTTCTGCACCTCGTCGATGACGGAGCGCAACCGCTGCTCGAACTCGCCCTTCATCGAGGCGCCGGCCTGCAGCAGACCGACATCGAGCGCGCGCAGAGTGACGTCGCGCAGCGGCGGCGGCACGTCGCCGGAGACGATCGCCTGCGCGAATCCTTCCACCACCGCCGTCTTGCCGACGCCGGCCTCGCCGGTGAGGATCGGATTATTCTGCCGCCGACGCATCAGCACATCGACGATTTTTCTGATTTCCTCGTCGCGGCCCAATATGCGATCCATCTCGCCGGAGCGCGCGCGCGCGGTCAAATCCTGCGAGAAGCGATCGAGCGCCGTCTGGCCGCGCGTCTCGCCCGCTGCGGCGCCGGCGCCGCTCGTCGGCGCGAGGCCGCTGCCGTCTATGGGGCGCAGATTCTCTTCGTCCGAGCGCGCGAGAATCTTCTTATGCTCGTCGAGCAGCGCATCGACGGCGATCTTGGCGAATTCGCGCGAGACGGCGAGCAGCGCGGCGCGCAGCCGATCCGTCTTCAGCACGCCGACCAGCACATGGCCGGTGCGAATCTGCGCCTCGGCGAAGAAGAGCGTGGAATAATGCCAGCCGCGATCGAGCGCCTCGATCACCGCGCCGGAATAATAGGGCGTCTCCGTCTGGCTCGGCGTCAGCGCGCCGATCGCGCGCTCCACATCGAGGAGCAGCTTGGCGCGATCGAGATTGAAATGATCGGCGATCACATCGACGTCGGAGCCGGTCTTCTCCAGCATATGCAGCAGCCAATGGGCGAGCTCGACATAGCGATTGCCGAGGCTTTTCGCTTGGCGATGCGCTTTGGCGATCGTCTCGAAGCCGACGAGATTGAGCTTGCCGGTGACTGTCTCGAGTCCAATGTCGGTCATGATTTCATCGCCTCCGCTTCGCGTCTGGCTTTTTCGCGCTCATGCCTCTTGCGCTCCGCAGGCTGGAAGCGCGCATCGGCCCGATAGCCGTCTTTCCTCGATGCATTTTCGTCGACGAGCCAGCTCGTCCAGCCGAGTCGCGCGCCGCCCGCAGGCCCCGCGGCGGAATCGGATGTGAGCCGGATGGGCTCGACACAGCGCGCCGGCACGGCGAGCTCGACATCCCAATCGATCTCGTCGCCGACATAAAAAAACAAAATATCGACGAGCCGATCGCAATCGTCGCCGACCGGCAGGAATTTGCGATATTGCGCCATATCGGCGACGTAGAGCCGCACGCGAATCTTGTCCTGCACGCTGAAGGATGCGGCGCCGACGAGGAAATCCACGCCGAGCGTGCTGTTGCGTCCGCCCAGATGCGAACGCTCGCGCGCGTCGAACTCCAGCCAGGAGCCGATGAATTCGTCGATCTCCGTCTCGACGCGCAACATGCCGCGAATGGCTTGACGCAGACGCGAGGCGGATTTCACCTGCGGGCCGAGCAGGCCCGCATAGAGCCCGACGCCCTCCGGTATGAAGCTCTCGCGACGCGCGCCGTCATGCTTGCCCGGCGTCGTGTCGAAGGCCTGCGAGCCGACGCCGACCATCGAGGTCACATAGGCGCCGAAGCGGTCATAGTCCGGCCGGTCCGCCTGCACGATGGGACGCGCATCGGCCCAGGCGCGGAAGAACAATTGGATGAAGCGATTGTTGAAGAGATCGAGGAAATGGATGAAAGACAAATCCTCCGCCTGCGCATAGGCGAAGGCTTCCTCGGTCAAATGATAGGGCAGCGGACCCTGCGGGCCGAGCAGGCCGAGAAAGGCCGAGACGATATGCACGCGATCGGCCGGCGTCTGCGCCCGCGCAATGACGTCGGCGGGCGGGAGCGGCTTGTTCCAGCGTGGCGCGATCTCACGCAGCGTCGAGCCTGGAAACGCCATCCACGGCTCTTGCCCGAAGGTGAGTGCGGCCTCGCGCGCGAATTGCTCCGAGCCGAGCCGCACCACCTCGTCGCGGCGCGTGGCGCTGTCGCCGATGCGCGGGCGCGGCTGCGCGAACACGCTGTCGCCCTCGAGCCGCTGACCGAGGCTGCGCTCGACGCGGCGCATCATGTCGAGAAAGTCATGGCGCCAGGGCTCGCGCCGCATTTTTTCGAAATAGCTCAAAGCGCCCTCCGCGCGCCGAGCCTCGCCGGCCAACGCATGATCTCGCCGCGCTCGGTCGTTCGCAGAACGAGCTGGGTGAAATGATTGAAGGCGGCATATTCGCAATAGAAGCGATCGAGGATCGCGCCGAGCAGAAAGGCGCCGGTTCCTTCGAAGGCCTTCTCGTCCAGTGTCACGGTCACTTCGGTGCCGCGCGCCGGACCGACGCCGCCGCCGCAACGAATGCGCCGCACGACGGGCCGGCTGTCCACCGACAGCACGCCGCGCACGCGCCTTTCGCCGGCGGCGTCATTGGGCTCGGTGAAGGTCGTCAATATCTCGCGCAGCGCGCGGGCGTTGTCGCCCGCCTCGCGCTCCGTGAGGCCGAGATGATTGAGGCTCAGCATGTTGATGAGCCGCCAGGAGACCGTCCCCATATGCGCGGTCTCGGCGCGGCGGCGCTGATAGGACACGAGCGGCTCGCCCGGCCGCGTCGGGCCGGCGACGCAAACGAGATCGAGCTCGACATCGTCGGCGAGGCGAAAATCGACGCGGTTCTGGCCGATCGGCAGATGCTCGGGCAAATGGCGATTAGAGCAGAGCGCGCGAATGCTCAGCTCGGCGACGCCGATGTTCTCATCCAACGCGCCCGTGTCGCTCAGCGAGATGAAGAGATCCGTGCCGAAATAATCGCCCGCCGGCCCGTAGCGCTTCTCCTCGATCGTGCGCCGGCGCGGCGCGCGGCGGATGGTGTATTGCAGCGCATTCTTCTCGCGCAGATCAGTGGAGGAGGCGTAGAGCGGCCGCACCGGGCGCTTTTCGACGCTGCCGGGAAAATGCGCGAAGACGTCGATGAGCCGATGCGGCTCGTAGTCGAGATAGCGGCTCTTGTCGGGCACGACATGATATTCGTGCTGATTGGCTTTGACGGAGACGCGATCGGTCGCCATCTCGAAGAGATTGACCGCCGGCGCCGCATAGAGCGCGAACATGTCCTTCTGCACGCTGGCGGCCAGCGCGCTATTGACCTCGTCGAAGCCGAAGACGATGTCGATGACGCGCGAAGGCAGGCGGCTCGTCACCTTCTCGCGATCGAGCGCGAGCTCGAAGCCAAGAAACTTGCGCGAGAACATGAAATATTCATGCAGCAGATCGAAGCCGCGGAAGATGCGATCGTCGCGCGGCAACAGCGATTCCTGCTCATCCATGCCGAGCTGGCGGAGACAGTTCTTCGGCGCCTCTATGACGGTGGCGTCATTATTGGCGTCGACGTAGCGGAACCACACGCCCGTGCAATGGCCGAAGATCTGCTCATAGATCGCATTGGCGTGCGCCTCGGCGCCGGCGAGATGGAAGGGCAGCTCCGTCGCCTTATTGTCGCTGAACAGCGACCAGGGCTGCGGCGGCGCAGCCTTCTCGCGCGCGTCGTCGGCGGGGTCCGACGTCGCGGCGACGACGAGCGTGATGCGCATGCCGGCGACGGTCTCGCGGCGCACATTGATCTTGAGCGGCTGCAGCGCGGCGGCGCTGGTGAAATATTCCGCGGATTTTATGTAGAAGGGCCAGAGGCGGATGGGCGCCGTCAGCGTGTAGCGGCAGGCGATCTCCTTATCGGCCTCGAGATAGGCAGCGTCGATCTGCGCGCCGCGCGGGAACAGACGGCCGTCGGCGAGCGCGGAGTCGCCATATTTCGGCAGCGCCTTCACCAGCATGGCGGAGGGCGTCGGCGCGAGATAATGCGGAACCAGCTGCTCAAGGAGATTATTGGCGAATTCGGGAAACTCGTGCTTGATCTTCAATTGCACGCGCGCGGCGAGGAAGGCGGCGCCTTCCAATAGGCCTGCGGCCATGGGATCGGCGCGGTCGCGGAGCAGCCCGCCGAGGCGCTTGGCGATCTCTGGATATTCTTCCGCGAATTCGGCGGCGTGCTCGTAGAAGAGATCGAGCTCGCGATTATAGAGATCGAGGAATTCGCGATTCATCGCTCAGCGCCGCGCAAGATGCAGCTTGCCCGTCGTTTCCTCGAATTTTGCGACGAACTCGATGGGAACGTTGAGCGGCTGGCAGAGGAGATGGCCGTCGACGATATAGCGAATCTCCTGCAGCGCTTCCGGCGAGCGGTCGCGCGTGACGCGCACGGTGCCGGGAATGAGGCGCGGCTCATATTGCTTCAGCACCGCGATGATCTCGCCATGGAGATCGCGCGCCTCCAGCTCCTCCATGGTGCGATTGGCGAGATCGGGGAAGCCGTAATTGAGGATGGAGCCGCGCACACGCGCGAAAGGCGAAAGATCGATCGTCGAATCCATCGAGACGTGATTCATCAGCGCGGCGACGTCATGCTCGACCTCCGCCTTCAGCTCCTGCTCATTGATGGGGGCGCGCTGCGGCCGCGTCTTGCGCTCCGCCTCCGGCGTTCCGCCCTCGCGGAGCAGCGCCTGGCGCTTCGCCGACTCGCGCGCCTGCTCGCGGCGGTCGCGATGCGCGGCGCGAAACACATGCATGAGAGGGGGGCTGAGCCGATCCGCCGGGCGAACGCTCGTCGTCGTCGAGGAGGTCATTGAGCTTTTTCCCGCGCGGCGTCGCGTAGCGGCGAGCGATGCGACATACGGTCGGCGGCCTCGTCGCGCGAGCGCCGCCGACACGTCATTCATCGTCAGAACGACTTGTTCTCTTTCACATTGTAGCCGCCGCTGATGCTGGGCTCCAGCGAGCCGTCGGCCTTCTGCGGGCTGTATTCCAGCTTCACCTTGGTGAAGTTGAGCGTGAAGCTCTCCGACGGCACCGCGCCGCTGTGTCCGTCGCTGTGATAGGAGGTGATGAACACATCGTTGAGCGTGATCTTGAGATATTCCTGCTGGCCGCCGCCGGCCTTGCGGACGGTGATCAGCGCCTCCTCGAAATGCTTGCCCTCGGCGGTGAATTTGAGAAGGTTCGGCGTGGATTTGTCGACGGATTTGGTGAAATGCAGATCCTGGAAATCCGCCTTGCCGGCGCCGGCGCCGCCGCCATGGCCGGAGGTGCCCTGGTTGGTCACGCCGAATCCATAGCTCGAGATTTCGATCTCGCCCTTGTGCTTGCTGTCGGACGATTCGCCTTCGACCTTGGAAGTGAACTTGAGAAAAATATCGGTCGCCATTGTCTATATCCTTTGATCGGGTTCGAAAGATCGATGCATGAAATCGCTTTTTCGCGATCCTCGCCGTCTTCCCTATTTGATCGGGAGACGGGACACGAGGCGCATTCCGATATTCATGCCTTCCAGCTGATAATGGGGCCGCAACTCGAATGTCGCGGAATAATATCCTGGATTTTCCTCATTCGGGACGATGGTGATCTTCGCGCCGGCGAGAGGCTTCTTGCGCTTCACCTCATCGGACGAATTGGTCGGGTCGCCGTCGACATATTGGACGATCCAGTTCTGCAACCATCTCTGCAGCTCCTCCTTCTCCTTGGTGGAGCCAATCTTATCGCGCACCATGACCTTCAGATAATGTGCGAAGCGGCACACTGCGAACATGTAAGGAAGGCGCGCCGCGAGATTGCTGGAGGCGGTGGCGTCCGGGTCGTTGTTGTATTCCTTCGGACGCGCCAGCGATTGCGCGCCGATGAACACCGCGCGATCGGTGTTCTTGCGATGGATGAGCGGCATCAGCCCGGCCTTGGCCAGCTCCGCCTCGCGGCGGTCGCTGATGGCGATCTCCGTCGGGCATTTGAGATCGACTCCGCCATCGTCGGTCGGGAACGTATGCGTCGGCAAATCCTCGACCTCGCCGCCCGATTCGACGCCGCGAATGCGCGAGCACCAGCCGTGGTCCTTGAAGGCGCGGGTGATGTTCGCCGCCATCGCATAGGCGGAGTTCATCCAGGCGTATTTCTCGCCCTTGTGGCCGTCGGTGTCTTCCTCGAAGCCGAATTCCTCCACCGGCTCGGACGCCGCGCCGTAAGGCAGGCGCGCCAGCACGCGCGGCAGAGTGAGGCCGAGATATTTGGCGTCCTCCGAATCGCGCAGGCTCTTCCAGGCGGCGTATTCCGGCGTGTCGAACACCTTGCCGATGTCGCGCGGATTGGACAGCTCGTTCCAGCTGTCCATGCGCATCAGGCTCGGATCGGCGGCGGTGATGAAGGGCGCGTGGGCGGCCGCGGCGATCTTGCTGAGATCGCGCAGCAGCTGCACATCGGTCGGATGATGGCTGAAATAAAAGTCGCCGACGAGCGCGCCATAAGGCTGGCCGCCGAGCTGACCATATTCCTCCTCATAGACTCGCTTGAACAGCTCGCTCTGGTCCCATTTCGCCTTGGGATAGTCTTTCAGATGCTGATAGAGCTCGGTCTTGGAGATGTTCAGCACGCGAATCTTCAGCGTCGCATCCGTCTCCGAGCTGTAGACGAGATGATGCAGCCCGCGCCAGGCGCTCTCGATCTTCTGGAACTCGTCGGCGTGGATGATCTCGTTGAGCTGGGCCGTCAGCTTCTCGTCGATGGAGGCGATCAGCCGCTCGATCGTGTCGAGCACATCGTCCTTGATGACGGCGTCCGTGTTGGACAACGCCTGATTGACGAAGATGGAGATCGCGTCCTGGACGCGCGCATTCTGCTCCTTGGCCGCGGATTCGTCCTTCGGCGGCTTGAAGCTCTGCTTCAGCGATTGCAGAAATTCGTCGAGTTCGCCGCCGGTCGTGGCGACAGCGGCTTCGGTCTGTGTGAGCTCTGTGGTCACTTGCGCCTCGCTCATTTGTCGCCCGATCGGGTCGCGGAGAGGAATTCCTTGAGCGCTTCCATCTTTTGCGGGTCCTTCAGCAGAGCCCGCAATTGCTGGTTGGCGGCGTCCTTGCCGTCCATATAGACGCGCAGATTGGCGAGCTTTTGCCGCGCCTCGAGCAGCTCGGCGAGCACCGGCACCTGCTTGGCGACGGCGGCGGGGCTGAAATCGGCCATGCTCTTGAAATCGAGCTTCACGCTCAGCTTCTCGCCCGGCTGATCGGAGAGCTTGTTGTCGACATGGAAGCTGACGCCCGGACGAACGCCATGCTCGGAGCTCATGCGCTCGTCGAAATTATCCATGTCGAACTCGACGAACTTGCGGGTCGCCGCAGTGCCCTTGTCGAAGTCTTCCTTGCCATGGCCGGGCGAGTTGCCGGAGAGATCGGCCAGCACGCCCATCACGAAGGGAAGCTCGACCTTCTCGTCGGCGGTCGGATCGACATATTCGATTTGAACTCGCGGAGGGCGATTGCGCGCGATGAATTTCTGCCCACTCATCTTCGCCATATACAATAATCCTTTATGAATTCGCGATAGAGAAGCCGAGCATCGCGAAACTGTCAAGCCGTGGACGCGCCGAGTTGGCTCGTGTTCGCGCTGCCCTCCGTATACTCGTCGAACCGCTCAAAATCGCTGTGTGATGGCGCACACTCGTGTCAATCTTACGACGGCCGTCAGCTCTCCTCGCGTTCGAGCACGGCGCCGAGCACGGCGATGAAGTCCTTGTCGGCGAGCGCGCGGGCGCGATCGATGAGGCAAGGAATCGGGCTCGACGGCTCGGCGATGCGGAAATAGCGCGCGATATCGTCCAGCAGCAGCAAGGCCTGCACGCGCGTCGTCGCCGAGAAGCTCGGAGCGTCGATCTCATAATCCTCGGCATAGTCGATCGCCTCCGGCCGCGGCTCGACCTGCTCCGGCTCGACGACGATCGGAGCCGGCGTCTCGATCTCGCTCGTCTCCGCGAGACCATCCTGCGCGGCGGCGCTCATCGCCGCGTCCGGCTCCTCTGCGCTCGCCTGCGCCTCTTGCTCTATGCTCTCCGGCTCTGCTCTCTCTTCCTCGAAAGGCGCCGGCTCCTCTACGGACGGCGCCTCGATCAGCAGCGGCGCGGGCGGCGCCGCACGGCGGCGCGTCTTGCGCGGCGTCTGGCGCTCGTCGAAATATTCGGCGCGCGACGGCGTCATGTCGCCGAGCGGCGCGACAGCCAGCTTGAAGGCGTTCTCGCCGCCGATCGAAAATTGCGCATAGGCGTGACGGTCCGGCAGCAGAGCGGCCAGCACCTCTATGAAGGTCTTGCCCTGCAGGACGATCGCCTGCGCGACCAGCGGCAGCGCCGGATTGGACGGCTCGAAGAGGCAGAAATAATCCTTCGCCGCATCGAGCGCACGGCGCGCGTCGGCGGCGCAGGCGATGGCGCCGCGCGGCGCGTCCCCGCCCGCTTCGTCTCCTTCTCCCTCGTCCGGCTCCGGCGCCGTCGGATCGGGAAACGCCAAGGAAAAGAAGCTCAGCACGCCGCCGACGACCTTCAGCAGCGCGCCGAATTCCGGCGTCTCCGCGCCGCTCGTATGCTCGGCGAAGCGGGCGCGAATAGTCTTCAGCGCCACCTCGAGCCGCCGGAAGCTGGCGCGCGGCGCCGCGACGGCCTCCTCGCCGGCGTCGGCGAGAACGCGCACGATCTGCTCCTGCGTCATCGCCGCTATGCGGCCGCCCGCGGGCTTCTCGCCGCCCTCTGCGCCTTCGGCCGCCTTCTCCTGCTCGGCGAGCACAATGGAGCGAAAGGCGATATTGCCCTTGCGCCGATCCGCATGGAGCGTGACGAATTGCAGCGAGATCGTCACGACAGAGCTGTCGAGCTCGTCGAGAATATCGGCGCGCGCCTTCACAGATCCGTCACGCGGGCGCGGATGCACGCCGTCCCAATAGCGCTCCAGCAAGGTCGCCATGGCTGCGACCGTTTCGACGAACTCGTCGAGGTTGCGCTTGAGAATGGCGAGGCGCGCCAGAAAAACCATGAGGCGCAGATCGCGTGTGCGCTTCATCACATCGGCGAGCATCGCCGGTATGTATTCTATGGCTTCTCGGAATTCATTGTCGGTCGGGTCGAAAGGCCGGCCGTCGGTAAAGAAGGTCTCGGGAAGTTGAAACGGCGCAAAGGCGAAGAAATTCATGAAGGCGGCGTCGCCGTTCTCGTCGAGATCGGGGCCGCAAGGATCCGCCTCGGAGACGGGCGACGAGAGAAAGGCCGGATCGACGATCGCCATGGCCGCTCAATCCTCCGCGCGGGTTTCGACGCGGCGATTGGCCGGGTCGAGCGGATCGCGCGCTTTCGGCCGCGCGCGGCCATAGCCTTGCGCGTCCAGCCGCACGGCGTCGATCCCCGCCGAAACCAGATAGTTGCGCACTGCTTCGGCGCGACGTTGCGACAGCCGCAGATTGGTCTCGTCGCGGCCGCGCGCATCGGTATGGCCATCGACATGAAAACGTCGCGCGGCGAGCGCCGTATCGCGCAGCGCCTCGGCGAATTGGTCGAGATTCTTGCGCGCGCGCGCCGTCAGCCGATCGGAGCCGAGATCGAATGTCACCTCGAGGTCGAAGGCCTCGTTCCGCGCGGCTTTCTCCGCTGCGTCGCCGGGGCAATCCGCCGCTGCGCCGATGCACAGCGAGCGCGCCGCGCCGAAGGACGGCTCCGCGGCGAAATGTCGAACGATATCCGTTGCGGAATAGGCCGGCGCGTCATCGGCGCGGCTGAGAGTCGACGGCGCGCGGGCCGCAACCGTCGACAATGCGAGAGCGAGAAGAAGCTTGCGTCCCAATATGTCGTCCCCGGCGCAAAAATACTTCTCGACACTATTTTTGCCGTTACGTATCGTCAAGGGCTTACCCGTTTCGCTTTCCAGGATCGTTTCGAGCTTCGGATGCACCATGTCTGACATATTGATTCAGGACGGCCGCATCGCAATCCTGTCCACGCCATTGGGAAAGGACAAGCTCGCGATCACGGCGCTCGACGCGACGGAAGGATTGAGCGAGCTGTTCGAGATTCGCATCGAGACGGTGAGTCCCGACGCCAATGTCGATTTCGACCAGCTGCTCGGCCGCGACTGCACAGTGGCTCTGTCGCTGCTCGATCGGCCGCAACGTCATTTCAACGGAATCGTCGCGGAGGCGCAGGCGATCGGCGCCTTCGAGGATCTCTATGTCTATCGCTTCGTGCTGCGGCCGGCCCTATGGCTGCTGACCCGCACGACCAATTGCCGCATCTTTCATCACAAGTCGGCGCTCGCCATCGTCGCCGACGTTCTCGGCGAGCGCAACATAACGATCGAGAAAGCGACCAAGCGCAGCTATCCAGAGCTCGACTATTGCGTGCAATATCGCGAGACCGATTTCGATTTCGTCTCGCGGCTCATGGAGCAGCACGGAATCTATTACTACTTCAAGCACGCGGACGGCGCGCATACGATGGTTCTGTCCGACTCGCGCTCCTCGCATCAGGCGATCGAGGGCGGCGCCTCCATCGTCTTCGCCAATGCGCTGGCCGGCCTCACGCAGCAGGAGCAGGCGCTGCTCTCCTGGTCGTCGGAGCGACGGTTCCGCACCGGCAAGATCGAGCTGCGCGATTACGCCTTTCGCGAGCCGGGCTCCAATCTCAAGGCCAGGACGCAGGGCTCCGAGAGCTACGCGCGCGCGACGACCTACGAATATTACGACTATCCCGGCAAATACCAGAATGCGAGCGACGGGCGCCTCTATGCGGATGCGCGGCTCGAGGCCGAGCAGGCGATCGACTACCGCCGCTACGCATCGGGCCAGGCGCCCAGCCTCTTTCCGGGCGGGCTCGCCACGCTCGACCGCCATCCGACCACGGCGGAGAACAAGCAATATCTCATCGTCCGCTGCTCGCATCATTTCGCCGACGAGGCGTTTCGCTCCACTGGCGGGCTCGACGGACGCCAGCCCTATCACGGCAATTACGAGCTGCAGCCGGCCGATCGCGTCTTTCGCGCGCCCCTGGTGACGCCGCGGCCGCTCGTGCATGGGCCGCAGACGGCGAAGGTGGTCGCGCGCGACAAGGACGCCGACAGCGAGGAGATCGACACCGATCCCGACGGCCATGGAATGATCAAGGTGCGCTTCCATTGGGACCGCGAGGACAAGCGCTCCTGCTGGATGCGCGTCGCGCAGCTATGGTCCGGCCCCGGCTGGGGCGCGCAATTCATTCCGCGCATCGGCATGGAAGTGGTCGTCGAATTTCTGGAGGGCGATCCCGACAAGCCGATCGTCGTCGGCGCCGTGTATAATGGCGGCAATCGATTTCCCTATAAGCTGCCGGACAACAACACGCAGTCGGGATTGAAATCCGACTCCTCCAAGGGCCATGGCGGCTACAATGAATTCATGTTCGAGGACAAGAAGGGTTCCGAGAAAATCCGCATGCATGCGGAGAAGGATCACGATGTCGTAATCCGCAATTCCGAGACGACGGAGATCGGCGAAGCCTTCTCCGGCGGAGGCGCCTCGCGCAAGACGACGCTGAAGAGCGGCGGCGACGAGCTGACATTGCAGAGCGGCTCGCGCAAGACGACGATTCATGGCGGCAAGGATGCGACGACGGTCGATCAGAGCATAACGATCGAATCGCTCGGCGACACGATCACGCTGAAAACGGGCGCGAGCTCGATAAAGCTGACGCCGAGCAAGATAGAGATCAGCTCGACGATGATCGCCCTGTCCGCCGCCAAGATCGACCTGAACTGAAGGGGGAGAGGGTGAGCGCGCCGAGCAAGATACGCTTCGCCACCGTGCGCGACCTCTACGCCGCTTTTCCCACGGCGGAGATCGACGTCGGAATCGAATGCTGCGAGGAGCCTTCCGCGGGCTTTGTCTCCCGTCTCGCGAAGGAGGGCGACCATCGCGCGGCCTTGTCCTATTGCGCCTATCTTCTGGCGCGGCGCGAGGCCGTGTGGTGGGCGGCGCGCTGCGTGCGGCAGACGGCGCCGGCGGACGCCATGTCGCTGCGCTGCCTGCAGGCGGCGGAGGAATGGGTGAGCGAGCCGAGCGAGGCGCGGCGGCGGCGCGCGCTGGAGGAGGCGGCGCAGGCGCGAAAATCGCTCGCCGCGGCCTGGGTCGCGCAAGCGGCGGGATGGTCGGGCGGCAATGTCTCGCCCGATCCCGCCTTTTATCTGGAGCCGCCGCCGCAGGCCACGGCACAGGCGGCGCGCGGGGCCGTGCTCATCGCGCTCGGCGCCGTGGCGGGGGATCGCCGCGAGTCCGTCGAGAGCGGCTGGATAGAGGCGGCGCTGCGTTGCGCGCTCGGCGAGCTTCATCGGTCATGAGGCGAGAAGGCGCGGGCTCGCGGCCCGCTGAGGGAGCCATCGGGGAATGCGCCTGACATTGACGATCGAGAATTTCAGCCGAAGGCCGGACGGCGGCCCGCTGACCTATGTCGCGGAAGGCCGCCGCAGCATCGACATCGGCCGCAATCAGCATCTCGACTGGTGCCTGCCGGACGAGAATCATTTCATCTCCGGCCGCCATTGCGAGATCGCGCCGCGCGACGGCGGCTATTATCTCACCGATGTCTCGATGAACGGGACTTTCGTCAATCACCCCGACAATCGCGTGCAATCGCCCTATCGGCTGCGCGACGGCGATCGTCTCTATATCGGCGATTATGTCGTGGCGGCGCGCGTGGAGGGCGACGCGCCCGCGCTCGACGCAGCCGCCGTCTCATCGACGCAGCCGGCGCCGGCCTATGACGATTTCTGGAGCTCCTCCGAGCCGGCGCCGCCGCCCATCGATCCGCGCTCGCTCGATCCGCGCCGGCTCGATCCGGCCCCGCAGACCGATTGGATCGACCATGTCGCCGATGTGGCGACGCCGATAGCGCCAACCCCGCGCCGACCTTCCGCCGAGCCTGCGCCCGCCGCCTTTTGGGGCGAGCCGCCACAGTCCGCTCCGACCGGCGCGCCGAACGACATTTGGGGCGCGCCGGCGCCGCCCGTCTCGACTCCCGCGCCCATTGTCGACTGGTGCTCGCCGCCGCCCGCCGCCGCGCCTTCCGTCGCGCCTCTCGTCGCTGCGCCTCTCGCCGCTCCTGCGCCATTCGTCGCGGCGCCCGTTCCGCCGCCGTCCGCGCCCGCCGCGGCGCCGGGGATGGAGGGCGCCTATGCCGAATTTCTGACGAGCTTCGCGCAGGCGCTGAACCTGCCGGAGCAGACATTCGCCGGCGCGACGCCGGCGCAGCTCGGCGAGCAGCTCGGAACGCTGACGCGCCTCATCGCCGAGGAGACGCGGCAATTGCTGCGCGCCCGCGCCGAGGCCAAGCGGCTGACGCGCAGCGCCAGCCATACGATCATCGAGGCGCAGGGCAACAACCCGCTGAAATTCGCGCCGACGACGGAAGAGGCGCTGCGCATCGTGCTCGGTCCGCCGCGGCCAGGATATCTCTCCGCCGGCCCCGCCTTCGCCCAGGCCTTCGTCGATGTGAAGGCGCATGAGCTACGCACCTACGCCGCCATGCAGGAAGCGGTGCGCATGCTGAGCGACAGCCTCGATCCCGCGAGCCTCGAGAGAGCGCAGGGCAAGGACAGCGGCATCGCCTCGCTGGTCGGCTCGCGCAAGGCGCGGCTATGGGACCGCTATGTCGAGCGCTGGACGGCGATGAGCCCGCGCTCGGGCGACAAGCTCGCCGACGCCTTCATGCGCAATTTCGCCGACTGCTACGACCGGGCCGACGCCCGGAAATAAAAAAGAGGACGACCGGGCCGACGCCCAAAAATAAATGACAGGGGGAGCAAATGTCTTGGCGCAGCAAGGTCGTGTGGAGCGAAGGTTTGTTCCTGCGCCCGCACCACTTCCAGCAGGGCGACCGCTATCTGGAATGGGCGACGACCGCCCGCACGCGCAATCTCGCGCCCTTCTCCTGGGGCTTCTCCCGCCTCGACATCGACCACGGCCTCGCGCAGCGCGGCAAGCTCGGCCTGGAGGCCGCATGGGGCGTGATGCAGGACGGCACGCCTTTTCAGCTCGAGGGCAAGGAGGAGCTGCCGGAGCCTCTGCCGATCGACGACAAGATCGCCAATCGCATCGTCTGGCTCGCCTTCCCGGAAGCCTCGCCCAACACGCGCGAGGTGGCGCGGCGCGACAGCGCTTCCGCGAGCCGCTATTTCCACGCCTCGGAGACCTTCATCGACTCCACATCCGAGCTGCGCGTGGAGGAGGAGATAGAGGTCGCGCATCCGCGCATGGAGCTGCATCTCGAGAGCGAGCGCAAGCGCGGCTACAATAATCTTCCCGTCGCGCGCATCGTGAAGCTCGAG
Organism: Methylosinus sp. DMC45; assembly: GCF_056313885.1. Lineage (NCBI taxonomy): Bacteria > Pseudomonadati > Pseudomonadota > Alphaproteobacteria > Hyphomicrobiales > Methylocystaceae > Methylosinus > Methylosinus sp. DMC45. Next base: position 201,093 of record NZ_JBQUZK010000003.1, read on the forward strand.
AATGGCGCGGTGCTGCTCGATCCAGAATTCGCACCGACCGTGCTGATCTGCCGCGCGCATGACGTCGTCGTCGGCTGGCTCAATCGCGTCATCGGCTGGATCGAGAACAAGCTCGAATCCATCGCGCGCTACGCCGCCGATCCCACCGCTGGCGGCGGCCTGCAAAATCGCGACTATCTGCTGCTGCAGACGCTCAATCGCGCGATACCGGCGCTCCAGCATTTCGAGCATACGGCCAATCATCTGCATCCAGAGCGGCTCTATGTGTTTCTCGTCTCGCTCGCCGGCGAGCTCGCCACATTCTGCGCCGCCGATCGCCGCGCGCCGAGCTATCGGCCTTACGATCACGACAATCTGAAGAATACATTCGAGCCGGTGCTGCGCGATCTTCAAGATTTTCTCAGCAAGGACGCCGATCATCGCGCCATTCGTCTCGAGCTGCAGCAGCTCGCGCCCAACGCTTTCAAATCGCCGATCAAGGATCGCTCGCTGTTTCAGAACGCGTCCTTCTATCTCGAAGTGTCGTCGCGGCGTCCGCTCAGCGAGATACAGATGCAATTCCCCAATCTGCTGAAGCTCGGTCCCGACACGCGCATGAACGAGATCGTGCATTACAATCTGCCCGGCGTGCAGATCGTGCATCGGCCCTCGCCGCCGCCGCAGATCCGTCTCATCGGCGATCACGTCTATTTCTACATCGACAAGAAGAGCCCGCTGTGGCCCGATTTCAGCGTCGCCGCCGCGATCGGCCTGCATTTCTCGGGCGATTGGCCGGACCTCGAGCTCGAGCTCTGGGCCATTCGGGAGGATAAGAGATGAGCGACAAGGACAATCCTTTCGGCTCCTCTGGCGGCGATCGCACCGTCTTTCAGCCCAATCCCGGCGGGCGCCGTCCGCCGCCGCGCCCCGTCGCGCCGCCCCCGCCCGCTGCGCCGACGCCCGGCTACACGCCGCAGACGGCGCCCGCCTATGCGCCGCAACAAGATTTCGGCGCGCCGCGCCCGGCCGAGCATCCTTACGGCCAATTCGCGCCCTCGCCCTTCGAGACCGCGAGCGCGCCGCGCGCGCCGGCGCCCGACGCCTGGGTGACGGGCCGCGGACAGCAGCAGCAAGCGGCCGCGCCCTTGCAGCGCGCCGAGGATTTGGATTTCGACGCGCTCGTCGCGCAGCATCCCAATCCCATATTGCGCGCCGCCGGCCCGCTGCTGCATCTGCTGGGGCGACTGCGCGTCGCCGCGCTCAGCGCCGATCTCGAGAGCCTGCTCGAGCAGGTCGCCGCCGCCGTCGCCTTTTTCGACAAGGATATTCGCAGCGCCGGCGTCACGCCGGAGCAGGCGAACGTCGCCAAATATCTCGTTTGCGCGACGGCCGACGACATTGTGCAGAATATACCGACCGACGACCGCCATTTGTGGACGCGCTACAGCATGACCTCGCGCTTCTTCGGCGAGCGGCTCGGCGGCGTGAATTTCTTCAAGCAGCTCGAATGGCTGCAGCGCGACCCCGGCGCCAATTTCGACGTGCTGGAACTGCAGCATGTCTGTCTCGCGCTCGGCTTTCAGGGCCAATATCGCGCCGCCGAGGGCGGCCCCAATCAGCTGCAATACATACAGCGCAATCTCTATGAGCTGCTGCGCCGCGTGCGGCCGAAGCAGGCGCTCGATCTCTCGCCGCGCTGGAAGGGCCAGGCGCTGCCGCTCGGCCGCAAAGGGTTCGTTTTGCCCCTATGGGCGAGCGCGGCTGTCGCGGCGCTCCTGCTCTTCGGCGTCTTCATCGGCCTGCGCGCAAAGCTCGGCGGCGTCGGCGAATCCGTCGCAGCGGAGATCGAGACGCTGCATCCTTCCACCAAGATCGCCTTGCAGGAGCGGCTCAATCTCCCGCGCGTGGAGCCGCCGCCGAAACCTTCCGTGCAATGCAAGCGCATCGGCGAGCAAGTCGGCGACGGCGTGAGCGTCACCTGCAATGGCAAATGGGTGCAGATCAAGGTCGGCGACGCGGTGCTGTTCCAATCCGGCAAGGCGGCGGTGCTGCCGCAATTCTCGCCCATCGCCGAGCGCATCGCGCGCGCGATCGACGGCGAGACGGGGCCGATCAAAGTGATCGGCCACACCGACAATCAGCCCTTGAGCCCGCTCAATCTCTTCCGCGACAATCAGCGTCTCTCGGAGGAGCGCGCGCGCGCCGTCGCAGCGCTGCTGAAGCCGCTGCTCAAAGATCCCTCGCGCGTCTCGGAGGCCGGCCGCGGCCCGTCCGAGCCGATCGCCGACAACGCCAATGAAGCCGGACGGCGCCTCAATCGGCGCGTCGAAGTGCTCATCAGCCGCATAGACTGAGGAAACTCCCAATGTCCGAGAAGCCCGGCGTCAAGGGCGACATCGTCCGCATCATTCTGCTCGGTCTCGGCCTCGCGTCGATCTCGAGCATCATCTATCTCGCCGGGCCTTTCATCGCCTTCGGGAGCTGGCGCCCGCTCGAGAATGAGATCGTGCGCGACATCGTCATCGTGCTGATCGTCGCCATTGCGGCCTCGGTCGCGGGCTTCTCCTTCTGGCGCCGGCGCAAGAACGCCGCATCGCTGGCCGATGGCGTCGCCGATGCGGAAGCCGAAGACGATTCCATTGTGCTCGGCGAGCGCATGAAGGACGCGCTCGCCACTTTGAGGAAATCCGCCAAGGGCGGCTCCACCTATCTCTATGACCTGCCCTGGTATGTCATCATCGGCCCGCCCGGCGCCGGCAAGACGACGGCGCTGGTCAATTCGGGCCTGCGCTTTCCGCTCGCCGGCGGCGCGACGCCGGAGGCGATCGCCGGCGCCGGCGGCACGCGCTATTGCGATTGGTGGTTCGCCGAGGACGCGGTTTTCATCGACACCGCCGGCCGCTACACGACACAGGATTCCGACGCCGCGCTCGACAAGCGCAGCTGGTTCTCCTTTCTCGATCTCATGAAAAAGCATCGCCCACGCCAGCCCATCAATGGCGTGCTGGTGGCGATCAGCGTGCAGGATCTGCTGCTCTGCTCGCGCGAGGAGCGCGCCGCCCATGCGCGCGCCATTCGCTCGCGCTTGCTGGAGCTGCACGAGCGATTGAAGGTGGATTTCCCCGTCTACGCCGTCTTCACCAAGGCCGATCTCGTCGCCGGCTTCACCGAATTCTTCGCCGATCTCGACAATGACAAATTGCAGAGCGTCTTCGGCGCGACTTTCCAGACCGCCGACAAGAAGCTCAATCTCGTCGCCGATATTCCGCGCGAGCTCGACGCGCTGATCGAGCGCTTGAACCAGTACATGCTCGACCGTTTGCAGGAGGAGCCCAATCCCGCCAATCGCGTGGCGCTCTATGGCTTCCCCGCGCAAATGGCGGCGCTCAAGCGGCCGGTGCATGATTTCCTCAACGCGATCTTCGAGCCGACGCGCTATCACTCCAACGCCAATCTGCGCGGCTTCTATTTCACCTCCGGCACGCAGGAGGGCACGCCGATCGATCAGCTCATCAATGCGCTGGTCAAGAATTTCGGCGCGCATGATGTCGGCGGCATCGGCTTCCGCGGCTATGGCAAGAGCTTCTTTCTCTATGATCTCGTGGAGAAGGTCATCATCGGCGAGGCCGCCTGGGTGTCGACCGATCCGCGCGCGGTGCGGCGCGGCTTCGTCCTGAAGACGGCCGCCTTCGCGCTCATCGCGCTCATCAGCGCGGGCGCGAGCTTTGCGATGTGGAAGAGCTATTCCGCCAATGCCGAATTGACCGCGAACGCGCAGACTCTGGCGCGCGAATATGCGGCCGACGCCGCCTATCCGCTGACGCGGCAAATGGTGGTCGAGGATCGCGACTATGGCAAGATTCTCGGCCTGTTGCAGAAGCTGCGCGACGCGCCGACGGGCTATGCGCATCGGGGCGATCCCGAATCCTTCTTCGAAGGCTTGGGGTTCGGCCAGCGGCCGCGTCTCGTCGAGGCTTCCATCGCCTCCTATCGTCTCGCGCTCGAGCGTCTGCTGCGGCCGCGGCTTCTGTTCCGCCTCGAGGAATTGCTCGAAGAGCATCGCGACGATCCGGGCTTCATCTATGAGGCGCTGAAGGTCTATCTGATGCTCGGCCATGCGCGCACGCCCGTCGATCGCGAGGTGATTCTCGCATGGGAGCGGCGCGATTGGCGCGACAATCTCTTCCGCGGTCCACTCGCCGACAACGCCAAGGCGCTGGAACAGCATCTCGACGCCATGCTCGAGCTCGACAATGGCGAGCTGCTCGTTCATCCCAATCAGACTCTCATCGACGAGAGCCAGAAGACTCTCGCGCGCTTGAAGCTCTCCGAGCGCGCCTATGAGCTGCTGAAGTCGGAAGCGCGCACGCTCGACGTCGCCGATTGGACGGCGCCGGGCGCCGGCGGTCTTCTCTTCGATCAATTGTTCGAGGAGGCGAGCGGCAAGGATCTCGACACGATCCGCGTGCCGGGCTTCTACACTTACGAAGGCTTCAAGCGCGCCTTTCTGCGCGGTCTTCCCGGCATATCGGACCGCGTGCGCAAGGAGCGCTGGGTGCTCGGGCGCCCGGGAGACGAGGAGACGCTCGGCGACGAATATCGTTCGCTCGGCAATGATCTGCTCGCGCTCTATGGCCGCGATTTCGACGCCGCCTGGCGCAGCGCGCTCGCGCGGCTGAAGATGAAGCGCCTCAACGCCGACAAGCCGCAATATCGCGCGCTCGGCGCCGCCACCGCCTCCAACTCGCCGTTGAAGGCGCTGTTCGAATCCGTGGTGGAGGAGACGTCTCTCACCAAGGAGCGCAAGCTGCGCAAGGACGCGCCGGCCAAGGAAGGCGCCGCCGCGCCGCAGATCGCCGCGAGCGATCTCTTCCCCGGCCGTGGCGACCGCCCGCCGGGCGAGGAGATAGAGAAGCGCTTCGTCCCTTTCCAAATCTGGCTCGACGGCGCGGGACCGCGCAAGCCGATCGACGAATTGCTCGCCGAGCTGAACGACATAAAGGACAATCTCGTCGTCGGCGCCACTCTGCCGGAGAATTCGCCGCAGGCGAATGCGGCGCTCGCCATGCAACTGAAGAAATTCCGCGGCACGGCGGATCGCCTGCCGGAGCCCTTCCGCCCCATGCTCACCGGCGCGGCCTCCGATTTCGATCGCGCCGTGCTCGACTCGGAATTGATCAGGCTGACCGGCGCCTTTCGCGAGCAGGTCGCGACCTCCTGCCAGCAATTGACGCCCGGCCGCTATCCTTTCGTCAAAGGCGCGGCGAGCGAGATCGGCCTCGCCGAATTCGGCCGGCTGTTCGGGCCGAATGGGATACTCGATTCCTTCTTCAAGCAGTCGCTCGCCAAATATGTCGACACGGCCAAGACGCCCTGGAGCTTCCGGCCGGAATATCCGCTGACCGCGCGCCTTTCCGCCGCGAGCCTGCGCGAGTTCCAGCGCGCCGCGCAGATTCGCGACGCCTTTTTCCCGTCGGGCGGCAACATGCCGAATCTCGCGCTCACCGTCTTTCCGCCGCCGCTGAGCGGCGCGGGCCGCACGGCGAAATTCGAGGTGAATGGCCAGGAGGCGACCTCCGTCGCCGGAACCTCGGTGACGCCGCGCGCGATCCAATGGCCCGGCGCCGGCGGCGGGCGCGCGGCGGTGAGCCTCGCCACCGATCTCGCGCCGAGCCAGACCGCCGCGGCGGACGGCTCAGCGCCGGCGGCGGCGCCCATCGTGCTCGAGCGCTTCGGCGGCTGGGCTTTGTTCCGATTGCTCGACGCCGCCGGGCGCTCCTATGCCGGCGAGCGGCTCAACGCGACCTTCTCGCTCGGCAAGCAGACGCTGATCTTCGGCTTTCAGGCGGGCTCTACGTTGAAGCCGCTCACTCTGCCGGCGCTCACCGAATTCCATTGCCCGACGCAATTGTGAGGGACGCGGAATGCGGCGCGGACTATTCGGCAAGCTGCAGGCGAAGCGCGATTTCGTGTCCCAAGGCGCGCCGCGCGGCTTTCTCGCCGCCTTCGAGCCGTGGATTCAAGGCGGCGTCGCCTCCAGCCGCGCGCAGCTCGGCGATGCTTGGCAGGCGGCCTATCTCACCGCGCCCATCTGGCGCTTCTGGCTCGGCCCGCAGCTCTGCGGCGGCATGACGACGCTCGGCGCCTTCATGCCCTCGATGGATGGCGTCGGCCGCTATTTCCCGCTCAGCGTCGCATTTTTCGCCGAGGCGGGCGAGGCGCTGTCGCCGCCGGAGGCCGATCCGCAGGACCTCTGGTTCGCGACGCTCGAGGATTTCCTGCTCTCGACATTGGAGCAGGGCGTCGCTTTCGAATCGGCGCTGGAGGCGCTGGAGGTTCTGCCCGCGCCGGCGCTGGAGCAGCCGCAGGCGCGTCTCGTGACGCCGAGCGCGGCCGCGACGCGCGTCGGCGAAGCGGGCTTTGCCGAAGCCTGCCGCTCCGCCCGCGAGGCGCTCGCCCGCGCCCGCGCCGTCGCCGATCAGAGCTTCTGGTGGACGCAAGGCGGCGAGGGTTTCGCGCCTCACGCGCTGGCTTCGACCGGCATGCCCGATCCGGCGATCTTTTCGGCCATGATCTCCGGCCGCTTCACGCCCGCGGCGAGCGAGCCATGAGCGGCATGGCCGATCTTCGCCCGATGCGCGCCTTCGCGCTCTCCGACAAGGGCCGCGTGCGTGCCGAGAATGAGGATAATTTCCTGTCCAAGCCGCATATGGGCCTTTTCGCCGTGGCGGACGGCATGGGCGGCCACGCCGCCGGCGCGACGGCCAGCGCGGTGGTCGTCGACAGCCTCAGCCGCGTCGCCCCGCAGGGCGCGGCGGCGGAGCTGCGCCGCCAATGCGAGGCCGCATTGCAAGGCGCGCATCGCGATATCCGGCGGCAGGCGGCGCTGCGCGGCGTCGGCACGATGGGCTCCACCGTCGTCATGCTGCTGACTTTCGACCGCTATTACGCCTGCCTTTGGGCCGGCGACAGCCGCGCCTATCTGCTGCGGGGCGGCGATATCGTGCAGATCACCATCGACCACACAGAGGCCGAGCAGCTGCTCGCCGATGGCGTGCTGACGCCGGAGGAGGCGCGCAACTGGCCGCGCCGCAATGTCATCACCCGCGCGGTCGGCGCCGGCGCGACGCTGGCGCTCGATTTCGTCAATGGCGAGCTGCTCGAGGGCGACATGCTCGTGCTCTGCTCGGACGGGCTCACCGGCCATGTGACGGCGGCGGAGATCGCCGGCCTCGCCAGCGGCCGCGCGCCGGAGGAGGCCTGCCGCGCGCTGATCGATCTGGCGCTGGCCCGCGGCGGGACCGACAATGTGACAGTCCTCGTCGCCGCCTATCGGCAGCAGGAGGCGGAGCCGACCCGCTTGCGCCCGGGACGGGAGGAGTCCAGAGAAACCACGAGGCCGCGTTGAAGATCTTTCTCCCTCTCCCCGCTCGTGGGGAGAAGGAAGGCGGCGAAGGCCGCGCCCAAGGATTTATAGAGCGATCAAATGTCTTACCCGCCGGATGTCCAATCGATCCACGGCGCCCTGCCGCCCGGCACGCGGCTCAACGCCAATTACGAGATCGACGCCTTTCTGAAGGCGGGCGGCATGGGCGACGTCTATCGCGGCCATGAGATCGAGACCGGCGACACGGTCGCCATAAAGCTCATTCGCGATCAGCTCGCCGGCGACGAGGCCGTGCTGGCCATGTTCCGCAATGAGGCGCTGGCGCTGCGTCGCATTCATCACGAAGCCATCGTGCGCTATTTCGGCTTCACGCTGGAGCCGCAATTGCGCCGGCATTATCTCGCCATGGAGTTCGTCGAGGGCCAGCCGCTCTCCGATATTCTGGACCGCGGCCCGCTGCCGGCGCCGCAGGTTCTCGCGCTAATGCGCCGCATCGCCGCCGGGCTGCAAGCGGCGCATGAGCAGAACCTCGTCCATCGCGACGTCTCGCCGGACAATGTCATCGTGCCGGAGACCGGCATCGCCCGCTCGCGCATCATCGATTTCGGCATCGCCCGCTCGCTGAGGGTCGGCGACAGCACGGTGATCGGCTCGGGATTCGCCGGCAAATACAAATATGTCTCGCCGGAGCAGCTCGGCCTCTTCGGCGGCGATGTGCGCGCGGCCTCCGATATCTACAGTCTCGGACTGGTGCTGGCGGCCTGCCTCATCGGCAAGCCGCTGCCGATGGACGGCACGCAGGTGGAGGTGATCGAGCGCCGCCGCGTCCTTCCCGATCTCTCCGCCGTCGATCCGATGATGCGGCCGATCATCGCCGCAATGCTGCAGCCGGACCCCGAGGCCCGGCCGCGCAGCATGGCCGAGCTCGCCGCCTGGACTCCCGACGCCGACGAGCGCGGCTCCACCGTCTTCGCGCCGCGTGGGGCGAGAGCGCCCGTCCCGACCCGAGCGCCGGAGCCGCCGCCGATTCCGGTTCCGCTCGGCGCCGCGCCGCTTCCGCCGCCGGCGAGACCCGCCGAGGAGAAGAAGCCACGGCGCGCCGGCCTCCTTATCGGCTCTCTCGTCGCGGTCATCGCGCTCGCCGCCGCAGGCTTCGGCGGCTGGCGCTATCTTCATCGCGAGGAGCCGGCCGCGACCACGCAGGCCGAGACGCCGCCGACGACCGACGTCGCCGCCGAACCGCCGACGACCGTCGTCGAGCCGCAAAAGCCCGTCGAGACGCGGCCCGATCCTTTCGTGCGGCTGCGCGAATATGCGCGCGATTTCGACGGCGGCGATTGCTTCCTCGCGGTCGTCGGCGAGATTTCCGCCGGCGAGGCGCAGATCGACGGCTATGGCCGCGGCCGCGAGCCCTTCGATGCGCTCGACAAATCGTTCAGGGATGCGACGGGCGTTCCCGCCGCGATCGGCGTCCGCAAGGTGACGGCGCCGCAATGCCCGGCGCTCGGCTTCGCCAAGAAGTTCCTCGCCGTTCGCGAGCCTTTGCGCTTCGACGTCGCGCGCACGCAATTGCAGCGCAGCGGCGACAAGCTCGAGGGCGCGATCGAAACGCGCGCCGAACATGTGCGTTTTCTCATAGTCGACGACGACGGACTGGTGAATGATCTCAGCGCTCGGCTCGGACAGGAGCCCGGACGGCGCGACTTCGCGATGGAGCTGCGCGCCACTCGGCCCGGCCCGGTGCTGCTGGTGGCGATCGCTGGCGCGACGCCCATCTCCCTGGCCGGCGCCGCACGCGCGGCGACCGCCAAAGACGTGTTCGCCAAGCTCGCGGAGGAGCTGGCCAATGCGTCGCCGCCGCCGGCGGTGGCGCTGAAATATGTGTCGCTGGTCTCGGGACGCTGAGCGCCGCCGGGGCCGGCGAAAATAGCCCCGAGATTTTTCGGCCTCGGACTTTGAAGCTCGCATTTTCCGGCGCTGCGCCGGGCGGAGGTTGCTCATGGCGCGATCAGTGACAGGATTTCCGATCGATCGCGCGGCGCTGGCCGCCTTCCTTCTCCCCACGCCGTCATGGCCGGGCTTGTCCCGGCCATCCACGCCAGGACGCCGAGACCTCTCGAAAGCTCGGCGTGACGCGGCGGCTCCGATGGGGCGTCCGTCGTGGGACGAATCCGTCGATAGCGGGCGCTTTCCTGCGATTTCTCGGCTGCCTGGCGTGGATGGCCGGGACAAGCCCGGCCATGACGGCGGCGGCATTTTGCGATGGGTAAATCCGATAGCCGGCAAGGGGAGGGCGATCGCGTCCCTTCTGGCGTTGGCGGCGCTCGCTCTGCCGCAGGGAAACGCGCTCGCCGACGATGCGCTCGTCCGCAGCTTCCGCCAGGGCGGCGACGCGGCCTCGGTCGGCGTGGTGGAGGCCGGCGCGGATACCGAGATCGAAGGCCCGCAGGCGATCTATTCCGGCGCCGACGGCGAGATCTATCTGCTCGATCAGGTCAATGGCCGCGTGCTGCGCTTCGATCCGCGCAAGCCCGCCGAGGCGACGCGCTCGCTCGAATTGCCGAGCGATCTGCGGCCGACCGACATCGTCGTCGCCAGAGACACGATCTATGTGTGGGACGAAGGTCCGCGCGCCTTGCAGGCGACCGGGCCGCAGGATGCGCAGACGCGCAGCCTCGCGGTGACGCGCTCCGTCTCCGCGCCGGACGAGGCGGTGCTCTCCGCCTTCGCGCAGACCGGCTCGCAGGAGATCGGCGAGGACGCCGCGACGCGCAGCCTCGGCGACGGCAAGCCCTTGCGCTCGCGCCAGACCATCGCCTCGCATGGACGCGGGCAGGTGGTCGCCGATGTGAACGCCCTCGACAAAAAAGCCGTCTCCATCTCCTTGCAGATCAAGGATGGCGCGGCGCTCGCCAAGCTCAAAATGCAGGTGCGCAGCCGCATCGGCTCGGTGGAGCTGCTGGATGTCGATCAGCGCGGCCGCATTTTCGTGCTGGGCGAGAATATTCCGACCGACGCCACCGATCAGCCCTCCACCTTCGTCGCCCGCTACGCCTCCAATGGCGCGCTCGAGGGCGTCTATGAGCTGCCGCTGGACAAGCAGGTCGCGCTGTCGCGCCGCTTCGTCACCGTCTCGGCGGAGGGCGACGTCTATTTCCTGCGCACGCGCAAGGGCGGGGTCGATCTGCTCGGCGTCGGCTTCCGCCCGATGAAGAACGGGCAGACCATCGATCTCGCGCCGCCGGCGCCGGCGATTCCCTCTTACGCGCTCACGGATTTCGGCAAGCGCAAGGGCGCGACGGCTGCGACGCGTCCGCTCGATCGCACGCAGGTCGTGCAGACCGCGCTGCAATTCGCCAATGTGCGCTGGCGCGTCAACGCCGGCGCCTATGGGGCGGACCCGGATCGCTCTTGCAGCGGCTTCGCGCGCATCCGCCGGCCCGGCTATCTGCACGGCAAGCTGGGGCAGGAGGTCGTCGGCATTCCCTATTGCTGGGGCTGCCATGGAGCGCTGCCGCGCATAGCGGCGGAGATCGGCGCCGGGCGCCTCGCCGGCAATGTCTGCACGCGCAACGATCCGCGGCCCGATGTCGCCGGCGTCGATTGCTCGGCCTTCGTCAGCGCCTGCTGGGGCCTCTCCACCCATTTCACCACAATGGCGATTCCGGCGATCTCGCGCGAATTGAGCAATCCTTGGGATCTGCTGCCCGGCGACGCGCTCAACAAGCCGGGCTCGCATGTGATGCTGTTCATGCGCTTCACCCCGGACCGCCGCGCCGAGGTGATCGAATCCTCGACCGGCGGCTGCAATGGCAAAGTGTGCCGCAACATCTATCCGCTCGCCTCGCTGCTGGCGCGCGGCTATCGGCCGGTGCGCTTTCGCGGCCTCGCCAATGATATGAGCGCGCCGACGCCGGTCGCCGCCGTCGCCACGGCGACGCCCATGGGCAAGACCAAGCCGGAAAACGCCCGGCCGGAAGCGCTGGATCAGAACGGCGCCGAGAAGCCCGCCAAGGGCGCGGTCAAGACAAGGGCGCGGTGAGAGCGGCATGATCCTGCGCCTGCGCACCGGCTCGGAGACGCTGATCCTCGGCCCGCGCGCCGCTTTCGCGGGCCTCGCCGGCCGCGACCGCCGCGCGCTGGTCAGCGAATATGAGGTGCGTCGCCGGCTGCGCCTCGCGCTCGCCGATCCCGAGGGCGCCGATGCGCTGCGCCGCGCATTCGCGCTTTGGCGGGAGGAGGGCGCGCGCATTCGCGAGGCGGACGATCGCGCGCTGATCGATCGCGTCGCGCGCATGAGCCGTAATGGCGCGCTGGCGGCTTTCGTCGTTCAGGATCGCGCCAAGGGCCTCGGCGTCTCCACGGCCGCCGCGCCGCCGGGCGGCGCGAAGCTCGCCGATATGAATCTCACCGGGATGAACATGCAGGAGCGTCTGACCGCGACGCTCCGCCTCGTTCCGAACCATTTGAGCGGAACGACGAAGCAGGCTTTCGCCGAGCTCATCGAGCCCAAGGCGCTGGCGATCACGGTCGAGGTGCTGGCGCTATGGGCGATCTCCCATGCTTTCGGCGCGGGCGAGGCGATCGACGCCGTGCTGCTGGGCGCGGGCGTCTATTTCGGCGGCGCGCAGGTCTGGCAGGGGCTGCATGCGCTGTTCCATGCGCTCGATCTGATCCGCATGGCGCAGAGCGCGGCGCAGCTCGACGAGGCGGCGGCGATTTTCGCCGAAGGCGTCACCAGGCTCGGCGTCGCTGTTCTGATCGCCGCGCTGACCCATGGCGCCGCGAAAAAAGCCGCGCGATGGACGGAGAAGAAGCCGAGCCTGCGCAACACGCCGCAGGAGAGGGCGCCGAAGGCGGAGAGGTTCGAGCCCAAGCCGAGCAAGCCGGCCGGGCCCCCGATTGAGCAGAAGCTGTTGCAGCCCGGACTGACGGAGCAGCTCGCGAAAATCTATGAGAAGGCCCCGGCGGCGAAGCAGGAGATAGACGCCATCGCCGCGGAAATCGCCGAGAAGACCGGCGGCGCGGTGGCCAAGGCGCCGCTCAAGGACATCGACCGGGCGCGCGCGAAGATCATCGCGGATTATCAAGGCGACGCCTCCCGCATCCGCGACATAGCCCGCAACACGATCGTCGTCGAAGAGGAGAATTTCGACGCCGCCGTCGCGCTGCTGAAGGAGAAAGGCGCCAAATGCAAGATCATCGACGCGGGATCGGACGCGCTGGGTTATAGCGGCGCCAATACGGTCTTGAAGACAGAAGCCGGGATCATGGCGGAAATTCAAGTCAACACGCCGCAGATGATCTACGCCAAGGAGACGCCCGAGGTCGCGAAGCTGATCCTGGGCGAGGAGAAATATGCGGAGATCGCCAAAGCCGCGAATCTCGAGGGCGGACGCGGGCATGCGCTCTATGAGGCGTATCGCGATCTTCCGGCCGGCGATCCGCGGGCCGCGGAGATCGAGGCCGAGAGCCGCGCCTATTACGACGCCATTCGGCGCGCGGGAGGAAAGTGATGGGACTATCGAAAGCCGATTTTCGCGACCGCGACATCTATGTCGACTATCCTTTCGAGGATGTGATGTTCCGCTTCGACAGCAAGACCGGCGGCTTCTTCCAAAAATTCTACGGCGCCGCCCATGAGGCGGCGGTGCCGCACGACAACAGGCTGCTCACCGAGGCGATTCTCCAAGGCGAGGAGATCGACGCCGCCGCCTATCACGCCGGAAAAAAATGATCGGCGCGCGGCCGGAATGTGCGTCATCTCACATCGCCGCGCTTCCCGCCTCTGATATCGGTTGCGACGACGACAAGGGCGATGATAGCGTCCCGTCATTGGGATCGCGTCTATTCATCAGACAATGGCCATCGGCGAAATGACGAAGCATTGGAAAAATTTCGTCCTTGCCCTCGCGAGCCTCGCTCTCGCGGCCGTCGTCGCGTCTCCCGCCTTCGCCGAGCGCCGCGTCGCTCTCGTGCTCGGCAACGCCGAATACGACCACATCGCCAGACTGAAAAATCCGGTCAATGACGCCAAGGACGTCGCCGAGACGCTCGAGAAGGAGCTGGGCTTCGAGGTGATCGCCATCGTCAACGCCCGCAAGGATCAGCTGGACGGCGCGCTCGCCGACTTCTCCCGCAAGGCCGCCGGCGCCGATGTCGCGCTGTTCTATTACGCCGGCCATGGCGTGCAGAACGAGGGCAAGAATTATCTGCTGCCGACCGACATCGCAGTGAAGGATGTCGCCGATGTCGAGTTCAAGGCGCTGGACATGGACCGCGTGCGCCTCGCCCTGTCCAAATCCGCGGGCGTCAATATTCTCATCCTCGACGCCTGCCGCAACAATCCTTTCGACAGTCTCGTCACCGCCTCGCGCTCGGTCGACGGCGGCATGCTGCCGCGCGGCCTCGAGCGGATGGCCGTCGCGGTCAACAAGGGCGCCAAGGGCATTCTCGTCGCCTATGCGGCCGCGCCGCATGAGGTGGCGCTGGACGGCGCCGGCCGCAACAGCCCCTTCGCCGAGGCGCTGCTCAAGAATCTGAAAGCGCCGGAAGTGGAGATCCGCCGGCTGTTCAACCTCGTCAGCGACGATGTCGCGCGCACGACCAAGGGCAAGCAGTCGCCGGAAATCTCCAGCCGCATCTATGGCGACTTTTATTTCCTCAGCCCGGACGAAATGGCCGAGCGCGCGTGGCAGAAGGCCTCCAAGACGCAGGACCCGGCCGATTTCCGCAGCGTGCTGACGCTCTATCCGACCTCGCCCCGCGCTCGCGACGCGCAGCTGCGGCTCGATCTCTTCGAGAGCGTGCAGCGCTGCAACGCCGAGCAGAAGGAGCTGGAGGCGATCTCCCCCACTGATCTTACGCGCCTGCGCGCCGCCGCCGGACGCTTCTCCTGCGACGCCGCGCGCAAGAGCGCCGAAGCGCTCGTCGCCAAGGCGGAGGAGAAAGAGCGCCGCGAGCTGGCGAGCTGCGAGGCCGACAATAAAACGCTCGGCGCGCTCAGTGAGGACAATCTCGCCGGCCTGCGCGCCGCCTCCGCGAAAATGTCCTGCCCCGACGCGCGCCGCCGCGCCGGCGATCTCATCGCCCGGCTCGAGGCGAAGGAGCAGCGCGAGCGCGAGATTTGCAACGCCGATCTCGCGGCGCTGCATTCGGTCGCGCGCGACGATCTTTTCGGCCTGCGCGCCGTTTCCGGCCGCCTCGCCTGCCGCGCGGCGATAGAGGAAGCCAAGCCGCTGGTCGCGGCGCTGGAGGCGAAGGAACGCCGCGAGCGCGAGACTTGCGACGCCGAACGCAAGGCTTTCGCCGCCGTCGATCCGAGCGATCTTCCCGGCATGCGCGCCGCCGTCGGCCGCATGACTTGCGCCGCCGCGGTGGAAGGCGCGCGCTTCGTGCTCGCCCGCCTCGAGGAAAAGGAGCGCCGCGAGCGCGATATTTGCGACGCCGATCGCAAGGCGCTGGGCGCCGCCGGCGTGAGCGACATTGGCGCGCTGAAATCCGCCGCGGCCAAAATGCGCTGCGAGGCGGTGCGCAACGACGCCAATCTTCTCGTCGCCGAGCTGGAGAGCAAGGCGATCCGCATCGAGGGGCAGAGCTGCGACGCCGAGCGCAAGACCGTCGCCGGAATGGGCGGCGACCTCGCGCGGCTGCGCGCGGCCGCCCTGGGCATGAAATGCGACGCCGCGCGCGACGACGCCAAGGGCCGCCTCGCCAAGCTCGAGGAGCAGGAGACTCTCGCGCGCCAGACCTGCGACGCCGAGCGCAAGACGCTGCAATCCAAGGCGGACGACCTCATCGCTCTGCGCGCCGCCGTGCTGGCGACCACTTGCGAGGATGTGCGCAAGGACGGCAAGGCGCTGGCGGCCGAGCTGGAGAAGAAGCAGCGCCTCGCCAAGGAGAGCTGCGACGCCGATCGCAAGGCGCTGGACGGAAAGTCCGGCGATCTCTCCGGCCTGCGCGCCGCGCTGGACGGCATGAGCTGCGAAACGGCGCGCGCCGAGGCCCGCCGCAAGATCGCGGAGCTGGAAGGCGCCTGCGCCGCCGATCGCAAGAGCGTCGCCGATGTCGATGCGACCAGCTTCGACGCGCAGCAGAAATTGGGCGCGCTGCGCGGCCGCAAATTCTCCTGCGGCGATGCGCGCGGCGATCTCGACAAGGCTGTCGCCGCGATCGAGACGCGCGTGCGCGCCGCGCAGACGCAATTGAAGACGCTCGGCTGCTATGCGGCCGCCGCCAATGGCAAGCTCGACGAGCCGACCAAATCCGCGCTCGCCGCCTATGCGAGCAAGAAAGGCGAGTCCGCGCCGACGCGCCTCACCGACGAGCTCGTCGCGCAGCTGCAGGGTCAGACCGAGACCGTCTGCCCGCAGCAGGCCGCACCCGTCGCCGCCAAGCCCGTGGAAGCGCCGGTCAAGGATGCGGCCCGCGAGGAGGCGGCTCCGGCCGCCAAGCCGGCCAAGCACAATGCGCGTCGCCATGAGGACGAGGACGAGGAGCCGGCGCGTCCGGCGCGGGCCGGCAAGCGCAATCAGATCGCCGCGCCGGTCGTCGCTCCGCATCATCTGCGCGAGCGCGCCCCCGTCGAGCGCCCGGTGGCCGCCCGCCCGGCGCGTCCGGCGGCCCCGGCCGTTGTCGCCGCTCCGGTCGCCGCGACGCCGAAGCCGCTCTCATGGTCGCATAATCCGGGCTTCTGATTTTCAAGTTTGGCCGCTCAGGCGCGCGTCAGGCCCCACATCGCGAAGGTCGCGAGCGCCGCCTCCACTTGCGCGCGCGTGCGGCTCTCCTCCGCCTCGCCGGACATTGCGCGGGCGAGATCGTCGACCGTTCGCGTTCCGTCGAGCAGATCGAGAAAGCGCCGCGTGTCGTCGCCCTCGAGCGCGACTTGCGAATGCCGATAGCTCGTCACCGAGCCGAGGCCGAGCCGCGCCTGCGCGCGCGCCAGCGGATTGGCGAAAGGCTTTTCGCCCGGATTTCGTCCGACGGGAAAAGGCTCCGTCGCCAGGCGCGCCATATTGCCGGCGAAGAGCCGCAGCAGCGCCGAGCGCGCCGCGGGCTCGGCCGCGATCTCGTCGATCGCGAGCGCGCGCGGATAGGACTCGCCGAGCCGGCGCATGGCCGCTCCGAACGCCTCGTCCCGCGTCGAGACCTCGCCCTTTCCGGCTGTCTTGAAAGCGTATTCGCCCACAGCGACGCTGGCGTCGACGAACGGTTCGAGCGGCGCCTCGAGATAGAGGCCGGAAAGACGCTCCGGGGCGAAGCGCCGTTCGAGCGGCGCGCCGGCGCGGCAAAACAGGCTGCGACGAAAAAACCGCGTCTCGACGAAATCGAGCGCCTGCTCATAGGCGATCTGATCGCCGCCGGTGAGCGGCAAGGATTGGCTCCAGAGCTCGCTCTCCCATAGCGCATGGCCCACCAGCGACGGATCATTGTCGCAAAGATAATCGAGCCCATGCGCGCGCGCCGCGGCGACGACCGTGGAGAAGAGCTGCGGATCGTAAATCTCGCCGAGCTCGTCGTGAAAAATGAGCCCATCCGGCCGGCCGAGAAAATCGCGCGCCTCCAGCGCCAGCGCCTTGCGAAAAGCATTATCGCTCGCCGACCATTGCTCGGCGTAGAAGCTCGCCGTCGCGCGCGCGGCGGCGATCTTGCGCTCGGGCTCCGCTATTCCCGCGACGGCGCTGAGAAGCATATCGCGCAGGCCCTGGCGCAAGCGGCAGCCCGGCAGCGCATTATAGCTGATCATGGCGACGCCGCGCGGCGACAGCAGCCGCCCGCACAGCGCCATCACCGCATCCTGAACAATTTTCGGCGCCCAGGCGTAGACGCCATGCGCGATGATGTAATCGAAGGATTGCGGCTCGCCGGCAAAATCGCGCAGATCGCCGCAAACGAGCCGCAGATTGGCGACGCCCGCGGCCGCCGTCAGCTCGCGCTCCGCCGCGACGGCGCGCTCGGAGAGATCGACGCCGATGAATTGCGCGCGCGGCGCGCCGATCGCCATGCTGGCGAGATTGACGCCATCGCCGGCGCCGATCTCCAGCACGCGGCAGTCCTGAAAGGGCGCGGCCAGCCGCCCCATCAATTGCGAAAGCGCGCCGAGCTGCGTCGGATGCGTCCAATGGCGGACAGCGTAAGGATAGTCCTGCTCGTCATAGACATTCGTCATGGGAATGGGCTCGCAATATGGACGCTCGATCCTCGATGAATTCGCCGCCTCATGCAAGGCGCGGCTGCAGGACGATCAGGCGAGAGCGAGCGACGCCGGCCGAAACGAATCCGCGCGCGCGCTGCGCCAAGCGGCGGCGAAGCGCGCATCCAATTCGCCGGAGAGAAACGCGCCGGGCGCCGGCGCCGGATAGAGCTCGGCGAAAGTCGCCGCCTCATGCGGAGAGATGCGGCGACAAAAATGCTCCGGCGCGAAATCGCTCGGATGATCGAGGCCGGCGGCGGCGGCGAGCTCGGCGAGCGCCATGAGCGTCGCATGATGAAAATTGCGCACGCGCTCCGCCTTGTCCGAGACGACGAGCGCGCGGCCGCGCGAGGCGTCCTGCGTGGCGACGCCGGTCGGGCAGCGATCCGTGTGACAGGACAAAGATTGAATGCAGCCGAGCGCGAACATGAAGCCGCGCGCGCTATTGCACCAATCGGCGCCGAGCGCGAGCGCGCGCGCCATGTCGAAGCCCGTGGCGATCTTGCCGGCGGCGCCGATGCGGATGGCGTCGCGCAGGCCGACGCCGATCAGCGCATGATGCGCGAAGGCGAGTCCGTCGCGCATCGGCATGCCGATGTGATCCATGAATTCCAGCGGCGCCGAGCCGGTCCCGCCTTCCTTGCCGTCGACGACGATGAAATCGGGATGGAGGCCCGTCTCCAGCATCGCCTTGCAAATGGCGAGAAACTCCCATGGCTGGCCGAGGCAGAGCTTGAAGCCGACGGGCTTGCCGCCGGAGAGGGCGCGCAGCCGCGCCAGAAATTGCAGCAATTCGATCGGCGTCGAAAAGGCCGAATGCGCCGCCGGCGAAATGCAATCCTCGCCCATGGGCACGCCGCGAATGCGCGCGATCTCCTCGCTCACCTTGGCGGCCGGCAGCACGCCGCCATGGCCGGGCTTCGCGCCTTGGCTCAGCTTCACCTCGATCATCTTGATCTGATCGCGCGTGGCGATCTCGGCGAATTTCTCCGCGTCGAATGCGCCCTCGCGCGTGCGGCAGCCGAAATAGCCGGAGGCGATCTGCCAAACGACGTCGCCGCCGGCCTCCTGATGATAGGGGCTGAAGCCGCCCTCGCCCGTATCCTGCGCGAACGCGCCCTTGCGCGCGCCGAGATTGAGCGCGCGAATGGCGTTGCGGCTCAAGGCGCCGAAGCTCATCGCGGAAATATTCAAGAGCGAGATGTCATAGGGCTGCGCGCAATCGCCGCCGACGCGCGTGCGAAAATGCTCATGCGAAACGGGCCGCGCCGCGATCGAATGGCGCAGCCATTCGAAGCCTTCCTCATAGACGTCGATTTCCGTGCCGAAGGGCCTTTTGTCTATGCTCATCTTGGCGCGCTGATAGACGATGGCGCGCTTGTCGCGGCTGAACGGACGGCCGTCCTTATTGTCCTCGAAAAAATATTGCCGTAGCTCCGGCCGCACATGCTCCAGCAGAAAACGCAGATGCGCGGAAATGGGATAGGCGCGCAAAATCGCATGCTCGCGCTGCAGCAGATCATGCGCGCCGAGCGCGCAGAGCGCGGCGCAAGCGAGCGCCGCCGGAAAGAAGGCGCTCGCTAGATCGCCCTTCGTCGCTAAGGCGCAGACGACAAAGCCCGCGACGCTGAGGGTGAGCGCGATGAAGCGCGGCGTGAAGGGGAGAAAGAGCAGGCGGAGCATGTTCGAAATCTCCTTCACAAATGTGACGCGGCCGCCGCGGGGCGCAGGCGGATCGGCGGCTTTTCCGCGGCGAAGCGCCGAAGCCTCTCACGAGACAGCTGCATTCGCGCGACCACCGTGCGCGCGAGCGCTTTTCCCCGCGCTTGCCGGCGCGGAGGCGCGAATGATAGTCTCGCCTCGCTTGTTCGGGCCTTTTGCGTCATTCGAGATCCCTCGCACGCATGATCGCTTTTCCTGATTTTTCCTGCGCTTTGCAGCTGATCGCGTCGCGCCGCCTTCGCCGCCTTTCTTCTGCCCGTTCACGGGGAGAAGGTGCGGATGAGGGGCTCGGGACGTTTTGCGTTTTTGGCCAACGCCCCGAGCCCCTTGCGTCGGCCCTCTCCCCGCTCGCGGGGAGAGGGAAAATGCAGCGCAAAGGCCTATCGTCTGTTCTGCGGCGAGGCGTGATCGCTTGCGCTATGCTCGGTCTTTTCACGCACGCCGCATCGGCCGAGACGCGCGCCATTCTCATCGGCGTCGATCATTATGAGCATGCGCCGCCCTTGCGCGGCGCCGTCGCCGATGCGCGCGATCTCGAGGCGAGCCTGCGCGGACGCGGCGCGCGCGACATTGTGACATTCATCGACAGAGCGGAGCGCGCCGCGGTGATGCGCGCGCTCGACGCCATGTTGGCGCGCGCGCAAAAGGGCGATACGATCTTCCTGACCTTCGCCGGCTATGGCGCGCAGCAGAACGCGCCGATTCTGGTGCTGCCGAAATTCGATCCGAGACAGGCGCGCGACAATGGCGAGAAAATCGCGCGCGCCGAGCTCGATTCCATGATCGACGCTTTCGAGAAGAAGGGCGCGCGCGTCTTTCTCATCGCCGACGCCTCTTTCGGCGAGAGCCTCGCGCGCGAGGTCGATCCACGCGCGGCGAAGCTCGTCTATCGCTCACTGAATGAAGGCGCTTCCGCCGCCACGACGAAGATCGCGCCAAGGGATTTCGCGCGCTCGGTCGTGCTGATGGCGGCGGATGCGCAATTCGAGGCGCCCGAGCTGGAGATTGTCGGCGTCGGCCGACGCGGCGCGCTGAGCTACGCCGTCGCGCGCGCGCTGGAGGGCGCGGCGGACGCCGATGGCAACGGCGCCGTCACGACGGCGGAGCTCATCGCCTATGTCAAAGGGCTCACCTATCAGCTCAGCGATCAGCGTCAGAGCGTCGCCGTCGTCGAGCCGCGCGGGTTCGACGCCTCGAAGGATGTGATCGCGCAGCTCGGCCGCGGCGTCGGCGTGCAGGCCGTGGGCGGATCGCCGGCGGAAGAGGAAGAGGCCGCGGCTTCCTCCGGCGGCGGCGGGCTGACGATCACGCCGCTGACGCCGAAATCCATGGCGATCGGGCCGGGCCAGAGCCTGCCGCCGGCAAAGCCCGCCGCTCTGCCGCCGCGGCCCAAGGAGCCGATCCGCCTCGCTCTGCGCGGCGCGGCCGCCGAACGCGGAACGGGCGCCGGCGCCCATGCGCCTTTCGTGCTCGTCGGCGCCGATGCGGCGGCCGATATCCTCTGGGATGCGGCGAGCCGCGACGCGCTCTCCGGCGGCGATGTGCTGGCGCATAATGTCGATGCGCATGAGCTCGACGTTCTGATCGACCGCGCCGCGACGGTGCGCTGGCTGAAGCTCGTCGCTGGCAAAGGGCCCCTGCCGATGCGCGTCTCGCCCGAGGGGCTGCGGCGCAAGGGCGAGCGCGTCGAGATCACCATAGGCGGAGTCGCCGGCCGCAATCTGCTGCTGTTCGACCTCACCGGCGACGGCGTGCTGCAATTGCTCTATCCGCTCGCCTCCGACCCGCCCATCGTGCAATCTTCCGACTATCGGCTGAGCGTCGTCGCGGGCGAGCCCTTCGGCGCCGATCAGATCATCGCCATCGCCTCGACGCGGCCCATGCCGCAGCTCGAGCAGGCGCTGCGGCAGCTCGATCGGCTTCGCAATCCGGCCAAGGTCATCGATATCGTCTCGCAATTTTCGAACGGCGAGGCGCAGCTCGGCACAGTCGGCATTTTCACCGCGCGTTGAAAAGGAGGAGAGAATGATGCGGCGTCTTTGTCTCCCGCTTCTCTGCTGCGTCGCGAGCGTCGCGCTCGCCGAGCCGCAGGATATGACGCGCTCGGTGCGCATCATCGACGATCCGCCAGCGGAGGCCGCGCCGTCGCCGCAGACGCAAGCGCCGGCGATCCCCAAGGAGCCGGCCAAGGCCGCCGGCGCGGGCGTGCGGATCGAGGTGCTGCCGCAGGAGGAGTTCGCGCTCGGCGCGCCGATGAGCTTTCGCGTGACGGCGGAAAAGCCCGGCTATGTGATATTGGTCGATGTCGACGCGCAGGGAAAGCTGGCGCAGATCTTCCCCAATATGGTGACTTTGGCGGACCCCGCCGGCGTCGATGAGAAGGCCAATTTTCTGAAAGCCGGCCAGTCGATGACGCTGCCGGACGCCAGCGGCAAATCCGCCTATCGCTTCGTCGCCTCGCCGCCGACGGGCGTCGGCATGGTGGTGGCCATATTGAGCGACGCGCCCTTGCAGATCGTCGATCTGCCGGATGTGCCGGCGGCCATCGCGGGCCAGGCCAAGGCCGCGGATTTCGTGAAGGATTCGACGCGAATGCTGCAGATATTGCCGGCCGAGGGCGAGCGCCCGATCCGTGCGCCCAAATGGTCCTTCGCGACGAAATTCTACGGAATCAAGTGAGCCGCCGAGCTTTCCCGTATCGGCTATTTCGCTCCGCGCGGGCGCCTGATCTGCACATAGAGCGCGCCTTCGCCGCCGTGATTGCGCGCCGCCTCGCCGAAGCCGACCACGAGATCGCGCATCGCCGGGGCGCTCAGCCATAGGGGCACGAGGCGGCGCAGCACGCCGCCTTCCTCGCTGCGCACGCCCTTGCCCGTCACCACGATCGCCATGCGCGCACCGGCCGCTTGGGCGCGGCGCAGAAAATCGTAGAGCGCCGTCTGCGCCTCGGCCTGGCGCAGGCCGTGGAGATCGAGCTTGGCCTCCACCTCGAGCCGGCCGCGACGCAATTTCGTGCGCGTGCGGTGATCGATCTCCGCCGGCGGCGCGGCCGGGCGGGGCCGCGGCTTTTTCTCCGCCGGAGCGGGCGTCGGAGGAGGCGGAGCGGCGGCGCCTTTCTTCGGCTCGCCGGCCTCGACCGGCTGCTCCTCCGGCGGGCGGCGACGACGGCCGCGCGACGGCCGCACATCGGCCGTCACCTTGTTCCACAGCTCTATCTCTTCTCGGGACAGAAAACGCGAGCGACGCGATTCGCGCGGCGGATCACTCATCGCCGCCCGCTCCTCGCGGCAGCAGCACGGTGAAATCCGCCTTGTGGCGCACCAGCCCGGCGAGCGCCCCGGCTTCGTCCCCAGCGCCGAAGAAGAGATCGGCGCGCGCCGGTCCGAGAATCGCCGAGCCCGTGTCCTGCGCGATCATCAGCCGGGCGAAGGGCTCCGCCGCCACGCTGCGCCAGGGCACGGTCGCGCTGATGAAAAAGGGCAGGCCGTAGCTCCACAGCGAGCGATCGACGGCGATGGAGCGAAGCGGCGTCAGCGCGCAGCCCTCGCCGCCTATGGGGCCGTCGCGCCGCTCCGGCGAGGAATCGGCGCGGAAGAAGACATAGGAGCGGTTCTCCTGCATCAGTCGGGCGCCGGGCGCGCCATCCTCCTGGCCGAGGGCGCGGATTTCCGTCTTCAAGCGCTCGAGCGACATTTCGCTTTGCGGAACAAGCCCACGCTCGATGAGCAGGCGGCCGATCGACGTATAGGGACGGCCATTGCGGCCGTCATAGGTGAGCGGCAATTCGCGCCCATCGGGAAAGCGCAGCCGCGCCGAGCCCTGCACCTGAATGAGAAACAGCTCGACCCGATCGCGAACATAGGCGATCGGCCGCGGCCGCTGCTCCGGCGGGCCTTCCTCCAAGGCGCGGCGATCGGGATAGGGCTCGAGGCCGCCGTCGGCCCGCCGCCGGGCGGAGGTGAGCGCCTCGCCCGCCTCGCCGCGAATGGGCGTCTCGTTCAGCGTGACGAGATCGGCCGGACGGGCCGGGACGGGCGTGCGGAATTGCGCGTCGGGAGCCTCGCGCGCCTCGATCACCGGCTCGTAATAGGCGGTGACGAATCCGGGCCCGCGCAGTCGAAAGGGACGGAAATTGGCGGCGAAAAAATCGAGCGCCACATCTTGGGAGAGCCGCGCCGCATCCATGCCCACGGCGATGCGGCAGACGCGGGCCAGAGCTTCGTCTGCCGGCAGAGCCGGGCGGAGCGGCGGCGCAGCGGAGAGGATGATTTCGGCCGAACGGCGAAAGACACGAAAGGCCGCGCCGAGATCGTCCTGAAAAATGGCGTCGATCGAATCGAAACCGACTGGATCGAGATCGACGGACGCCACTCGAGATCCGCCTAATGAACCGTTTCGGTCGCCACGAGCTTCCAATTCGGATCACGCGACGCGACATCGCGCGCGAAAGTCCAGAGGTCGACGATCTCGAGCGGAGAAGCGGAATCGCCCTCGATCGCGGCGCCGGCGCTGTCGCGGCGGACCGATTGGAGCTTGGCGACGAAACGAATGGTGATCTGCGCCTTGCGGAGCTCGACCTTGGCGTCCTCGACCGTGGCGGAATCGATGGAGACGACATGGGCCTCGGCCGTCTCGCTGCGCTGCTCACGCCCGGCGATCTCGCCGGAGAAGCTGTCGAACACCTCTGTCGAGAGGAGGTTGCGCAGCGTGTCGCGATCGCCCCGCGCGAAAGCCTCGACGATCATCTCATAGGCCTTCTTGGCGCCCTCGACGAAGGCGGGGCCGGAGAAGCCGCGATCGGAGGCGGCGATCTGGTCCAGACCGCGCCAGCCATTGCTGCCCGATTCGGCGAGGCCTTTCCAGCGGTCGGCGTCCAGCGCGCCATTGGCGGGCGACGGCGCGAAAGCCGAGCCTTGCGGGGCCGGAGCCGGGCCGATCCGCCTTGCGGGGCCGGCGCGATCGGAGGCCGGGCCTTCGCGATCGACGCGCACGCCGAGGACGGACCACAATTTCCAAACGACGAAAGCCGCGAGCGCGGCGAAGACCAAGATGGAGGGGTCGAAATCGGATCCCGACAAAGGGCGTCTCCCAGTCGCAGGGATTGTCCGGTATCATGTCGCGTCCCAGATGTCACGAATCAACCCCTCGCCGGGGTTTCTCATGGCGGGAACGGAGGGCGCGCCGAGGTGAACAAGTCGAAACTCGTCGCCTATGTGCTGACAGGCTGGCTCTTCGTCGAGATCCTGGCCTTCGTGCTCGTCGTGCAGTTTCTCGGCGTGATGGCGGCCGTGGCGCTCGGCGTCGGCACGACGCTGCTGGGCCTCGCCGACGTCAAGCGGCTGTTCGTCTATCTGCGCAGCCGCGTCGGCCAGCCGCGCGAGGAGCTGAAATCCGGCGTCGCTCTGCTCGAGGGCGGGCTCGAGGCGGTCGGCTCGCTGCTGCTCATTCTGCCCGGCTTCGCCTCTGATCTCGTCGGCCTGGCGCTGAAGTCGCCGTCGATCCGCGCGCAGGTCGCCGATCGCATTCGCGGCAAGACCGAGCGGCAGGGTCCGCAGACCATCGATCTTTCCCCGGGCGAGTGGAAAGCCATTGTCGATGAAGGCCCAAAGCGCCGCGTGCGCGCGCGTCGCGCCCCTCCCGCCAAAGTTGTCTGATCGGCGTCAAATCCGTTGTCGCAGGCAAGGGGACGTGTTAGGCGGGCGCCGTGACAGGCGCCGTCATGCCATAGCGCCTGTCGGGAGCCGAAATCGGCAGGGAGTTCGACGATGACCGATACGAATGGAAACGGCTCCGGCCCGACCGGCGCCCCGGCGCTCAACGTGCTCGTGCAATATGTGAAGGATCTCTCCTTCGAGAATCCCAATGCGCCGCGCTCGCTGCAGCCGCGCCAGAATCCGCCGGAGATCGGCATTCAGGTCAATGTCAACGCCCGGCAGATTTCACCGGAAGACTTCGAGGTCTCGGTGACGCTGGAAGCCTCGGCGACCGAGAGCGAGGAAGTGCTGTTCAAGCTCGAGGTGGATTACGGCGGCGTGTTCCGCCTGCTGAACATTCCGGCCGAGCAGATTCATCCCATCGTGATGATCGAATGCCCGCGTCTGCTGTTCCCCTTCCTGCGCCAAGTGGTCGCCGACGCCACGCGCAATGGCGGCTTCCCGCCCCTCTATATCGATCCGATCGACTTTTTCGCGCTCTATCAGCAGCGCGCGGCCCAGGCGCAGCAGGCTCCGGCCAACGCCAACTGAGCGACCCCCGGTCGTCATCGCGAGAAGCGAAGCGACGAAGCAATCCCCCTTACGGCTCTGGATTGCTTCGCTGCGCTCGCAATGACAAACCCTGGGAAATCGCAGAGGCGAGCCGTCAGGCTCGCTTCTCCATCGGCGTCTCGATGGCCGGCTCGGCCGTCTCCGGCTGCGCGAGATAGCGCAGCCACATCGGCTCCTTGCCCAGCTTGGCGATAAAGGCCTCATGCGCGGCGCGCTCCGCCTCGGTGAGCAGCGGCGCCAGCTTTTGCGGCCGACTACGCAAAAATTCTCCGCCATTCTCCTCCGCCAGAGTCGCGGCGTCCGCTTGCAGAATGAGCGCCGTTTGGCGGCCGCCCATCAGCTCCGCATAGACTTCCGCGAGCAGGCCGGCGTCGAGCAGAGCGCCATGCTTGTCGCGGCGCGTGAGATCGACGCCATAGCGCTGGCAGAGCGCATCCAGAGTATTGGAGGCGCCCGGATGCCGACGGCGCGCGATGGTCAGCGTGTCGACGACGCGATCGAAAGGAATCGCCGCCTTTCCGAGCAGGCCGAGCTCGAAATTGATAAAGCGCATGTCGAATTCGGCGTTATGCGCGACGAGATTGGCGTCCTCGACGAATTCCAGAAAGCTGTCGGCGATCTCGCGGAATTTCTTCTGCCCGGTGAGAAAGGCCGAGGAGAGGCCATGGACGCGAAACGCCTCCTCCGGCATGTCGCGTTCTGGATCGAGATAGAAATGGAAGGTGCGGCCGGTCGGGATGAGATTGGAAATCTCCACCGCGCCGATCTCGACGATGCGATGGCCCTTGGTGGGGTCGAGACCGGTCGTCTCCGTGTCGAAGACGATCTCACGCATCGGCAGCCTCTCTCGATCGGATCAGCGCGACGGCTTTCGTCGCGCCAGCTCCTCGAGGATTAGCCGAACTTCCTGCCGAGCGGAATCCAGGCCGCGCTCGCTATGCACCACGAAATCGGCGCCGGCGCGCTTTTGCGCGTCGGGAATCTGCTTGGCGAGTATGGCGGCGAATTTTTCCTCCGTCATGCCCGGCCGCGCCAGAACACGCGCGCGCTGAATATCCGCCGGGGCGGAGACGACGACGACGGCGTCGACATCCTTTTGTGCGCCGATCTCGAAGAGGAGCGGAATATCGAAGACGACCAGAGGCTCGCCCGCGCGGCGACAATTCTCGAGAAATTCGTCGCGGCCGATGGCGACGAGCGGATGCACCAGCGCCTCGAGACGGCGCAGCGCCTCCCCGTCGCCGAGCACGCGAGCAGCGAGGCGGGCGCGATCGACGACGCCATCCGCCGTGACGCCCGGAAACAGCTCCTCTATCTGCGCCGCCGCGGGACCGCGATAGAGCTCATGCACGGCGCGATCGGAATCATAGACGGGGACGCCTTCGGCGCGGAAGAGATCGGCCGTCGTCGATTTGCCCATGCCGATCGACCCGGTGAGGCCGATGACCAGAGGACGGGGCGCGGCGTCGGCGCTCATGACAGAATCGCTCCCTCACGGCGCAGCGCCTCCAGCACCGGCAGCAGCGGCATTCCGATAATGGTCCAATGATCGCCGATTATGCGCTCGAAGAGATGAACGCCGAGACCTTCTATCTGATAGGCGCCGGCGCTGGTCGTCGCCTCCTCGGCCACGAGCTCGAGATAGCGGGCGAGAAAATCATCCGAGAAAGCGCGCATCGTCAGATCGGCATGGGCGACGGTCTCGAAGATTATGGCGCCGTCGCGGGCGAGAGCGACCGCCGAATGCAGACGATGCGTCCGCCCGGAGAGGAAGCGCAGCTGCTCGCCGGCGGCGGCGACGTTCGCCGGCTTGCCGAAACGGCGTCCCTCGCAGCTCGCCACCTGATCCGCGCCGAGGACGAGAGCGCCCGGCCGCGCCAGCGAGACGCGCTTCGCCTTGTCGCCGGCCAATCGCGCCGCGACAACGTCCGCGCCGCCGCCCGCGGCGACAACCTCGGCTTCCACGGCGCGCTCGTCGATCTCCGCCGGGTGAATGAGAAAAGGCGCGCCGGTCTGCTCCAGCGCCATGCGCCGGCCTTTGCTCTTGGAGGCGAGAATCAGCGGCGCGGCGAGACGCCAGAAGGCGCTGGGACGATCCTGTGGCAGTCGAACCTCCTCCGATCGATTCCCACAGGCGTGGCGTGGTCGTGGGCATTATGGGGAAAAATAAGCGCCGGCGGGCCGGGCATGTGCACAGCTGCGCATAACGTAGCCCATCGATCAACAGGCGTCGAAACGAGTGGGGAAAAGCGGATGCTAGGCCATTGCAGCGCGGGATTCTCCGCCATCCACGGCAGAGCTTGTGGGCGGATGTCGGCAAGCCTTTGTTAATGTTTCATTTACCAATTTGTCCACAGCGGGGGCGCAAAAGGCTCTACAGCAAAGGTCACGATACGTAAGGTGTGGACAAAAGGTTGACGAAAATTAACCTTCGTTAATGAACCGCCAATAAAATCAAAAAAATCTCTTAAAGATTGAATTTTCTTTTTGTGTCGTTTTGGGTTAGCTCCAAAGCCGGAGGGAGCGCAGAGCATCCCTTTTCGTTCCCGATGCTGCCGGAGCAATAAGCGAAATGGGTGATCTCAAGCCTCTCCTCGCCGTTCTGGGCGGAGAAGCACGCGCCGTGCCGCCGATCTGGCTGATGCGACAGGCCGGCCGCTATCTGCCGGAATATCAGGAGCTGCGCGCCAAAGCCGGCAGCTTTCTCGACACTTGCTACAATCCGCAGACGGCGGCGCGCATCACTCTGCAGCCGATCGAGCGTTTCGGCTTCGATGCGGCGATCCTGTTTAGCGACATTCTGGTCGTGCCAGATGCGCTGGGGCAGAAGGTCTGGTTCGAGACGGGCCATGGGCCACGGCTGATCCCGCTGGAGAGCGACCGCGACATAGAGGCGCTCGCCGAGAATTTCGATCTCGGCAAGCTCTCGCCGGTGTTCGAGACGATCGACCGGGTGAAGGGCGAGCTGCCGAAGTCAGTGACTTTCATAGGTTTTTGCGGCGCGCCCTGGACGGTGGCGAGCTATATGATCGCCGGCCGCGGCACGCCGGATCAAGCGCCGGCCCGCCTCTTCGCCTATCGGCGGCCGGAGGCGTTCGCGCGGCTCATCGATATTCTGGTCGAGGCCTCCACCGCCTATCTCATTCGCCAGATCGACGCCGGCGTCGAGGTTTTGCAGCTCTTCGACAGCTGGGCCGGCGTGCTGCCGGCTCACGAGTTCGAGCGCTGGGTCGCGGAGCCGCTGAGGAAGATCATCGCGGCGGTGAAGGCCGCCCGGCCCGGCGTGCCGATCATCGCCTTCCCGCGCGGCGGCGCCACGCATCTGTCCCGTCTCGCCGGGACGCTCGGCGCCGATGCGCTGGGGCTGGACACGGCCATCGATCCCGACTGGGCGGTGAAGGAGATCCCGGCCGGGCCGGCGCTGCAGGGAAATCTCGATCCTCTCGCCCTGCTGGCCGGCGGGCCGGCGCTCGATCGCGAGATCGATTCGATCTTGCGGAGCTTTGCCGGACGTCCGCATATTTTCAATCTGGGTCACGGCGTTTTGCCGGAGACCCCGTTAGAGCATGTCTCGCAATTGATCGAGCGTATTCGCGGAACAGGAAATTAAAGCCATGTATCTCTGGATCAAAGCTCTGCATGTGATCGCGGTGATCTCCTGGATGGC
Organism: Methylosinus sp. DMC45; assembly: GCF_056313885.1. NCBI lineage: Bacteria > Pseudomonadati > Pseudomonadota > Alphaproteobacteria > Hyphomicrobiales > Methylocystaceae > Methylosinus > Methylosinus sp. DMC45. Next base: position 230,306 of record NZ_JBQUZK010000003.1, read on the forward strand.
CGGGCTCCTCTATCTGCCGCGGCTGTTCGTCTATCATACGGAAGTGGGGCAGGGCGCGCCCTCGGCGCTGTTCAAGAAGATGGAGCGCCGGCTGGCGCTCTACATCATGGCTCCGGCGATGATCGTCTCTTGGGCGGCCGGCCTGGCGCTGATCTATTTCGGCTCCTTCCATGGAGCCGGCTGGCTGCACGCCAAACTGGCGCTCGTCGTCCTTCTGACCGGCGTCCACTTCTATTTCGGCGTCACGCAAAAGGCTTTCGAGCGCGACGAGAATCACCGGCCGGCGAAATTTTTCCGCTTCATCAATGAAGTCCCGACGCTGCTGATGATCGGCATCGTCATTTTGGTGATCGTCAAGCCGTTCTGAGGACAGGGAATTTTCCCCGTCTTTCACGGAATTGTCATGAGCTTCGGGCGGATGGCTTGCCTTTCCGCCCGAAAAGGATTAATTGCTGACTTGCTCACCTAAAGGCAGATCGTCGTTTCGCACGACAGCCGGATCCATACCGGCTCACCGGGGCATCGTCTCCCGCTTCCTTATCTGCCCCATCCCGCCGCCCTAGGCCAAGTTTCATCCGAATATCGTCGAGGATTGTCCCAAATGGGGGAAATCAAGCTTCAGGACCTGAAGTCCAAATCGGCCGCCGAGCTTCTCGCCTTCGCCGAGGAGCATGAGGTCGAGGGCGCGTCGCTCATGCGGCGCCAGGAACTGCTCTTCGCAATATTGAAGCAATTCGCCGGTCGCGACGTCGAGATCGTCGGCGAAGGCGTCGTCGAGGTGCTGCAGGACGGCTTCGGCTTCCTGCGTTCGCCGGACGCCAATTATCTCGCCGGCCCGGACGATATCTATGTGTCGCCCTCGCAGATCAGGCGCTTCGGCCTGCGCACCGGCGACACTGTCGAGGGCATGATCCGCAGCCCCAAGGAGGGCGAGCGCTATTTCGCGCTTCTCAAGGTCAATTCGATCAATTTCGAAGACCCGGAGAAGGTGCGGCACAAGGTTCCCTTCGACAATCTGACGCCGCTCTATCCCGACGAGCGCTTGAAGCTCGAGATCGACGATCCGACGCGCAAGGATCTTTCCGCCCGCGTCATCGATCTCGTCGCGCCGATCGGCAAGGGCCAGCGCGCTCTGGTCGTCGCGCCGCCGCGCACCGGCAAGACCGTGCTGCTGCAGAATATCGCGCAGTCGATCACCACAAATCATCCCGAGTGCTATCTGATCGTTCTCTTGATCGACGAGCGCCCGGAGGAAGTGACCGATATGCAGCGCTCCGTGAAGGGCGAGGTCGTATCCTCGACTTTCGACGAGCCGGCCGTGCGTCACGTCCAGGTCGCGGAGATGGTGATCGAGAAAGCCAAGCGCCTGGTCGAGCATCGCCGCGACGTGGTGATCTTGCTCGATTCGATCACCCGTCTCGGCCGCGCCTATAACACTGTGGTGCCGTCCTCCGGCAAGGTGCTGACCGGCGGCGTGGACGCCAATGCGCTGCAGCGTCCCAAGCGCTTCTTCGGCGCCGCGCGCAATATCGAGGAGGGCGGCTCGCTGACCATCATCGCCACCGCGCTGATCGACACGGGCTCGCGCATGGACGAGGTGATCTTCGAGGAATTCAAGGGCACGGGCAATTCGGAGATCATTCTCGACCGCAAGGTCTCCGACAAGCGCGTCTTCCCGGCCATCGACATCACCCGCTCCGGCACCCGCAAGGAGGAGCTGCTGGTGCCGTCCGACATACTCAAGAAGATGTATGTGCTGCGCCGCATCCTCAATCCGATGGGCACGGTAGACGCGATCGAGTTCCTGCTCGGCAAGCTGCGCGAGACGCCCAAGGGCAACGCCAGCTTCTTCGATTCGATGAACACCTGATCCGGCGCCCTCGGACGCGCCGGCGATGTGAATTCGCGGGGAGAACGTGTTCGAGGGTTTCGCCAATGTCTGGACCATTGTCGGCCTCGCGCGCGAGCTGAAGGCCGACGCGCCTCTGCCGCTCACTGTGGCCGGCGAAAAAATCGTGTCGTTCCGCGGCCCCGATGGCGCGCCGGCTGCGCTGATCGACCAATGTCCGCATCGCGGAGTCGCCCTTTCGCTCGGCTGTGTCGAGCAGGGCGAAATTCGCTGCCCCTTCCATGGCTGGCGTTTCGGCGTGGATGGAAGCCTTCGTCACATTCCTTGGAACCCGGAGGCGAAGCGCGACTCTATTCGCGCGACGCGGCTCCCTATGCGGGAGATCGACGGCGTCCTCTGGCTGCGCACGGCGCCGGGGGAGGCGTCCGACGCGCCGCCGCCGATCGTCTCGCTGACCCGCGGCCTGCGGCTCTGCGCGCAAAGCTTCGTCTGGCGCGCGCATTGGACGCGCGTGATGGAAAATATGCTCGATTCGCCCCATGTCGCCTTCATCCATCGGCGCACATTCGGTGGGGCCATGGCGCGCGCGCTCGACCAAGACCCGCAGGCCAGGATGGATGTGAGCTTCGAGCCGCATGACCATGGCGGCAAGATCACGGCCTCGGTCGTTGGACGGCAACGTCCGGCGACGCTGGATTATGTCTTTCCCAATCTGATGGAGCTGTCGCTCGACTTTCGCGGCCGCGTCTTTCGCATTTTCGCCGTGTGCATCCCCATCGGCGAACGGGAGACGCGTCTTCTCCTGCTCACCGCCCGCGGCTTTTTGCGCGCCTCGCTCTTCGATGCGCTGTTCCTCTGGTCCAACCGCCGAATCGCGGAAGAAGATCGCGCGATCGTCGAATCTTCGACGCCGCCATTCTCGCCGCTCGGCGGGGAGGAGGCTTCCGTGCGGACGGATGCGGCCACTCTGGCCTTTCGCCGGCTCTATCGTCAGCGCCTCGCCGGCTCCAGCGCCTGAATCTGTCCGGGACGCGTTCCAAGAACGCGCCCCGATGAGCTTTCCGCGACGGAGCTCCATGGAGCTCCGCCGACGTGGCCGCGCCGAGCCCGATGGATTTAGTCGGTCAGCTGGAAGGTGTTGCTCCCGAGCAGCGATTTGATCTGGTTCGCATCCGAGATGTCGAGCGTGTTGCCGGCGATATCGCTGATCGAAACGTTGATGATCGTCCAGGTTCCGCGCGGGAAATCCGTCTCATAGGTGAAATTCGCGGCTGCTGTCAGCTTCGCGGGGAGCTGAATCGGCGTGCCCGGCTGGCCCCATGCCTGCGTATAGATTTGGCCGTCCGGCGAGGCGAGGATAAGCGAGGCGCCGCCGACCCCCGAGAGGCTGTCCGATACGATCAGATCGGCCGCGAATACCGGCCGCGGGGAGGACAGGCTGACGGTCGGCGTGATCTTGCCGGAGAGAAGCTGCGGCTTGGCGCTGTCGGAATCGCCGATATTCGACAGATAGAAGGTCAGCTTGGGAAAGATTTTCGCGAGCTGATCGGGATTATAGGTGGTCGTGTTGCCGACGTAATCGGCGATCGTCGCGCTGACCAGCGTGTAGACGCCGGCCTCGGCTTAAGAGTTGAACCGATAGGTCGTGCCGAGCCGATTGACCGCGCCGGATGTCGGCGCCGCATAGGTGAAATAATAAATCGCGTAATTCTGACCCGACGGTCCGACGAAGTCGAATTCTGTCCAGGCGAGGCCAGTCGGCCCGGTCGCGAATTGGAAGAAAACGCCCGGCACGGCCGGCGGTATGTGCAGAGCGACGATCGGCGTCGAGATGAAGCCGCTGGTGATCTGCGGATTGCCGGAGGGAAGCGGAATGTTCGGATGGTTCCTGATCCAATCGAGGCGCATTTTCAGCGCATGCGCCGCGCGCCCGGCGGCGGCGAGTGGAATGGAGCTGTCGAATATTTCCTGAGCGGAGGAGGGAGTCGCGGCGCCGACAATGCTCGCGACGCAGACGATGAGGGCAAAAAATCGGGCGAGCATATTCGCTCCTTTTTTAAAAAATGCCCATTAACTATATCTTAACTATATTGCGATGGAAGCCGATTTTTTTGGGCTGTCGCGCTTCCGCCCGCGCTGCGATTCGTTCCAATCCTTTGCGATCGCTCGGCAGGAGCGCCGCGAGTCGTGGGAAGGCGCGTTCTTTCTTTTCCTGCGCGGGTAAATTCGAGTAGAGCATCAGGATCATGTCCAGCGACACGATCTTCGCCATCGCATCCGGCGCCGGCCGCGCCGCGATCGCGGTAATTCGCCTGTCCGGCCCGGCGGTTGCGCATGTGCTCGCGGCTTTGGCCGGGCTCACGCCTCAGCCGCGCTTCGCCCATTATGTGACGCTGCGCGCGCCGGGCGCGGACGAGCCGCTCGATCGCGGTCTCGCGCTCTATTTTCCGGCGCCGAATTCGCCGACCGGCGAGGATTACGCCGAGCTGCAAATTCATGGCGGCCGCGCTGTGGCGCGCGCGCTGCTCGGCGTTCTGGGCGCTTTTCCCGGGCTGCGCGAGGCGGAGCCGGGGGAATTTGCACGGCGCAGCCTCGCCAATGGCAAGATGGATTTGTCGCAGGTCGAAGGGCTCGCCGATCTCATCGATGCGGAGACAGAATTCCAACGCCGTCAGGCGATACGGGCGCTCGGCGGGGCTCTGCGCAAAAGAGTCGAAGGCTGGCGCGAGCGGCTGGTGGGGTCTCTGGCTCTGGTCGAAGCGGAGCTGGATTTTTCCGATGAGGGGGATGTCTTCGAGCCGGCGAAGGCGCTTCACCCCTTGCTCGAGCCTGTGATCGCCGAAATGGCCGAGGCGCTGACGGCGAGCGAAGCCAGCGAGCGTCTGCGTGACGGCTTTGTCGTGCTGCTGCTCGGCCCGCCCAATTCCGGCAAATCGACGCTGCTCAATGCGCTGGCGCGGCGCGAGGTGGCGATCGTCTCCGCCATTCCGGGAACGACGCGCGATATGATCGAGGTTCATCTCGATCTCTCCGGGATGCCGATCACCTTGGTGGACACGGCCGGTCTTCGCGAGGCGGAGGATGAGATCGAGCGCATCGGCGTCGCGCGGACGCGGGCCAGAATCGACGAGGCCGATCTGCTGCTGTGGCTCTCGGAAGGGGGGCGGGAGACGCCGCAATTGGAGCCTTCGGACGGCGCCGAGCTGATCCGTGTCGCAACCAAGGCGGATTTTCTAGATTGCACATCAGATGACCTTGCAATTTCCGCTCGAACGGGGTTTGGAATAGACCGACTTCTGGAGGAAATTGCGGGTCGCGCGAAGCGACGTCTGGGCGACGGCTCGACGGCGCTTCTCACGCGTGAGCGGCATAGGCGGCTCATTCAGGAGGCGAAATTGGCGGTCGAGACCAGTCTCGATTCCGGCAAGGCGCTCGAATTCGTCGCGGATGATCTGCGTGTCGCAGGCCGGGCGCTCGGTCGGATTGTCGGCGCCGTGGATGTGGAGGAGGTGCTGGATGCGATTTTCTCGCAATTCTGCATCGGCAAATAGTTTCACGTGAAACAGGATCGAGGATAGGAAATTGAGCCGACCGGCCTATGACGTGATCGTGATCGGGGGCGGCCATGCCGGCTGCGAGGCCGCCGCGGCGGCGGCGCGGCGTGGCGCGCGCACGGCGCTCGTCACCCATTCGCGCGCGACGATCGGCGCAATGTCCTGCAATCCGGCGATCGGTGGGCTCGGCAAGGGCCAGCTGGTTCGCGAGATCGATGCGCTCGATGGGCTCATGGGCCGTGTCGCCGACGCCGCCGGCATTCAGTTTCGGCTGCTCAATCGCTCCAAAGGTCCGGCCGTGCGCGGTCCGCGCGCGCAGGCGGATCGCAAGCTCTATCGCGAGGCGATGCAGGCGGCGATCGCCGCGACGCCGAATCTCGAGGTCGTGGAGGGCTCGGCGGAAGGTCTCGTCCTGCAAGACGGCCGCGTGACCGGCGTGACCCTGGACGGAGAGACGCTCGCCGCGGGCGCGGTGGTTCTGACTACCGGGACCTTCCTCAATGGCGTGATTCACATCGGCGCGACGCGCTATTCCGCCGGCCGCATGGGCGAAAATCCTTCGATCGGCCTCGCCGCGGATCTGCGGCGCATCGGCTTCGCCGCCCGGCGGCTGAAGACCGGCACGCCGCCCCGGCTCGATGGCAGCACGATCGACTGGGCGCGGCTCGAGGAACAGAAGGGCGACGAGATCCCGGAGCCCTTTTCTTATCTCACCCGGACCATCGCCAATCCGCAGATCGCCTGCCATATCACCCGCACCAACGCCGCGGCGCATAAGGTCATTCTCGACAATCTCGAGCATTCGCCCATGCGCAGCGGCGCGATATCGGGGCCGGGTCCGCGCTATTGCCCCTCGATCGAGGATAAGGTCACGCGTTTCGGCGACCGCGACGCGCATCAGATTTTCCTCGAGCCGGAAGGCCTAGACGACGACACTGTCTATCCCAATGGCGTCTCGACCTCGCTGCCGGAGGAGGTCCAGCGCGCTTTCATCCAGAAGATCGAAGGGTTGGAGAAGACGCAGATTCTGCGCCCCGGCTATGCGATCGAATATGACTTCGTCGATCCGCGCGAGCTCGACGCCACGCTGGAAACGAAACGCGTGAGGGGGCTGTTTTTCGCCGGCCAGATCAATGGAACGACCGGCTATGAGGAAGCGGCTGCGCAGGGCCTCGTCGCCGGGCTCAACGCCGCGGCGCGGGCCGGCGGCGCAAAAGCGAGCGTTTTCGATCGCGCCGAGGCCTATCTCGGCGTTATGATCGATGATCTCGTCACGCGCGGGGTCAGCGAGCCTTATCGTATGTTCACCTCGCGCGCCGAATATCGTCTGTCGCTGCGCTCCGACAATGCCGATGAGCGCCTGACCGGCAAGGGCCTGGAGATCGGCTGTATCGGACGTGAGCGCGAGCTGGCGCATCGGGACAGAATGGACAAGCTCGACCGCGCTCGCGCGTTGCTGCAGCAATTGTCGCTCACCTCCGCTGCCGCGGCGCGCGCCGGGTTGCCCATTAATCAGGACGGGCAGCGACGCAGCGCCTATGCTCTGCTGTCCTTCCCCGAGATCGATCTGCCGCGGCTCGCGGCGATCTGGCCAGAGCTTGGCGAGATCGATGCGGAGACGTCCGCGCGTGTCGAGACCGACGCACGCTACGCCGTCTATCTCGATCGGCAGAGCGCCGATATCGAATCCTATCGCCGGGACGAGCAGCTGGCTCTGCCCGCGGCTCTCGATTATCGGGAGATCGGCGGGCTCTCCGCGGAGCTTTGCGCCAAGCTGTCGGCGCTGCGTCCGCGCACGCTCGGCCAGGCCCAGCGCATAGAGGGCGTCACTCCAGCGGCCCTCACGCTTTTGGCGGCGCGAGCGCGGCGTGGGTGATCAGTAATATGGCCGGGAAAGGAAAGGATCGCGTCAGCGATCGAGACAGAGCGCTGCAGATCGCGCCGTCGCTGCAGCCTTATATTCGCGAGCTGGAGATTTACGAATCGCTGCTGCGCAAATGGCAGAAGTCCATCAATCTCGTCGCCGAGAGCACTTTGGACGAGCTATGGACGCGGCATTTCGCCGATTCAGGGCAGATTCGCGAATTTTTTCCGAGCCTCGAGAGCTGGGTCGATCTCGGCTCCGGCGCGGGCTTTCCCGGCATGGTTCTGGCGATCTGCCTGAAAGACCATGCCGGCGCGAAGGTTCATCTCATCGAGAGCGATCAGCGCAAGGCGGCCTTTCTGCGCGCTGTTTCACGTGAAACAGGGGCCGCTGCGGAAATTCATGTCGGCCGAATCGAAACCGAGCTGCCCCGAATCACCGATCCAGTGGCCGGCGTGACGGCCCGTGCGCTGGCTCCGATGCCGCAGCTGATCGAGTGGGCGCAGGAACTTCTGTTGAAAAACGTCAAAGGCGTGTTTTTAAAGGGCGAAGACTGGGCCACTGAATTGACCGGCTCGAGCGCCGCGGATAGTTTCCAGATCTGGACATTGCAGAGCCGCACTCATTCGTCCGGCCGTATTATCGCCCTCGCGCGGGATTTTGGAGCTTGACGTGACCGACGTTCCTCAGCCCCGCATCCTCGTCCTCGCCAATCAAAAGGGCGGCGTCGGCAAGACGACGACGGCCATTAATCTCGGCACGGCCCTGGCCGCGGTAGGCGAGACAGTGCTCGTCATCGATCTCGATCCGCAGGGCAACGCCTCCACCGGGCTCGGCGTCGACCGTAAGTCGCGCCGAATCTCCACCTATGACGTGCTGCTCGCCGAAAGCAGCCTCGCCGAGGCGATCGTCGCGACCGCCGTGCCGCGGCTCTCGATCGCGCCCTCGACGCTCGATCTGCTCGGCGTCGAGCTCGAGATCGCCGGCGACAAGGACCGCGCCTTCCGCCTGAAGCGCGCCGTCGCCGAGATGATCGCAGCCGAGCGTCATGGCGAGGCGCCGGCCTTCACCTATGTGCTGATCGACTGCCCGCCGTCGCTCAATCTGCTGACCATCAACGCCCTCGCCTGCGCCGACGCCGTGCTGGTGCCGCTGCAATGCGAGTTCTTCGCGCTCGAAGGCCTGTCGCAACTGCTGTCGACGGTCGATCAGGTCAGACGCTCGCTCAATCCGCGGCTGTCGATCCATGGCATTGTGCTGACCATGTTCGATCCCCGCAATAATCTCGCGACCCAGGTCGTCGCCGATGTGCGACGCTTCATGGGCGACAAGGTCTATGAGACGGTGATCCCGCGCAATGTGCGCGTGTCCGAGGCGCCGTCGCATGGCAAGCCCGTGCTGCTCTATGATCTCAAATGCAGCGGCAGCCAGGCCTATCTGAAGCTCGCGACGGAGGTCATCCAGCGCGAGAAGCAGCTGCGGGCCGCCTGATCCAAGGTTTCTCGGCGCGCGAATGGCGCGCCTCTCGATTCGAAGGACCTGTTCCGAAATGGCCGAAGAAGCGACGCGCAGGAGATTGGGGCGAGGGCTGGCGGCTCTGATCGGAGACGCGGGCGAGGAAGCGCCTGCGGTGGAGCGCGCGCGCGGCCAGCGCCGTGCGCCGATCGAGTTTCTGCGGCCCAATCCGCGCAATCCGCGCGTCGCCTTCCACGAGGATGATCTCGCCGATCTCGCCGCCTCCATTCGCGAGAAGGGCATTATTCAGCCGATCGTCGTGCGCACTGTTCCGGGCGTCGCCGACGCTTATGAGATCATCGCCGGCGAGCGCCGCTGGCGCGCCGCCCAGCTCGCCAATCTCGCCGATGTGCCGATCATCGTGCATGAGGCGGATGATCGCGAGGCGCTCGAGCTGGCCATTATCGAGAATGTGCAGCGCGCCGATCTCAATGCGATCGAGGAAGCGCGCGGCTATGAGCGGCTCGGCAAGGAGTTCGGCTATTCGCAGTCCGATCTCGCCAAGATCATCGGCAAGAGCCGGTCTCATGTCGCCAACACGCTGCGTCTGCTCAATCTTCCCGAGGCGAGCCGGCGTCTGGTGACGGAGGGCGCGATCTCGGCCGGCCATGCGCGCGCATTGCTCGCCGTCGACAATCCCGACGCCGTGGCGCGCCGTGTCGTCGACGAGGGCCTCACGGTTCGCGACGTCGAGCGTCTCGCGCAGCAAGAGGTCGCCGATAGCCCGCTGGAGACGAAATCCCGCAAGCCGCGCGTCGATAAGGACCCGGATACGGTGGCGATGGAGAAGCTGCTGACCGATGCGCTCGGTCTTTATGTTTCGATCCATCATCGCGGCGAGAGCGGCGAATTGCGCATCCGCTACACGACGCTGGAGCAGCTCGACGGATTGTGCAGACGGCTGACGGGCTGAAGGAGGCGGCGCGCTCGCCGCTTCCTCTCGCAGCTGATTTTCACTCGCTCGTCTGCGCCGTCCAGCTCGCATGCTCGACGCCGGCGACTTTCTCCAGCTCGGCGGCGACGACGTCCAGCTCTTTCGGGTCGATGCTGGTCGAGGTCAATATTGCGATCAGCTCCACCTCGCCTTCGCCACGCTCCAATTCCTCGATCTCGCGCACGGGATAATCGGCGGCTTCCAGCCTCTCCACCATCAGATCGCGGAGGGCGTCGCGCCGCGTCTGCGAGACGGTGACATGCAGGCGGTAGATCGCCTCCGTCGAGCGCTCGTCGATCGGCGCGCGCTCGATGAGATGGACCAGCGGCCGCAGCAGCATGTTTCCGGCGAGGGTGAAGATCGCCATCAAAATCGCTTCCGCGGCGTGATCCGCGCCGGCGAAGGCGCCGGTGACGGCCGAGCACCAGATCGTGGCTGCGGTGTTGAGGCCGGTTATATTGGCGCCGTCCTTTATGATGACGCCGGCCCCGAGAAAGCCGACGCCGGAGGCGATATAGGCGAGCACCTGCGTCGCGCCGACATTGCCGTTGAGGCGCATGCCGAGATCGACGAAGGCCGCGGCGCCGAGAGCCACCAGCGCATTGGTGCGCAGCCCGGCGGTGCGCTGGCGATATTGCCGCTCCGCCCCGATCAGCGTGCCGAGCAGCAGCGCAACGAGCAGAGATATCAGGGAATTGAAAAATTCCGGCGCGTTGAAGTTGGTAATGAACGCCATCTTCCCTATCCGTGTCTTCGCGCGACCGTCTCGCGGCGTCTTCGAATCATTGTAACCGATTGGTCACATTGGCAGAGCTTCGCGACGTTTTTTACTCGCCGAATGGTCGTTATGATTGAATCTTGCTCCAAAAAGCTTAAAGCTGAGATTGTTGTTGTTCCTAAAACTCAGGGGGAGATTCATGGAACGTCGGCAATTTGTGACTGCAATGGGCGCGTTGGCCGCCGCAACCGCCGCCACGGGGACTTTGGCGGCCGAAGATCCGCACGCTCACCATCATGGCGGCGGCTCCAAATATAAGGCTTTGTTCGAGTCGACCACCAAATGCGTCGCCGCGGGCGAGGAATGCCTGCGTCACTGCTTCGAGATGCTCGCGGCCAATGACGCCAGCATGGGTCCTTGCACCAAGTCCACCTTCGACGTCGTCGCGGCCTGCAAGGCTCTGGCGTCGCTCTCGGGCACGGCTTCGGCGCTCACCCCCTCCTTCGCGAAGGCTGTGGCTCAGGCTTGCCTCGCCTGCAAGAAGGAATGCGACAAGTTCCCGAATATCGCAGAGTGCAAGGCTTGCGGCGACGCGTGCAAGGCCTGCGCAGACGAGTGCGAGAAGGTCGCGGCCTAAAGCCCGATTATTCGCGGGACGCGCCATGGCGCGTCTCGTCTTTGTTGAAACAACGATTATATTGAGCTTTGCGCTCCGGGGCGGCCGAAGCGCATTTCGACGATCTCTGGATTTTTTCTCAGCGAGCCGCCGGCCATTCTCTCCCCGCGTCGCGTGACGCGGGTCGAAACGGAGCCTGCACAAGTGACCCACAGAGCGCCGGAAATCCTTTCGCCCGAGACGCATTCTCACGGCGTCGCCTCGTTCTTTCTGCGGCAATGGCCTTATTTCCTCATGCTCCTGCTGGCGCTGTTCGGCGTCGCCTATACGAGCGTGACGCGCCAGGGCATGACGACCTATTGGATCGCGCTCGCGCCGATCTTCGGGCTCATCAGCATCGCGGGCGGCTGGCATGAGGCGGAGACTGCCGATGAAAAATGGCGGCTGTTGCGCACGCAGGTGCTGCATTGGGGCGCGGTCCTCGCCGCAATGTGCCTCATCTTCATCGGCGATGTGAAGCAGATGATGAATTCCGACAGCAGCGCGCTCACCGTCCTCACCGTGCTGGCGCTCGGCTCCTTCACCGCGGGCATTCATGCGGATGTCTGGCGCGTGTCGCTGGTCGGCCTGCTGCTCGGCCTTGCCGTTCCGGCGATCGCCTGGCTCGAGGAATCGACGCTGCTGATCCTGCTGATCGTCGCCGTGATCGCGGCTTTGGGCGCCTTTGTGTTCCTGCGCGACCGCAAGCCGGCGTGAAGCTGACATAAAGACTTGTTTATATCTTTATTGCATCTGCTCCGCCGCCTTGCTATAGGCGGCCAGGCCCGTCCCGCTCGCCTTCCTAAAGGCGAGACAACGCCTGAAGGGAGCGTCATGACCACCCATTTCAACGATTATGTCGTCGCCGACATCGGCCTCGCCGATTGGGGCCGCAAGGAGCTCAACATCGCCGAGACCGAAATGCCCGGCCTCATGGCGACCCGCGCGGAATACGGCCCGTCGCAGCCGCTGAAAGGCGCGCGCGTCGCCGGCTCGCTGCATATGACCATTCAGACGGCCGTGCTGATCGAGACGCTGAAGGCGCTGGGCGCGGATGTGCGCTGGGCGTCCTGCAACATTTATTCGACCCAGGACCACGCCGCCGCCGCCATCGCCGCCTCCGGCACGCCCGTCTTCGCCATCAAGGGCGAGAGCCTCGAGGATTATTGGGACTACACCCATCGCATCTTCGAATGGGGCGACGGCGGCACGCCGAACATGATCCTCGACGATGGCGGCGACGCCACGCTGCTCATCCATCTGGGCCTGCGCGCCGAGAATGGCGACACCGCCTTCCTCGACAAGGCGACCAATGAGGAGGAGGAAGTCCTCTTCGCCGCGATCAAGAAGCGCCTCAAGGCCAATCCGGGCTTCTACAAGCGCAACGCCGAGGCCATCAAAGGCGTGACCGAGGAGACCACCACTGGCGTGCATCGCCTCTATGTGATGCACAAGGAAGGTAAGCTCCTTTGGCCGGCGATCAACGTCAATGATTCGGTCACCAAGTCGAAGTTCGACAATCTCTATGGCTGCCGCGAATCGCTGGTCGACGGCATTCGCCGCGCGACCGATGTCATGATGGCCGGCAAGGTCGCCTGCATCGCGGGCTATGGCGATGTGGGCAAGGGCTCGGCCGCCTCGCTGCGCAACGCCGGCTGCCGCGTGCTCGTCACCGAGATCGATCCGATCTGCGCGCTGCAGGCGGCGATGGAAGGCTATGAGGTCACGACGATGGAGGACGCGGCGACGCGCGCCGACATCTTCTGCACCGCGACCGGCAATGTCGACGTCATCACGACCGAGCACATGCGCGCCATGAAGGACCGCGCCATCGTCTGCAACATCGGCCATTTCGACAGCGAGATTCAGGTCTCCGGCCTGCGCAATCTCAAATGGCACAATGTGAAGCCGCAGGTCGACGAGGTCGAGTTCGCCGACGGCAAGCGCATCATTCTGCTCGCCGAAGGCCGCCTCGTTAATCTCGGCTGCGCGACCGGCCATCCGTCCTTCGTGATGTCGGCGTCTTTCACCAATCAGACGTTGGCGCAGATCGAGCTGTGGACCAAGCAGGGCCAGTATCCGGTGGGCGTCTACACGCTGCCCAAGCATCTCGACGAGAAGGTCGCCTCGCTGCATCTCGACAAGATCGGCGTGAAGCTCACCAAGATGACCGAGCAGCAGTCCGCCTATCTCAACGTGCCGCAGAACGGCCCGTTCAAGCCGGACCATTACCGCTACTGATTTCTCTCGCCTCGCGAGCGCGACACGGCGGAGCGATTCTCTCGCTCCGCCGTTTTTTTTCGCGCGACGCCAGTTCGGCGAAATCCTTAGGCGCCATTCTCCCGGTCACGATCCGCGTTTCACTTTTCGACGGCGCGCTTTAGATTAGACGCGATTCGAGACGGCGCCTCGGTGGCGCGCGGACGGCTTACGGCGTTTGTTTGCGATGAGCCTTTGCAAATCGAACGTGGAGACCGGTTCGCATGTTTCACGATGCGGCCTTCGGGCCGAAAGCGTTGCCGCCTGCGCGACGTCGGGGAGCGTCCTCGACGCTCGTTCGCAACGTCACGCGCGGGCTCGCCTCCGTCAGTCTGCTGCCCTTCGGCGGACCGGCGCGGGCGGAGGCGCTCGCCAATCTTCTCAGCACCACCGATAACGCCGAATTCGTCAATCTCGCGCTGACCGGCGGTCTCGCGCTTTTCGCCGTCGTCGTCGCCTTCACCCATCTCGGCGAGCGCAAGGTGTGGAGCCGGCGCGAGGCCGGGCTCGCGGCGGAGCTGGAAGCGACGCGCAAGCGGCTCGATCGCGCCGAGATTTTTCTCTCCAGCGAGCCGCAGCTCTTCGTCTCCTGGGACAATGCCGCCGGCGAGCCGGACATAGAGAACGGGCTCAATGATCCGGCCTTCGCGCGCCGCGTGCTCGCCTTCGGCTCCTGGCTCGGACCGGACGAGGCGGCGGCGCTGCAGGAGCGCGTCGATCGCCTGCGCCAGAATGGCGAAGGATTTCATCTCTCGCTCGCCAGCCTGCAAGGCCGACGCTTCGACGCCGAAGGTCGCGCCGTCGCCGGCCGCGCCGTGCTGCGCATTCGCGAGGTCTCCGGCGAGCGGCTCGAGCTTTTGTCCTTGCGCGAGCGGCATGGGCGCAGCGTCGCCGAATCGGAGGGGCTGCGCGCTCTGCTCGAGGCGCTGCCGACGCCGGTGTGGATGCGCGACGTCGAAGGCAAGCTCATCTTCGTCAATTCCGCCTATGCGCAAGCGGTGGAGGCGGAAAACGCCGCCGACGCGCTGCGCCGTCAGATCGAGCTGCTCGACAATGACGCGCGCCTGCAGGCGCAGACGGCGCGCGGACGCGACGAGGTTTGGCGCGCGCGCGTGACAGCGGTGGTCGCCGGCGAGCGGCATCGTCTCGATGTCGTCGCCGCGCCCTGTCACGGCGCCGCCGCGGCGCTCGCCATCGACCGCCAGGAGATCGACACGACGCGCACCGATCTCGAGCAGCAGATGCAGGCGCATTCGCGCACGCTGGATCAATTGCCGATCGCCGTCGCCATTTTCGATCGCGCCAAGCGCCTCACCTATCGCAACGCCGCTTATGAGAATCTCTGGCCGCTCGATCGCGCCTATCTCGACCAGGGGCCGAGCGACAGCGAGATTCTCGATCGTCTGCGCGCCGAGCAGCGCCTTCCCGTCGAGGCCGATTACAAAGCCTGGAAGGCGCGGCTGCTGGAGGCCTATCAATCCTCCGAGGAACATCACGAGCATGTCTGGCACATGCCGAATGGGCGCACGCTGCGCGTCGTGGCGAACGCCAATCCGCAAGGCGGCGTCACCTATCTCTATGACGATGTGAGCGAGCGCTATTTCCTCGAGTCCCGGTTTCATGCGCTCGATCGCATGCAGAACGAGACGCTGGAGAATTTGCGCGAGGGCGTCGCCGTCTTCGGAGCCGACGGACGCCTGCGCTTCTGCAACCCCGCCTTTCTCGCGCTATGGGCGCTCGAGAAGAGCATTCTCGACGAGAAGCCGCGCTTCGACGCCGTCGCCAATCTCTGCCGGCCGCTGCATCTCAATGAGGAGACGTGGAGCGAGCTGCGCGGCTTCGTCACCGGCTTGCAGGACATGCGCCAGGGCTTCACGCGGCGCATAGAGCGTTCCGACGGCGTGGTGCTCGATTGCACCGCGCAGCCGTTGCCGGAGGGCGCGGCGCTGCTCACTTTCGTCGATGTGACGGCGGGCGTGAATGTCGAGCGCGCGCTCACCGAGCGCAATCAGGCGCTGATCGCGGCGGAGAAAATCCGCAACGATTTCGTCCATCATGTTTCTTACGAGCTGCGCTCGCCGCTCAACAACATCATCGGCTTCATTCATCTCCTCGGCGAGAAGACGACCGGCGAGCTCAACGCCAAGCAGCTCGAATATCTCGGCTATGTCGGCAAGTCGTCGGCGGCGCTGCTGGCCATCATCAACGACATTCTCGATCTCGCCACCATCGACAGCGACGCCATGGAGCTGGAGCTCGAGGAGGTGGACGCCGGCGACGCCATGCGCGCCGCGGCCGAGGGCGTTCAGGACCGGCTGGCCGAAAACGACATAGAGCTGCAGATCGTCGCCACCGGCGAGGTCGGGCGCTTTCGCGGCGACGCCAAGCGCATCCGCCAGATCCTGTTCAATCTGCTCGCCAATGCGATCGGCTTTTCTCGGCCGGGACAAACCATTACCCTCGCGGCGTTGCGTCGGGAGGGGGAAATCGTGTTCAAGGTCGCCGATCGGGGGCGGGGCATCGCCCCGGAGGTCCTCGACAAAGTCTTCGACCGTTTCGAGTCGCACACCTCGGGCTCGCGCCACAGGGGCGTCGGGCTCGGCCTCTCCATCGTGCGCGCCTTCACCGAGCTGCATGGCGGGCGCGTGCTCATCGACTCCGCGCTCGGCGAAGGCACGACGGTCACTTGCATATTCCCGGCGCAGGAGAGCGGCGGCCAGCAGGGTCTCGCCCCGCGTGAAAAAGGACAGGCCTCATGAGCGAAGAGGCCGAATGGCTGATCGACGTCGCCGATGAAGCGCAGACCGCGGAGCTCGCCGCCCGCCTCGCCCCGCTCATTCGCGACACGGTGCGGGTCGTCACCCTCTCCGGCGATCTCGGCGCCGGCAAGACGGCCTTCGCGCGGGCGCTGATCCGCGCGCTGGCGCAGGACCCGACGCTGGAGACGCCGAGTCCCACATTCACGCTGATGCAGCTCTATGAGACGCCCGCCTGCCGCATTCTGCACGCCGATCTCTATCGCATCGCCGGCGGCGAGGCGGAGCTCGAGGCCATGGGCTTCGAGGAGGCGGCCGAGGATGCGCTGGTGCTGGTCGAATGGCCGGAGCGCGCGCCGAGCCTCTTTGCCGGCGAGCGGCTGGAGGTGCGGCTCTCCTTCGCCGCGCTGGAGACGCCGGACGCGCGCCGCATCGGCATTCTCGCTCATGGCAAGGCGGCGGGGCGGCTCAAGGCCTTCCGCACCATGCGGGAGTTTCTGGAGCGCGCCGGCTGGGCCGACGCCACGCGCGAATATTTGCAAGGCGACGCCTCCTCGCGCGTCTATGAGGTGCTGCGTCGGCCGGATGGCGCGCAGGCCATATTGATGATCTCGCCGGCGCGGCCGGACGGCCCGCCGATCCGCTATGGCAAGCCCTATAGCGCCATCGCGCGCCTCGCCGAGACGGTGAAGCCCTTCGTGGCGATGGCGGATGCGCTGCGCGGGCAGGGCCTCTCGGCGCCGCAAATCTACGCCTATGATCTCTCCGCCGGCTTCGTGCTGCTGGAGGATCTCGGCCGCGACGGCGTCGTCGCCGGCGGCGCGCCCATCGCCGATCGCTATTTAGAGGCGCTGGCGGCGCTCGCGCCGCTGCATGCGCGCCGCCTGCCGGATGTTCTGCCGGTCGAAGGCTCGACCCCCTATCACATTCCGCCCTATGATCTCGACGCGCTGCTGATCGAGGTCGAGCTGCTGCTGGAGTGGTATGCGGCGCGCGTCGGCGGCGGCGGCATATCGTCGGGCTCCAAGGCGACCTTCGTCAATCTCTGGCGCCAGGCGCTGATCGAGATCGTGATGTCGGCGCCGACCTGGACCTTGCGCGATTTCCACTCGCCCAATCTCATCTGGCTGCCCGACCGCCAAGGGACGGCGCGCGTCGGCGTCATCGATTTCCAGGACACTGTGCTCGGCCATCCGGCCTATGACGTCGTGTCGCTGACGCAGGACGCGCGCGTCGACGTGCCGGACGAATTGGAGATGCGCCTGCTCGGCCATTACGCCCGCAAGCGCCGCGAGGCCGATCCGCTGTTCGACATGGCGGCTTTCGCGCGCGCCTACGCCATTCTCGGCGCTCAGCGCGCGACCAAAATCCTCGGCATTTTCGCGCGGCTCGATCAGCGCGATCACAAGCCGCAATATCTCGTTCATCTGCCGCGCGTGGAAAGCTATCTGCGCAAGGGCCTGCGCCATCCCGCGCTCGCCGATCTCGAGGCCTGGTATGTCGCCAACCTCCCCGCGCTCTTCCATGCCTGAGGCGGCTTTCGTCTTCGCCGCCGGGCTCGGCACGCGCATGCGGCCGCTGACCGACCGGCTGCCCAAGCCGCTCGTCGCGATCGACGGCGTCACGCTGCTCGATCGTTCGCTGGACGCTTTCGCGCAGGCCGGCGTCGCCACGGCGATCGTCAACGTCCATCATCTCGCGGATCAGATCGAGACGCATCTCGAGGGCCGGCGGACGCCGCGCATAATCCTCTCCGACGAGCGCGAGAAGCTGCTCGATCAAGGCGGCGGGATAAAGAAGGTTCTGGACCGTTTCGCCGGACGGCCCTTCTTCATCTGCAACACCGACGCCTTCTGGATCGGCGCGCGCGCGGATAATCTGCGCCGCCTCGCCGATCTCTGGGACCCGGAGATCATGGACATCGCGCTGCTGCTGGCTCCGCGCCTCGGCAGCGTCGGCGTCGATTGGGACGGCGATTTCCATCGGGCGCCGGACGGCCGGCTGACGAAGCGCGCCGCCGGCGAGACCGCGGATTTCGTCTATGCCGGAATAGGCGTCGTCAAGCCGCAATTGTTCGAGACTGTCGAGCAGGATGTGTTTCCCCTCGCGCC
Source organism: Methylosinus sp. DMC45 (assembly GCF_056313885.1). Classification (NCBI taxonomy): domain Bacteria; kingdom Pseudomonadati; phylum Pseudomonadota; class Alphaproteobacteria; order Hyphomicrobiales; family Methylocystaceae; genus Methylosinus; species Methylosinus sp. DMC45. The sequence goes on from NZ_JBQUZK010000003.1 coordinate 248,521, forward strand.
GTTTTTCTTTCGCGCGGCGGAGCAGGGGCGGCTCTTCGGCGCGCCGCTCGACGGCAAATGGCTGCATGTCGGCACGATGGGCGCGATCGAGGAGGCCGAAAGCGCCGTCGCCGAGGAGAAAGATCGGCTGCGACGAGTCGCAGGGGAAGGATAGAACGCAGGCTCGAGGATTTTTTACCTTTGCCACGTCTTGTCCGGCCGCGACGCGCTCCCGATGCTGTTTATGACTTTCAGACCATGGCATATTCGATGCTACGCTCGTGCTCCAAGACCGGAAACTCTCGGCATTTGTGAAATTTTCAACTCATAGGATCGTGAACCGCGATGATCGCATTGGCGCCGACCCTATATCTATTCGGCGCCTTCATGCTGTCGCTGCTCGGCGTCTTCCTCTACGCGATCTGGCGCGGCGACGAAGAAGCCGAAGAATTATGGTGGTGGGCCGCGGTCTTCGCGACGGCGGGCGCCTCGGCGCTCTGCTACGCTTTCCGCAATGAGGTCGAATGGCTCTCGATCATTTTCGGAAACGCGCTCACCTTATGGGCATGCGGTCTGCTGTGGACGGGCATTCTCGTTTTTGTCGGCGAGCCTGTTCGGCCGCTGCTGGCCCTGCTCGGCGGCGTGATTTGGGCCGCCGGCCTGTGGCGCGCCGATATTCACTTTCGAATTTCAGAAGTCTCCGCGATCTCGGCGATCTATGAAGTCGCCGCCGCCGTCCAATTGTTCCGCTACAACCGAATCGGCGGCCAGCGTCTCGTCGTGTCTCGCGTGACGGCCTGGATCATCGCGCTGCAGGCGGGGCTCGAAATCGCGCTCGCGATCGCCGCGCCCTTTCTCGCGGTCGACGAAACGAGCTTTCTCACCAGCCCCTATCTGAAGTACCGCTTCCTCGAGCTCTCCGGCTTTATCGCCGTTCTCGGCTTTCTATTGGCGACGCTCTCCAAAGAGCGCCTCGCGAAGCGAAGAGAAGTCGCGGCGATGATCGATCCGCTGACGGGCCTTCCCAATCGGCGAGCTTTCGAACGGGCGGTCGAGCGCGCGAAGCGGTCGGCCCCTGCGTCCTCGACGGCGGTGCTCGTCTTCGATCTCGACAATTTCAAATATATCAACGACCGCTTCGGCCATGCCGAGGGCGACCGCGTGCTGGCCGTCTTCGGCGCGACGGCGACGCGAAACACACGATCGAGCGACATGCTGGCGCGCATCGGCGGCGAGGAATTCGTCGCCATCCTCTCTCCGGCCGATCGGACGAGCGCATTGGCGATCGCCGAACGCATTCGCTCGGCTTTCATCCACGACGCAGCGCATCTCGCGGACGGCGCGGCGACGGTCAGCGTCGGCGTCACCGTTCTCGAGGATGCGACGCCGGACCTCGCCGCCATGACCCGCGTCGCCGACGATGCGCTCTATCGCGCCAAGGCGGAAGGGCGCAATCGCGTGATCTTCGCCGGCGCGCAACGACGCGGCGATGCGGGCATCCTGAGCGTAACAGCGCGTTAACCAAAGCGCATCCATACTGCCCCTACGTGCCGTGAGCCTGGCCGTGTGACGCGGGCGGCCGGCGCACGCCACGCTTGTCTCAGGGCCGTCATGGGCGAGATCATCGAATCGATAGTGATCGGCGCAGGGCCTGCAGGCCTCACCGCCGCTTATGTTCTGGCGAAGAACGGCCGCGAGGTTCTCGTCCTCGAGCAGGACCGATCCTATGTCGGCGGCATCAGCCGCACCGCGAGCTACAAGGGCTTTCTCTTCGACATAGGCGGCCACCGCTTCTTCTCGAAATCGAAAGAGATCGTCGATCTGTGGGACGAGATTCTCCCGCACGATTTCATCGAGCGGCCGCGTCTGTCGCGCATCTTCTATCGCGAGAAATTCTACGCCTATCCGCTGAAGGCCTTCGAGGCGCTGAAGAATCTCGGGCTTATCGAGAGCGCGCTGTGCATGGCGTCCTTCGCCTTCGCCAAGGCCTTTCCGGTGAAGGAGCCGCGCTCCTTTCATCAATGGGTGCGCAATCAGTTCGGCGAGCGGCTGTTCGGCATTTTCTTCAAGACCTACACCGAAAAAGTGTGGGGCATGAGCTGCGACGACATCTCCGCCGATTGGGCGGCGCAGCGCATCAAGGGCCTCAGCCTCGGCGCGGCGATCATCGACGGCTTGCGCCGCTCCTTGAAGCTCCGCAAATCCAGCAACGCCGCGAAGACGCTGATCGAATCCTTCCGCTATCCGCGTCGCGGCCCCGGCATGATGTGGGAAGCCGCCGCGTGCAAGATGCAGAAGCTCGGCGGCGGTCTGCGAATGGGCTGCAAGGTCGAGCAGCTCGCTTTCGATGAAGCGAGCGGAATTTGGACCGTCACGACGCGCGATGCGCAAGGCGTCGTCGAGACGCATCGCGCGCGCAATGTGCTGTCCTCCGCGCCGCTGCGCGAGGTGATGAATGCGCTGACGCCGACGCCGCTCAGCCTGTTCAACGCGCGCGCGCTCGCTTATCGCGATTTTCTCACCGTCGTGCTGATCGGACGGCCGCAGGAGGAGTTCCCCGACAATTGGATCTATATTCATGATCCGTCGGTGAAGGTCGGCCGCGTGCAGAATTTCAAATCCTGGTCGCCGGAGATGATCGCGGACGGCGTCTCCACTTGTCTCGGCCTCGAATATTTCTGCTTCGAGGGCGATGGATTGTGGAACGCGGCGGACTCCGATCTCATCGCGCTCGCCAAGGACGAGATCGAAAAGATCGGCCTCATGACGGCGGAGGATGTGCGCGACGCCTGTGTCGTGCGTCAGGCCAAGGCCTATCCGGTCTATGACGATTCCTACGCCGCCAATGTGCAGGCGATTCGTCTCGAGCTGGCGGCGCGCTATCCGGGCCTGCATCTCGTCGGCCGCAACGGCATGCACAAATACAACAACCAGGATCATGCGATGATGACCGGCATGTTGACCGCGCTCAACATCATCGCAGGCCGCGCGCTCTATGACGTCTGGGGCGTGAACGAGGACGCCGAATATACGGAAGCCGGCGTCTCCGGCGCGCAGCAGGCGCTGGCGAGCGAGCGTCTCGTGCCGAAGCGGGTCGCCTAGTGGCTTGCGCTCTCGAGAGGAAAGGCCGTCGCGCCCCCTCCCTCACCCTCCTCCGCTATGCGGGAGAGGGGGCGGCCGACATTCCGCGAAATCTCGATGCAGCGCGCGATCTGCTCCCTCTCCCGCACAGCGGGGGAGGGCTGGGGAGGGGGCCTTCGCGTCTCGGCTTCGAATGACGCAGATTGCGAGCAGCTCGACCCGCCACGTCTTCGCCGCCACGCGCGTGCTGCGCGATCTCATCGCCTATGGGCTGGCGAGCGGCGCGGCGCTGGCGCTCGACTATGGGCTATTGCTGCTCTGTCACAAGACGCTCGGTATTCCCTATCTCGTCGCGGCGGCGATCGGCTTTTGCGGCGGGCTCGCGCTCGTCTATGCGCTCAGCATAGCGGTGGTGTTCCGTGATCGGCGCAGCGTGCGGCCGGCGTCGGAATTCACGCTTTTCTGCGTCATCGGCCTCGCCGGCTTGCTCGTCACCGAGGCGCTGATGCTGCTCCTCGTCGGCCGTCTCGGCTTCGATCCCGCTTTTGCGAAAATTCCGACCGCCGGCGTCGTCTTCCTGTTCAATTTCACCGCGCGCCGCGCGCTCCTCTTCTCGGCGCCGGCCGCCAAGGCCTCTGCGTGAGCGCGCTCGCCGGCGACACGGCGCGCGTCCATGTGCGGACGCGTCGTGAAATTCCGCTTCTCGCCGCCATTATCCCGGCGCTCGCGGGCGCTGCGCTATTGACGCTCCCTCGCGCGCGCGCCGTGTGGAGCGCCGGCGAATTCTACGATTCCGACGACGCCATGCGCGCCGTGCAGCTGCGCGATCTCCTCGCCGGCCAATCCTGGTTCGATATGACGGCGCGAAGGCTCGATCCGCCGGACGGGCTCTTCATGCATTGGTCGCGCATCGTCGATACGCCGCTCGCCGCGCTGGACCTGCTCTTCCGCCTGCTGCTCGCGCCGGAGATGGCGGAGCGCGCGACGCGGCTCGCCTTTCCCTTTCTCTGCCTCGCTCTGCTCTTCGCGCTCGCGGCCTTTGTCGCGCGCGTCATGGCGGATCGCCCGGCGCGCATGCTCGCCGTCTGGCTGGTCTTTCTCTCCGCGCCGATGTTCATGCAATTCACGCCGGGCCGCATCGATCATCACGCGCCGCAGATCGTGCTGCTGATGGCGACATTCGGCCTCATCGCGCTCGGCCTCGACGCGAAGCGTCCTCTGGCGCTCGCGGCTGCCGCGGCGCCGCTCGCTCTGTCGCTCGCGATCAGCCTCGAGAATCTTCCCTTCTTCATCGTGCTGCTGGCGGCGCCGGCGATCCTCTTCCTCGTCGAAGGCGCAGCGGCGTCGCGCCGACTTCTCTCTTTCGCTCTCGGCCTGCTCGTCTTCGCGCCGCTCACTTACGCGGCGACTGTCGCGCCGTCGCGCTATGGCCTTTCTGCCTGCGACGCCTATTCGGCGGTCCATATTCGCGCCATCCTCGTCGGCGCGCTCGGCTTCGCGGCGCTGGCCGCCGCAGCGCCGCGCCTCGAGACGTTTGCGCGCCGCGCCATCGCGCTCGGCCTCGTCGGCGCGGCCGCGCTCGCGGCCTTCGTCGCCAGCGCGCCGCAATGTCTCGGCGATCCGCTGGTCGGGCTCGATCCGCTGCTGCGCGATCTTTGGCTCTCCCATGTCACCGAGGCCAAGCCGCTGAAGGCCTTTGTCTCCGATCCGGCCCTGATGGTCTCCACCGCCGCGCCGGTGCTGCTCGGCCTCCTCGCCGCCATTGTCCTCGCCTGGCGGGAGCGCGGCCTCGCGCGCGGGCGCTGGGCCATGCTGGCGGCGGCGATCCTCATCGGCTTCGCCGCGGCGCTCTGGCAGATTCGCGTCTTTTCTTCGGTCACGCCGCTGGCCATGGTCGCGCTCGCCGGCGCGGCGGCCGCGCTATCGGCGCGCCTCGCTCATGTCATGCCGCTGCTGCGCTGGCTCTCGATCGGCCTGCTCTGCCTCTTCGTCTCGCCCATGGGCCTCGCTCTGGCGCTGCAATCGGACGGCGAGGCCGCCCCGCGCGAGACCCGCCGCGCCTGCCTCGAGGCCGCGGCCTTCTCCGGCCTCGCGGCGCTGCCGCCGGCGCGCATCGTCGCGCCGGTCGATATGGGCGCGCATATTCTCGCCTTCACGCCGCATCATGTCTTCGCCGCGCCCTATCATCGCGACAATCGCGGCAATCGCCTCGCGGTCGACGCTTTTCTGGCCGATCCTGCCGCGGCCGAGCGCCTGCTGCGCGCCGCCGGCGCCGAGCTGCTGTTCTGGTGCGACGGCGGCGAGACCGGCAACGCCCTCATCGAGCGCGCGCCCCATGGGCTGGCGGCCGCCCTCGCGCGTGGCGAGAGCCCCTCCTTTCTCGAGAAAATCCCACTCGAGCGCTCGCCTTTCCATGTTTTCGCCCTGCGTCCTGCGCAATAATATCCCGCGCATCGTTGCTCTTGCCGTAACAGGAATCCGATACCGCCCATGTCCGCTCCGCTGATCGATCGCCGCCGGCTTCTCGTCGCCGCTTCCAGCCTGCCCTTCGCCCGGCCGTCCTTCGCGCAGCAGGCGCTGGAGGCGGAGGAGGATCTGCAAGTGCGCATCGAGAACCGATCCACGCCCGAGCTCTGCGCCGAGAAGGACAATATCGAGCTGGATTTCGTCTCGCCGCAGGTGCGGCGCATGCGCGTGCAGGCGGTTCATCCCTCCTATATCGGCATGATCGGCTCGGACCGCTGGGCGCCGGATTGGACGAGCTGCGATCTCTCGCATGATTCCAAATTCGCCGCCGACGCGCGCCGCCTCACCTTTTGGGAGACGCCGGAATTCTGGCTGGTCGGCTACACCTTCCCCTCCTTCTGGCGGCCCAATGACGTGCCGGTGCGCGTCGGCGACCGGGTGGAGAAGGGCTTTCATCTCGTGCAGCTGTGGATGACCTATCGCGAGCGCGCGGAGGAAATTCTGGTCTTCTATCCGCCGGACGGCTATTGGCGCGCGCGCCCGCTGCCTTTCGAGGATATGCGCTGGACGGCCTATGGCTCCTCCTTCCTCATCGGCCCGGTGGAGGTGCAGGAGCGCCCGATCGTCGCGCTGAAGGAAATCGTCTTCGATCCCGAGACACGCAGCTTCACCCTGCGCTTCCGCCGCGGCGGCGAGGCGAAGATTCGTCTCGGCTCCATCGATCAGGATCGCATCGTGCTCGATGTCTCCTATAGCGACGCAATGCCGGACGGCCTGCCCTTCGCCTCGCTGCGGTCCATGTACACCACGCAATCGATGAGCGACGCGGCGCTGGTCGCCTGGCGCGCCAAGCGCGGCATAGGCTGGCAGGAGGCGCCGGTCATCGGCTTCCCCGGCGCGCCGGCGACGGAAATCTGGCTCGGCCGGCACATGCCGTCGCGGCACAATCTCTCGGCGCCGGATATGGTGTTCGGCAAGTTCCAATCGACGGCGGCGACGGCGGTCAAATGACCGCGCGGCTCCTTTGGCTGGATGTCGCGCGCGGCCTCGCCGTGCTGGCGATGTTCGCCTTTCACTTCGGCTGGGACCTCGGCCATTTCGGGCATATCGATCCCGATATCCCCTATTCGGACGCCTATAAGGCGTTCGGCCATGCGATCGCGTCGAGCTTTCTGTTCATCGCCGGCCTTTCGCTGACGCTCGCGCAGGGGACGGCGTTTCGTGCGCGCGCCTATTGGCGCCGGCTCGCGCTGCTCGTCGGCGCCGCGCTGCTGGTGAGCGCTGGGACCTATATCGCCTTCCCGTCGAGCTTCGTCTTTTTCGGCATTCTGCATTGCATAGCGGCGGCGAGCCTGCTCGCTCTGCCTTTCCTGCGGCTGCCCTGGCCGGCGGCTTTCGCCGCGGGGTTCGCCTTGGTCATCGCATCCTTCTTCGCGCGGGCGTCTTTCTTCGATGCGCCTTGGTTCTGGTGGACGGGGCTTTCGACCTTCGAGCCGATGACCAATGATTATCGCCCGCTCGCGCCCTGGGCGGGGGCGTTGCTCTTCGGCGTCGGCGCGGGGAAGCTGGCGCGTCTACGCCCGGCGACTGCCGCCAGCACGCAAGGCAATGCGGCGACCCGGGCCGTCGCTTGTCTCGGGCGGCATAGCCTCGCGCTCTATCTCTTGCATCAGCCGTTGTTCTTCGCCGGCTTCACCGCCGTCGCCATGCTGCTCGCGCCGATGCAGAATGCGCGGTTCGAAGAAGCCTGCCGCGCGCAATGCGTGGCGTCCGGCGCCAATGCTCAAAAATGCCAGACGGCCTGCGATTGCGCGGCGCGCGAGGCGGCGCGGGAGGATGCGCTGCCCGACGCTGCGACCGACGACGGCCGCGCCCGTCTCGAGCGCATCGCGCGCGCCTGCGTGGTGAAATAGCTTTTGCTCGGGGCCGTCATTGCGAGCGGAGCGAAGCAATCCTTCAGCCGTGAGGCGGCTTCTGGATTGCTTCGTCGCTGCGCTCCTTGCAATGACGGAAAAATGCGGGTCGCTCTCTCGCGCCGCCCTCAATCATTCGGCGCGAGCATATTCTCCGGCCGCACCAGCGCGTCGAATTCGGCGTCCGTCACCTTGCCGGACTTCAGCGCCTCCTCGCGCAAAGTCGTGCCATTGTGATGCGCGGCGCGGGCGATTTTCGAGGCGGCGTCATAGCCGATCTTGGGCGCCAGCGCCGTCACCAGCATCAGCGAGCGCTCCAAGAAATTCTTGATGTTCGCCTCGTCCGGCTCGATCCCGTCGATGCAGCGGGTGATGAAGCTGTCGATGCCGTCGGCGAGCAATATCGTCGATTCCAGCAGCGCCGCGGCGATCACCGGCTTCAACACGTTCAGCTCGAGATGGCCCTGCGAGGCGGCGAAGGTGATGGTGGCGTTATTGCCGAAAACGCGCGTGCAGACCATGGTCAGCGCTTCGACCTGGGTCGGATTGACCTTGCCGGGCATGATGGAGGAGCCGGGCTCGTTCTCCGGCAGCTTCAGCTCGGCGAGGCCGGCGCGCGGGCCGCAGCCGAGCAGGCGAATGTCGCAGCCGATCTTATAGAGGCCGGCGGCGAGCGCGTTCAGCGCGCCATGGGCGAAGACGGCGGCGTCATGGGCGGCGAGCGCCTCGAATTTATTCGGCGCCGTCTGGAAGGGAAGGCCGGTCTGCGCCGCGATCTTGGCCGCGACCGCCTCGGCGAAGCCTTTGTAAGTGTTCACGCCCGTGCCGACGGCGGTGCCGCCCTGGGCGAGCAGAAACAAATCCTCGAGCCCCTGGCGGATGCGTTTGGCGCCGAACTCGGCCTGCGCCGCATAGCCGGAAAATTCCTGGCCCAGCGTGACCGGGGTGGCGTCCTGCAAATGGGTGCGGCCGATCTTGACGATATGCTCGAAGGCCTTGGACTTGGCGGCGAGCGCCGCGTGCAGCCGCTCCACCGCCGGCAGCAGGCGCTGCGAAATCGCGATGGCCGCGGCCACATGAATGGCGGTCGGGAAGCTGTCGTTGGAGGATTGGCCGAGGTTGACATGGTCATTGGGGTGGACCGGCGCCTTGGCTCCGCGGCCGGCGCCCAGCGCCTCATTGGCGCGATTGGCGATCACCTCATTGACGTTCATGTTGGATTGCGTGCCGGAGCCGGTCTGCCAGACGACGAGCGGGAAATGCGCGTCGAGCTTGCCCTCGATCACCTCGCGGGCGGCGGCGGAAATTGCGGCGGCGACCTCGCTCTTCAGCAGGCCCTTCTCGAGATTGGCCTCGGCGGCCGCGAGCTTGACCCGCGCCAGCGCATGGACGATCTCGATCGGCATGCGGCCGACGCCGATGGGGAAATTCTGCCGCGACCGCTCCGTCTGCGCGCCCCAATAGGCGGAGGCGGGAACCTCTATGTCGCCGAAGGAATCGCGCTCGGTTCGGAATTCGGTCGTCTTGTCGGTCATCGGTCTCGCTCGCGGAAAATGATCGGGCTCAAGCTTCCCTATGGGGCATTTCGGCCCGTCTATCAATCATTGCCCGTGCGCGGCAGAATCGATTGCTCGCCGATGTAATAGGAATCGCCGATATCGCTGGTGGAGCGTAGCGCGAGCACCTCGGCGAGGCGATTGCGCGCGCGATTGACGCGGCTCTTCATCGTGCCGGGCGCGCAATTGCAGATGGCGGCGGCTTCCTCATAGGAGAGGCCGGAGGCGGCGACGAGGATCAGCGCCTCGCGCTGGTCGAGCGGCAGCTTCTGCAGCGCGCTGCGAAAATCGAGAAAATCCATATGCGCGTTCTGCGCGGGCAGCGACACCAGCCGCGCGGCTATGGCGCCGTCCGGGTCCGGCGCCTCGCGGCGCCGCTTGCGATAGTCGCTATAGTGGATGTTGCGGAGAATGGTGAACAGCCAGGCCGTGAGATTGGTGCCTTCGGTGAAGGAGGCGAGGCTGCTCCAGGCCTTGACCAGCGTCTCCTGGACGAGATCGTCGGCGCGATCGGCGTTGCCGCAGAGCGAAACCGCGAATGCGCGCAGATTGGGAATCGCCGCGACGAGGTCGGCTTTGGTCCCCTTTCCTTGGGCTTTCGCCGCTTCGGATGTCGACACTATCCCTCCCCGGGCGTCTTCGACCGCTCCGGGGATATCGGGTCGCTCTCGAGACGGTTCAAGAGCTCTAAGAAACGATCCGGGACCGGCTGGCTGAGAACGTCGTCATAGAGCCCGCGCAGCTGCTCGCCGATCTGCTCGCCGAGGTCGCTGGTCTCCGCCGCCTTGGCGCGCGCGCTCCGCTGGGGACGTCGTGAATTCAGCACCACGAGCCCTTCGGGCGCCGCGACCAGGGCGCCGTCCTCCAGAATGCTTTCATTGGCGCTTTCGCTCGTGCTCAAGGCTGCGGCAGTGGACTTCCGGCTGCTTTTTACCATCTGCTCCTCGAGAATTCCCGTGAGGCCCGACTCTGGCGAGCGGACGCGGCCGCGCTATACTGCTTTGCGCCGACCCACGCACAACGCTAATTTTACCAAATAGTTCCCATATATACGGCGGCGATTTGACGCAGCACGGCGCGCCATGATGGCGCGACTTTCGCAACGCGAAACGAGGGACATGATGTCCATTTCTCAGGCTATTCTAAGGCATGTGCCCTATTTGCGGCGTTTCGCCCGCGCTCTCTCGGGCAGCCGCGAAGGGGGCGACGCCTATGTGCTGGCGACGCTCGAGACCGCGGTGGCGGATCCCACCCGCCTCGTCGCCGACGAGGATCTGAAAATCTCCCTCTATCGCCTGTTTCTGGAAATATGGACCTCGAGCCCGATCAACGCCCACACCGACCATTCCGGCGCCGCGAGCGACGATGAGACGGGCGCGCGGCGCAATCTCGACGCCATCTCGCTGCAGCCCCGCATCGCTTTTCTGCTGAGCGCGCTCGAGGGCTTCTCGCTGGGCGAGATCGCGCGCGCGCTCGCGGTGTCCGAGGCGCGGGCGGCGGCGCTCATCGACACGGCGAGCGCCGAGATCGCCGGCCAATTGGCGACCGATGTGCTCATCATAGAGGACGAGCCGCTGATCGCGCTCGATCTGCGCGGGCTGGTCGAGGAGCTCGGTCATCGGGTCGTCGCCGTGGCGCGCACCCATAAGGAGGCGGTCGAGGCCATATCCAAGACTCCACCCGGCCTCATTCTGGCCGATATTCAGCTGGCGGACGGCAGCTCCGGCCTCGAGGCGGTCAATGAAATACTGGGCGCGCTGTCGACCCCGGTGATCTTCGTCACCGCCTATCCAGAGCGCTTTCTCACCGGAGAGCCGCCCGAGCCGGCGTTTCTCATCGCCAAGCCTTTCAGCGTCGACAGCTTGAAAGCGATCATCAGTCAAGCTTTGTTTTTCGACCGACGGTCCCATCTCAAATACAATGATAAGCACAAGTGAGCAATTAGGCCATAGCGTAGGTAATAGCTGATTCTCGTACGTATAGACCACAGGCCGAATTGCGGCAAAAAAAACTTCTATCGGAAGCGAATAGAGCGCAACCTTGTCTTGACTCGGGCGTTGACTCCCGGGGGACAAGAGAAGGTAAAAGATATGACGGCGATCCAGGAACCGAAAAAGTCGAACCGTGGCTTTGCTTCGATGGACCCCGAGAAGCAGCGGGCGATCGCGCGCAAGGGCGGCCAGAACGTTCCCGATGAAAAGCGCAGCTTCTCGCAGAACCCCGAGCTGGCGGCCAAGGCCGGGCGCAAGGGCGGGCAGAGCGTCGATCCGACGAAGCGGAGCTTCTCCCGCGATCACCAGCTCGCCTCCGAGGCGGGACGCAAGGGCGGCCACGCCTCCCACAGCAAGCCGAGAACAGCCGCGGAGTAATCCGCGGCCTTTTTCTTCGCCGTATCGCGGCCGGCTGACGTCAGCGGCGCGAAGGCCTCAGGCGGCGTGGGGCGTGGAGGTTTGCGCGATGATGGAATAGAGGGCCGAAGGGTCCCGCGTCGCGCGAATCGTCGCCACGATCGAAGGGTCGCGCAGCACGCGCGCCGCGCAGGCCAGCGCCTTGAGGTGATCGGCGCCGGAAGCCTCCGGCGTCACCAATAGAAAGATCAGATCGACCGGCGCGCCGTCGAGCGCCTCGAAGTCGATCGGCCGCTCCAGCCGCGCGAAAATCCCGAAGATCGTCTTGATGCGCGCCAGCTTGCCATGCGGAATGGCGACGCCGTCGCCAATGCCGGTGGAGCCGAGGCGCTCGCGCTGCAGCAGCGCGTCGAAGATCTCGCGGGCGGGCAGGCCGGAAATCTCGGCCGCCTTCTCGCTCAGCTCCTGAAGCGCCTGCTTCTTGCTGTTCGCCTTGAGCGCGGGAATGACCGCTTCTGTGGAGAGCAAATCCGCGAGCCGCATGTGGCGTCTATCCCATTCGAGGCCCTGTCGGGGCCGAGCTCCGCCGTCGCGCGTGTCGCGCGCGAAATCGCTGTTGATCATAGGATGCGCCGCGTCGCGCCATTGCGACCCGACCCGCGGCGACGACGGCCGCTCTCATTCGGGTCGCAGGGCGAATTCCATTGGTGAGCAATAAGCATGGCCGCCCTCACAGCTTCATCCAATCAAAAGGCAAGATATATGCCGCCTATTCGCCGCCCGGCGCATCGATCCAACCGATATGGTCGTCGCCGCGTCGGTAGACAACATTGAGCCGACCGGTGTCGGCGTTGCGAAAAACGACCACCGGCGCGCCGGTCAGATCGAGGTCCAAAACCGCGGCCGAGACCGTCAGCCGACGCAGCCGCGACGTCGCCTCGGCGACGATCGTCGGCGCGAATTCCTTGGGCGCGTCCTGTTCCTGATCGGGCGCCTCGAGCACATAGCTCTGCGCCACCTCGCCGTCCTCGCGGGGGGCGTGATGATCCTTCAGCCGGCTCTTGTAGCGGCGCAGGCGCTTTTCGATGCGATCAGCGGCCTGGTCGAAGGAGGCGTAGGGCTCCTGCGCGCGGCCGTCGGCCTGAACGTCGATTCCATTGAGATGCAGGCTGCAATCGGCGCGAAAGCCGGAGCCTTCCGGCGAGATCGTCACATGGCCGCTGAGCTCGCCGTCGAAATATTTGCCGGCGGCGGCCTTCAGCCGGTCGCCGACATGAATCCGTAAAGCCTCGCCGATGTTGATGTTCTTGCCGGACACGCGCAGCGACATATCGGATTCGCCTCGTCCATTGGAGGGCTCGCGCCGGGCGCGGAGCCGCCTTCCCTCGAAAAAAAATCTCGCGATGGTCTCGTGAGCGTCGGTTTCGACCGTCCCCCCACGGTCCTCGCCGCGACGCCGGCGAATGTCCCGGCCCAGCGTTCGAGCGTCATTCTTGCCGTTCGAACGTGGCGGAAGACGGGCCGAGCTCGCATTTGCGCCCTGCCCGCTTCGGCGACAGGCTCTAAGTGCCTCGGCTCGGGAAGTCAATGGGCGAGCGTTTTGCTCATTCCCGTGGCGCCCGGGCGCCTAGGCGCTGCTACGGAGCCGATGAATCGCGTCATTCGAACAGAAAGGGCGCCGTCATTCGCGGCAGGGCGTTCCAGCGGGGCCCGGGACGCTCACAGCGCCGGCGCATTCTCCCGCGCCATCGCCTGCTTGGCGCGGCGTCGATCGACGGAAGAGGGGATGCGCAGGCTGTCGCGATATTTGGCGACGGTGCGGCGGGCGATGTCTATGTCCACCTCCTTGAGCCGTGCGACGATGGCGTCGTCGGAGAGCACGTCGAAAGGGCTCTCCTTGTCGATCATCTGCTTGATCTTGTAGCGCACCGCCTCGGCCGAATGGGCTTCGCCGCCGCTGGTGGTGGCGATGGAGGCGGAGAAGAAATATTTGAGCTCGAATATGCCGCGCGGCGTCATCATATATTTGTTGGAGGTGACGCGGGAGACGGTCGATTCGTGCATGCCGATGGCGTCGGCGATGGTGCGCAGATTGAGCGGCCGCAAATGCTCGACGCCCTTGGCCAAAAACGCGTCCTGCAGCCGCACGATCTCCGAGGCGACCTTCAAAATGGTGCGGGAGCGCTGCTCGAGGCTCTTGGTCAGCCAATTGGCGTTCTGCAGACAGCTCGAGATGAAGGTCTTGTCGCCGTCGCGCTTGGCGCCGGCGCTCACCTTCGCGGCATAGGAGTGGTTGACCAGCACGCGCGGCAGCGCGTCGGAGTTCAGCTCCACCATCCAGCCGCCGTCGCTCGCCGGCCGCACGATCACATCGGCGACCAGCGGCTGGATCGGCGCGCCGCCGAAGGCGCGGCCGGGCTTGGGATCGAGACGGCGAACCTCCGCCGCCATATCCGTCACATCCTCCTCGTCCACGCCGCAGAGCCGCGCCAGGGCCGGGAAGTCGCGCTTGGCCAGCAACGGCAGATTGGCGATGAAAATCTGCATCGCCGGATCGAAGCGGTCGCGCTCGCGCAGCTGAATGGCGAGACACTCTTGCAGATCGCGCGCGGCGACGCCGGAGGGATCGAAGCTCTGGATCGTCGCCAGAACGGCGGCGGCGCGCTCGGGGTCGGCCTCCAGCCGAAGGGCGATCTCGTTTATGTCCTCGCGCAGATAGCCGGTCTCGTCGATCGCGTCGATGATGGCGTGGCCGATCAGCCGGTCGCGCGGGTCGGCGGAGGCGAGGGCGAGCTGCTCGGCGAGATGATCGTGCAGATTGGCGTCCGCGGCGACATAGGCCTCGAGATTGGGCGTCTCGCCATCGCCGCCGACGCCGCTGGCGCCGGTCCAGGAATTGGCCGAGAGGCCCGCGCCCTCGAGCGAGCCCGAGGTGTCGGCGCCGGGACGCTGGCCCTCGAGCTCGAAGGCGTTGCCGATTTCCGTGCCGAGCTCCGCCGCCAGCTGGCCGGCGTCCACCGCGAGGCTCTCCTGCGCCCAATCGCCCTCGCGCGGCTCGCCGACCCCGTCGAAGCTGGCCTCGCCGCCATCGCTGTCGCTGCCGCGCTCCTGCGGGGCGTCGGGGAAATCGTCGGACTCCACGGCCTCGAGCAGCGGGTTTCGTTCGAGCTCCTCATGGAGGAAAGCAGAAAGTTCGAGATTGGAGAATTGCAGCAGCTTGATCGCTTGCAGCAGCTGGGGCGTCATCACCAGGGCTTGGCCCTGACGCATCATAAGCTTGGTGGAAATAGCCATTTTCCGCCTACTCGAAACTTTCCGCCATTACGTACGGCAATGGGCCGCCACAACGGCTGTTCTCGGCCTGTTTCTTGCTTATAGCACGGGGAGGGATTGGGCGCAGGACCATTTATTCGGCGCCCACCGGAAATTCCGCCTAGCAGTTAATCGCCGCGACGCTTCCGGTCGGAATTTCGTTCCAAAAATCACAAATCACATGCGGAAATCTTCGCCGAGATAGATGCGCCGCACATCGGGATGCGCGACGATCTCGTCGGGCGTTCCTTCCGTCAAAACATGGCCGTTGTAGATGATGTAGGCGCGGTCGGTGAGGCCCAGCGTCTCGCGAACGCTGTGGTCCGTTATCAGCACGCCGATGCCGCGCGCCTTCAAATGCCGCACGAGGTCCTGAATGCCGCCGACGGCTATGGGGTCGATGCCCGCGAAAGGCTCGTCCAGCAGCATGAAGGCGGGGCGGCCGGCGAGGGCGCGGGCGATCTCGCAGCGCCGCCGCTCGCCGCCCGAGAGCGCCACCGCCGGCGTGCGGCGCAGGCGCTCGAGCTTGAACTCCTCCAGCAACGCGTCCAGCTCCTGCTCGCGCAGGCGCTTGTCGGGCTGGGTGATCTCCAGCACGGCGCGGATATTGTCCTCGACCGTGAGCCCGCGGAAAATCGACGCCTCTTGCGGCAGATAGCCGATGCCGAGCCGCGCCCGTCGATACATGGGCAGGCCGGTGACGTCATAGCCGTCGAGCGCGATGACGCCGCGATCGGGCTTCACTAGCCCGGTTATCATATAGAAAACAGTGGTCTTGCCGGCGCCATTGGGGCCCAGCAGGCCCACCGCCTCGCCGCGCGCCACATGCAGGCTCACATCCTCGACGACGCGACGGGTCTTATAGGCTTTGGCGAGATGCTGGATCGACAGCACGCCCTTATGCGTGGCGATCTCGGCCTCGGAATAGGACGCGGGGTCGGCGCCGATCTCGGGCGTCTCCTCGGCGCCTAAATTATCGGCGCCCTCTTCGATCCGGGCGTCGATTTCGGCCGAAAAACGCGCCGAAGCCTCCGCTCGGGCGGGACGGCGCAGGCGCAGCCGTTCCCCGATCCGGCTCAATAGGCCGGGTCGGGCGTCGCTCGCGGATGGGTAGGATCGAAAGCTCAAGCCTCAGCGCCCTGCACGAGAGAGACGGACCGCGAAGATCGCGCGCCGCTCGCGACGATCCTAAGCTTTCTCGACCAAAAACCCTCGTTACTTTTTTGCAATCCGGTAAACCGCGATCAGGCCCAGGGCCGAGTCGCGGCCGTTTTGGCCTCGAAAGCGTCGATCGCGCCGGCCTTTTGCAGCGTGAGGCCGATATCGTCCAGCCCCTCGAGCAGGCAGTGCTTGCGGAACGGATCGATGTCGAATTTCACGACGCCGCCGTCCGGGCCGCGAATCTCCTGCGCCGGCAGGTCGATCGTCAGCGTGGCGTTGGCGCCGCGCGCAGCGTCGTCCATCAGCTTCTCGAGCTCCGCCTGCGTGACCTTGATCGGCAGAATGCCGTTCTTGAAGCAGTTGTTGTAGAAGATGTCGGCGAAGCTGGTGGAGATCACCGCCTTCACGCCATAGTCCAGCAGCGCCCAGGGGGCGTGCTCGCGCGACGAGCCGCAGCCGAAATTATCGCCCGCCACCAGAATCTTGACGTCGCGATAGGCCGGCTTGTTGAGCACGAAATCGGGATTG
The DNA here is from genome assembly GCF_056313885.1 of Methylosinus sp. DMC45. Taxonomy (NCBI): domain Bacteria; kingdom Pseudomonadati; phylum Pseudomonadota; class Alphaproteobacteria; order Hyphomicrobiales; family Methylocystaceae; genus Methylosinus; species Methylosinus sp. DMC45. The sequence goes on from NZ_JBQUZK010000003.1 coordinate 264,865, forward strand.
TCCGAGCCGTCGTCCTTATAGCGCAGCTCCGAGAAGAGACCCTTGCCGAGGCCGGTGCGCTGAATCGTCTTCAGATATTGCTTCGGGATGATCATGTCCGTGTCGATGTTCATGATCGGCAGCGGCGCGGCGACGCCGGTGAGGGTGACGAATTTTTCCATTTCGGACTGTCCTGGAGCCTCGGGCGCGCGGGGCGCTCTCCGGCGCCCTTTAGCAAATCGTCGCCAAAGGCGCAAAGCAGGCGATCCTGTGGCGCCACAGCCGCGTCGGCCGCCACTTGCCGTTTGAGACGATCGGTCGTATAAGAGCGCCATGAGCAGACGGGACGTGAACGATATTCGGCGCAAGCTCCTGGACCAGGGCGTCGCTTTGCTGATGGAGCAGGGCTATCACGGCACCGGCCTGCACGAGCTGGTGCAGAGCGTCGGCGTGCCCAAGGGCTCGTTCTACAATTACTTCCCCAGCAAGGAGGCGTTCAGCGCCGAGGTGGTGAAGCATTATATCGACCCCTTCATCGCCCAGCTCGACGCGCATCTCGCGCGCACCGACGTCGGCGCGGATGCTGCGCTCCGCGCCTATTTCGACGAGCTGATCGCCGATACAGAGCGCCGGGAGTTCAAAGGCGGCTGCCTGCTCGGCAATCTGATCGGCGAGATCGGCGACACCAGCGATCTGTGCCAGACATCGCTGCGCGAGGCGGTGCGCCGCTATCGCGACAAGCTGCGGGAGGGAGTTGCGCGCGGCCAGGCGGAGGGCTGCTTCCGCCGTGATCTCGACGCCAAAGAAATGGCCGATTTTCTCGTGGACGCGTGGCAGGGCTCGCTTCTGCGCATGAAGATCGAGCGCTCCGTCCGTCCGCTGACCCAGTTCCGCGACATGCTGCTGAACGGCTATTTCCGCGCCTGATTTTTTGCCCGGATTTGAGACGACCGGTCATTTTAAACAGAGGTCGAGTCCGAGGCGAACGATCGCCCCGGAGGAGCCGTCGCGCCCCGAGCGCGTCGAAAAAACCGCGGGCGCAAAAGCCCTGTGGAAAAATGGGAGGAAGCAGTGGCCAAGCGCATACTCGTCGTCGGCGGCGGCATAGGCGGAACGATGACCGCCAACAGCATCGTAGCGAAGCTCTACCCCGAAATCTCGGAAGGCTCGGTCCAAGTGACCATGCTCTCCGATTCGCCCTGGCATTATTACAAGCCGGCTTTCATGTATGTGGCCTTCGACATGTTCTTCGAGGGCGAGCTGCGCCGCAAGCAGAGCTCCCTGTTGCGACCCGAGATCGAATTCATCGTCGACAAGGTGGAGCGATTCGATTTCGCCGACTCCAGCGTGACGACGAGGAGCGGCCGCAAAATCGGCTATGACTATATCGTCGTCTCCACCGGATGCCTGCCGGCGCCCGAGCGCATACCGGGCCTGAAAGAGGCGGGCGATTATTTCTATCAATATGAGCCGGCGCGCCGCCTCGCCGACAAGCTCCGCGGCTTCGAGAAGGGCCGCATCTTCATCACCGTCAATTTTCCGAAGACGCCCAATGTTCCGCATCAATGCGGCATAGCCCCGATCGAGACGACGCTGATGCTCGACGAATATCTGCGCCGCAAAGGCGTGCGCGACCAGGTCGAGATCGTCTACACCTATCCGACCGTCTCGCAGCTGCTGCGCAACTGCCTCTTCCTCCAGCGGGAGGTCTGCGAGGTTCTGCCCACCGTCTTCGAGAGCAAGGGAATCAAATTCCAGCGCGGCTTCACGCTGGATTCGGTCGATCCCGATCGCAAGGTCGCGCGCTCTGAGGAAGGCCATGAGGAGAATTTCGACCTGCTGATGTGCACGCCGCCGATTCGCGCGGTCGATGCGGTGATCGCCAGCGGAGTGTCGCAGGCGATGAACAATGAAGGCTGGCTGCCCACCGACCGCCGAACCTTGCAGATCGAGGGTTTCGCCAACGCCTATGTGATGGGCGACACGGTCGATTTGCCGATCAGCAAGGCCGGCGGCTCCTGTCACAACCAATGCCCGGTCATCGCCAATAATATTGCCGGCGACATTCGCATCGGCCGCACGGTCGACGCCTATGACGGCAAGGTTCAGGCGGTGGCGCAAATGGGCCTCGAGCTGGGAATGCCGCTCTGGTACGACTATGACGAGGACGTTCATCCGACGCCGCCCACAAAGCTGGGCGGGCTTCTCCGCAAGGCTTTCAACCGCGGAATCTATTGGTCTGTCGCGCGCGGCGTGATCTGAAAAAGCGAGGGATGAGCGATGAGCACGACCGAACTCGACATGCATCATGAAGGCGCTTCGCGAACGCTCGACGAGGCGACGCGAAAGGGAATCGCCGATCTTCTCGAAAAAGCCTCGCCGCTGCTTCAGGGCCGGCGCTTTCACAATATCGTCGATCTTCTCTCTCTCGCTTCCGACGCTGTGGACATGGCCGATGACGCGATGATCCAAAAGCTGATGAAAGCCTATGAGGAGTCGATCGGCGCCGCCTGGACGCTCGGCAACGCCGCGCGCTTCGCCGCCAATGAGGCGTCGCGCAAGCCGACGCCGTCTCTGCTCGGCCTGCTGCGTTCGGCGGGCGACGAGGATGTGCGGCGCGGCCTGCATTTCGCGCTGCTGTTCCTCGCCGTGCTCGGGCGCGAGACGCGCGACGAGCCGGCATGACCGACACGGCGCTCGCCGCACTCTATGAGCGGCGCGTGCGCGACTGGGCGCGGCGAGCGCGCGACGACCTGCGCCTCGCAGACGCCGCCGTCTCCGTCACGCGGACGAGCCCGATCTGCGGCAGCCGGCTGACGCTCGATCTGCGTTGCGAGAACGGCCGCGTCGTCGCTCTCGGCCATCGCGCGCGCGCCTGCACGCTCGGCATGGCCGCGACGGGAATCGTCGTCGCGGGGGCGATCGGCGAAACTCTCGCCGATGTCCTCACGGCCGGCGAAGCGCTGGCGCAGCTTCTGGACGGCGCCGACGTCGGCTTTCCCGAGAGATGGCGGGAGCTGGAGATATTCGCCGCCGCGCGCGCCTTCCCGACAAGGCGCGGCTCCATTCTGCTGCCCTTCGACGCGCTGGCCGAGGCGCGTGTCCTCCTTACTCGGTGAGCGCCAGCAGAATATCCGCGTACCAGGCGCAATTGAGGCCGAGGGCCTCGTCCTGCTGGAGGTCTCGGCCGACGTCCAGCCGCGCCGAATGGACGCCGAGCAGCGTCCAGGGCAGATCGCCCTGGCCCGCCTCCAGCGTTGGCGCGCGGGCCACAACGGGCGCGCCGCTCGCGCCTCTATGCGTGCGCGCGTCGGTGAGAAAATAGCCCTGGCCCTGAAAACGCAGGCCGAAGGAGGAGGCGACGACGCCCTGCCGCGCCACCGGCATATGATGCAGCGTGTCGTGGAAGCCTAAGGGAAAGCCGAGAATCAGCAGCGAGGAGCCGACCTCCACCGTGTCGAACTCGCCGCAGAGATGCGCCGGGGTGAAGGCCCGATAGACGGTCGGCTCCGGCAGAGCCTGGCGTTCGATCTCTATGGCCGCGACATCGATCTCGCCGCCCGCGTCGAGGCCCTGGCGCCAGACGCTCTTGCCGTCTTCGTAGAGCAGCATCGAGAAGCCGGTCGATTGGGTCATGTTCTCGGCGTCGATATGCAGCTCGATCTCGATTCGGTCGGGGCAATGGCCGGTCGCCGCATCGCTCAGCACATGCCGGCTCGTCACCAGGAACAGCCGTTCGTCGCGCTCGAAGAAGAAGCCGCTGGCGTTGGTCAGCGGGGCGTCGCCTTGGAACGTGCCCACGCGCGCCGTGGTGAGAAGCAGAGGTTCGATCGTCATCGCCCGGCCTTTCTCCTCCATGGGAGATTCTCCCCTAACGGCGACATGGCTGCTCGGTTCCGCCCCGGCAAGTCAGGGGCGCCGCTCAGGGGCCGTGATAATCGGGGTCCGGCTTCGCCAGCAGAATGCTGGCGACGATCGGCATAGGATTGCTCAGCAGGCGGAAGCGGCCAAAGCCCGCCTTTTTGGCGAGCTTCTGCAGCTCGGCGAGGGTGCGCGGCTCGCCGCGGCCCATGGCCAGCGTGTAGAATCCGTAATAGGCGTCGAGCGGCTCCGCGCCCTCGACGCCGGACATCGCCTCTATGATCAGCAGCGTCCCGTCGCGCGGCAGGGCGCGGCGCACATTGCGCAGCAGCTCCAGCGCGGAAGCGTCGTCGTGATCATGGACGATACGAATCAATGTTATCACATCCGCGCCCTTGGGCAGCGGATCGGTGAGGAAGTTTCCCGAAAAGAAGGTCGCGCGCTTGGTGAGCCCCGCCTCCTCGAGCCGGGCGCGGGCGCGCTCCACCACCGTCGGCAGATCGAAGAGCATCAGCCGCAGGCGCGGCGCCCTCGCCGCCGCGGCGATGAGAAAGGCGCCCTCGCCGCCGCCGACGTCGAGAAGCTTCGTGTGCCGCCGGATGGGGTAGACGTCGAGCAGCTCCTGCGCCACCAGCGGCTGCGAGGCGGCCATCAGCGCGCTATAGGGCGCGACCTCCTCGGCGGAGAGGGCGGCGGGATTTTCCGCCGCCGAATAGGGCCAATAATCGGCGAGCCGCGGCTCGGCCGATTCGTCGCCGCGCAGCAGGCCGACCGGATCGGCGAGATCGGCGTAGAGCATGGGCTGATGCGCGACGAGCGAGAGCGCCGCCTTGTTGCCGATGAGCGCCGCGCCCAGCTCGCCGAGGCCGAAGCGCCCCTTGCCGCGCCGCTCGACGAGGCCGAGCGAGGCCGCGGCGTCCAGCAGACGCGCGGCGGCGTCCTGCGAGAGCTCGAGCTTTTCGGCGACCTGCTCCACAGTGCGCGGCTGCTCCAGCAGCAGCTCGAGCAGCTTCAGCCGCACGCAGGCGAGGAGCACTTGCGAATAGACGAAGCCGGCGCAGAGATCGAGCATGGAGCGCGCGCGCTTGCGCGCCGCGGCGCGGGTCAGCGGATGCGCGGCGGCGAGACGCTGAAAGCGCGGGCTCGACACCAGCCGATCCCGCAGCCGCCGCAGCCTGTCCCGAAAGAACTGCCCCATACGCCGCCCCTCCGTCGAGAATCATCCGCTCCTAGCCCAAAAGCGCCGGCACGGAAACGTCGATTATCCCGGGTCCAGCGTTTGGCCCTTGCGGGACGCTCGCGGGGGCTGCCCGGGAGACCATCGCCGCCATGCGCTTCGACGCTCTCGATCGGCTCAATTTCTTTCTCGCCGACGTGCGCGGCGGGCTCGGGCCTTTCGTCGGGGTTTTCCTGTTCACGCAGGCGCATTGGAGCCAGGCCGAGATCGGCGCCGTGCTGACGGTCAGCGGGCTCGTCGGCATAGCCGCGCATCCGGCGGTCGGCGCCTTCATCGATCGCACGCGCGCCAAGCGCGAGCTTCTCGTGGTCGCGAGCTTCGTGCTCTGCGCCTGCGGCCTCGCCATCATTCATGCGCCGAGCATTCCGGTGGTCGTCGCGGCCGATATCGTCATGGCGACGCTCGGCGCCGTCTTCGCGCCGACAGTGGCGGCGCTCACGCTCGGCCTCTATGGCCGCGAGCGTCTCGCCGAGCGGCTCGGCCGCAACGCCGCCTTCGATCGCGCGGGGAATATTTTCATCGCCGGAATCATCGGCCTCGTCGGCGTGCTGGCGTCGCAGACGGCGCCTTTCTATCTGGCGCCGATCTTCGCTGTGCTCGCGGCGCGGGCAGCCTTTTCCATTCCGGCCGAGGCTATCGATCACGATCGCGCGCGCGGTCTAGAGGATGTCGATCTCGCGCATCCGCCGCAGCCGGGCCGGCTGCGTGATTTGCTGCATTACCGCCCGCTGCTCGTCTATGCGGCGGCGGCGGCGCTGTTCAATTTCGCCAATGCGCCGACATTGTCATTGATCGCGCAGAAGCTCGCCTCGGAAAATCCGGGCCTCGAGAGCGGCGTGACCTCGGCCGCAATCATTCTCGCGCAGCTCTCGACCATCGGCATGGCGCTCCTCGTCGAGCGCGCCGATCTCATCGGGCGCAAGCCGCTCATCGTCCTCGCCTTCGTCGCGCTCTTCGCGCGCGATCTCGCTTGCGTCTTCGCGCAGACGCCGCTGCATCTGCTCGCGGCGCAATTGCTGGACGGCGTCGGCGGCGGCCTCTTCGACGCGCTGCTGCCTCTGGTGCTGGCGGATATCATGCGCGGCACGGGACATTACAGCCTGGCGCGCGGCGGGCTCGGATTCGTGCAGGGCGTGGGCGGCGCGACGAGCCTGTCCGTCGCCGGCTTCATCGTCACGTCCGGCGGCTATGCGGCGAGCTTTTTGACGCTGGCCGCGGTCGCGCTGGCGGGCCTCGCGCTGGTCCTCGTCGCCATGCCGGAGACGGGACCAAAGCGTTAGCGGCGCCGAAAGCTCAGGCGGCGCCCGGCGCGAAGCCTTCCTCGAGGCCGAGACGCTCGAGCAGAGATTTGCGGCGCTTGCGGTCGCGCTTCTGCGGCGGCTTGCGATTGTAATAGTCGAACAGCACCTCGCGATAGAGCTTGACCACGGCCTTCTCATTGAGGCCGAACAGCATGTCGGCGGCGATGCGCAGCAGCAGATAGACCGTGCATTCGAAGAAGAAGGCGCTCGGATGCGAGAACATGACCGGCAGCGCCGAGGCGATGACGGCGCCATAGAGCGAGGCGATGGCGTAACGCGGATTCACGGTCGCCCACAGGAAGAGGCGCAGCAATTCGCGATAGCCGATGTAATTGACGAGCGCGGCGTAGAGCTCGGCGCTGAACGCGCCCTCCTGGAAATCCACGATCGCGCGGGCGAGGGCGATGATCGCGACGAGGGAATAGAAAATCGTGTCGCAGCGGCGAAGGCATAGTTCGCGAATGTCGTCGAGCAATGGGGTCTTCCTCATCTGGGCTCCTCGAGGCGTTGGGGTGGCGCCGTCTAAAAGAGCCGCAAATCCGGCGCCGGCCAGTCCGGCGCCGCCGTGAAATTCAGCTCGCAGCACGCGCATTGCTCCTGTAATACGTAGCACTTCGGAGCGATCTGTGACCTGATGTCGCGGCGGCGCGGCGACTCGTCGCAGCGCCGCCCGCGCAGCAGGACGGCGCCGAAAAGCGGGGCGCTTCGCGGACTCGACGCCATAGCCTCAGGCGCGAAATAAGGTCATATTCACGACAAGCCGACGGCGCGCTCCAACGCGCCGCGATCATCCGAGGGAACGCTCGAAATGACCGACAAGATCTATGCAGTGCCGGAAGCGTGGCGGAACGAGGCCCGCGTCGACGCCGAGAAATATGCGGAGCTCTACCGGCGCTCTGTCGCCGATCCCGACGGCTTTTGGGGCGAGCAGGCGCAGCGCATAGAATGGATCGCCCCTTTCACGCGCGTGAAGGAGGTGAGCTTCGACACGCATAATGTCGCGATCGAATGGTTCGGCGACGGCTCCACCAATGTCGCGATGAACTGCATCGATCGCCATCTCCCGCATCGCGCCGATCAGGTGGCGATCATTTGGGAGGGCGACGATCCCTCGCTCTCGCGTCACATCACCTATCGCGAATTGCACGAGCAGGTGTGCCGCTTCGCCAATGTGCTGAAGGCGCATGGCGTGCGCAAGGGCGATCGCGTGACGATCTATCTGCCGATGATACCGGAGGCCGCTTACGCCATGCTCGCCTGCGCGCGCATCGGCGCCGTGCATTCCGTGGTGTTCGGCGGCTTCTCGCCGGATGCGCTCGCCGGCCGCATAGAGGATGCGCAATCGGATGTCGTCATCACCGCGGACGAGGGCGTGCGCGGCGGCCGCAAATCGCCGCTGAAGGACAATGTCGACGCCGCGCTGGAGAAGGTCTCCGCCAAGACCGTCATCGTCGTCACGCGCACCGGCGCCAAGGTGGATATGAAGCCCGGCCGCGATTTCCGTTACGAGGACGAGGCGAAGAAGGTTCCCGAGGATTGTCCTTACGCCGAGGTCGGCGCCGAGGACCCGCTGTTCATCCTCTACACGTCCGGCTCGACCGGAAAGCCCAAGGGCGTGCTGCATACGACCGGCGGCTATCTCGTCCATGCCGCGCTGACGCATGAGCTCGTCTTCGATTATCGCGAGGGCGACGTCTATTGGTGCACGGCGGATGTCGGCTGGGTGACGGGCCACAGCTATATCGTCTACGGCCCGCTCGCCAATGGCGCGACGACGCTGATGTTCGAAGGCGTGCCGAATTATCCGACCGTCTCGCGCTTTTGGGAAGTGATCGACAAGCACAAAGTCGACATCTTCTACACGGCGCCGACGGCGATCCGCGCTTTGATGGGCGCCGGCGAGGAGCCGGTGAAGAAGACGAGCCGCAAGTCGGTGCGCCTGCTCGGCTCGGTCGGCGAGCCGATCAATCCAGAAGCCTGGGAATGGTATCACCGCGTCGTCGGCGAGGGCCGCTGCCCCATCGTCGACACATGGTGGCAGACGGAGACGGGCGGCATTCTCATCGCGCCGCTGCCGGGCGCGACGGCGCTGAAGCCGGGCTCGGCGAGCAAGCCATTCTTCGGCGTGCAGCCGGAGATCGTCGACGCCAATGGCAATGTGCTCGAGGGCGCCTGCGAGGGCAATCTCGTCATCGCCGACAGCTGGCCCGGACAGGCGCGCACCGTGTTCGGCGATCACGAGCGTTTCGTGCAGACCTATTTCACCGCCTATCCGGGCAAATATTTCACCGGCGACGGCTGCCGGCGCGACGCCGACGGCTATTATTGGATCACCGGCCGCGTCGACGACGTCATCAATGTCTCCGGCCATCGTCTCGGCACGGCGGAAATCGAGAGCGCGCTCGTCGCGCATGAGAAGGTCGCCGAGGCCGCGGTCGTCGGCTTCCCGCACGCCATCAAGGGACAGGGCATTTACGCCTATGTGACGCTGATGGGCGGCGTCGAGCCCTCCGAGCGTCTGCGCAAGGAGCTGGTCGATTTCGTGCGCAAGGAGATTTCCGCCATCGCCTCGCCGGATGTGATCCAATTCGCGCCCGGCCTGCCGAAGACGCGCTCCGGCAAGATCATGCGGCGCATATTGCGCAAGATCGCCGAGAATGAAATCGGCGCGCTGGGGGATACGTCGACGCTCGCCGATCCGAGCGTGGTGGATGATCTGATCAAGAACCGGCCGGCGGGGTGACGGGAGAGGGCGCGCGCGGCGGCGAAGCTCGCCCCTCGCGCGCCGGCCTAATCGGCGCTATATTTTATGAAGCGCCGCCCGTATTCGACGTGAGCTCATGATTTCCAAGGACTATGACGCCTTCGTCTCGGCCGGAGCGCCGGAGGAGAAGGCGCGTCGCGCCGCCGAAGCCCTGGCGCTCTACAAGAGCCGATTTTCCAAGCTCGAGAAGGACGCGGCCGTCATCGAGTGGATGCTCGGCGTTGTCATCGCCCTCCTTTCCGCCGTGGCGCTGAAGCTTTTCCTGCACTGATCTTTGGGATTTTCGCCGCTCGACTTGACAGGCTCTTCCGCCTGCGCCACTCGGCGCCTCTCCAAAGTGCAAGCGAGAGAGGCGAGCAGCGCATGGCGAAGGCATTCGTGTTTCCGGGGCAGGGGTCGCAGGCGGTCGGCATGGGCAAGGCGCTCGGCGAGGCCTTTCCTCAGGCGCGCGCCGTCTATGAGGAAGTGGACGCCGCGCTCGGCGCGCCGCTCTCCAAGATCATGTTCGAAGGCCCGGAAGCGGAGCTGACGCTCACCGCCAACGCCCAGCCGGCGCTGATGGCGGTCTCGCTCGCCGCCATTCGCGTGCTGGAGGCCGAGGCCGGGCTCGACCTCTCACGCGACGCGGCCTTCGTCGCCGGCCATTCGCTCGGCGAATATTCGGCGCTGGCCGCCGCCGGGGCGCTCTCCATCGCCGACACAGCACGGCTGCTGCGGCTGCGCGGCCAGGCCATGCAGGCGGCGGTTCCGGTCGGCGAAGGTGCGATGGCCGCGCTCATCGGCGTCGAGCTGGAGGCCGCCCGCGCGATCGCCGAGGCGGCCGCCGAGGCCGAAGGGGCGGTCTGCCAGGTCGCCAATGACAATGGCGGCGGCCAGATCGTCGTTTCCGGCGCCAAGGCCGCGGTGGAGAAGGCCATTCTCGTCGCCAAGGAGCGGGGCGTGAAGCGCGCCGTGTCGCTGCCCGTCTCCGCGCCCTTCCATTGCGCGCTGATGCAGCCCGCAGCCGACGCCATGCGCGAGGCGCTGGCGACGACCACGATTCTCGCGCCCAAGGTCCCCGTCGTCGCCAATGTGACGGCGAGCCCGATCGCATCGCCGGAGGATATCCGCCGGCTGCTGGTGGAGCAGGTGACCGGCACGGTGCGCTGGCGCGAATGCGTCGCCCATATGGCCGGGGCGGGCGTCGATAAATTCGTCGAATGCGGCGCCGGCAAGGTGCTGACCGGCCTGCTGAAGCGCATCGCCTCCGAGGCCAAGGGAATCAATGTCGGCGCGCCGGAAGATCTGGACGCCTATCGCGCCTTCGTTTGACGACAAAAAAGCCCGGCCGCGAGGGCCGGGCTCTTCGTCCCTAGGAGGAGGAGAGACGCTTCAGTATCTCGCCACCACGGGAGCGGGGGTGAAGAGATTGAAGTGATAGTTGATGCCGGCGCGCACAGTGTTGATGCGCGTATGACGATTCCAATTGTTGGCGCCCCAGATCGCGACGGGGAACTGCGGGAACAGGACCGGACCCAGCGCGCCCCAATTATTGTTGTTATTGTTGTTATTGAGCTCCGTGTAGAGATATTCGATCTTGGCGGACCAATTGGGCAGGAAGGCCCATTCGACGCCGCCGCCGGCCGTCCAGCCGCCGCGCACGTCATTGTTATTGTTGTTGCCCCACCAGAAGCCGCCGAACGGATGCTTCACCTCGCCATAGGCGAAGCCGCCGGTGCCGTAGATCAGCAGGCGGGAATCGAGCAGCGCCAGGCCGAGACGGCCGCGCACCGTGCCGAACCACGGAACCTGGGTGCGATCGGCGCCGCCCAAGCCGCCCCACCAATTATTGTTGTTGTTGCCGCTGCCGATGCTGGTGCCCTGAATGTCGGTCTCGAGACCGACGACGAAGAGCGGCGAGATCTGATAGTTCCAGCCGAGCTGGCCGCCGCCGACAACGCCGCCGCTGGTGTTGTTGTTATTGTTGTTCCAGCCCCAAGCCCAATTATTGTTGTTGTTGCCGCGGTCGAGCCAGCCGCCGCCGAGGTTCAGACCGACATAGGGGCCGGTCCAGGAGAAGGCCGGAGGCGGGACGAAGGCGACGGCGACTTCCTTGCGGGAGGGCAGATCGGCCGCGCTGGCCGATCCGGCGAGCAGAGCCGAAAAGACCGCGAGAAGGGAAATCCTGGTTTTCATTAGATCGCTCCTCAATTCTCTATAAAGCGGCGCAGCACGCCAATCACGCCGTTCGACCTCACCAACGCAAGCATTCGAACCGCTACGGGCGAAGATTTCGTAAATTCCTGACACTGTAAACGCCGAAAAAGGCTATAGGCGGCGCGAAACAGCATTTCGTTTGTCGGTGTGATAAAAAGGCACCCCTAGGTAATTTGAGATACACTGTTTTTATACTATAGCATCGGCAGACACGCGCTCCGCAAAACTACCTAATGCGACAAAGACGGCAGCCGAGCTACGACATTGCGCGCCGTGCGCGCGGCGCCCTATAGAGGCGCGTAAGGTTCGCGAAGCCGCGCGAGCACAGCGGCGGCTAGGGGGAGAGACATGTTCGATCTGAGCGGCAAGACGGCGCTGGTCACCGGCGCGAGCGGCGGCATCGGCCGGGACATCGCGCGCGCTCTGCATAAGAGCGGCGCCGTGGTGGCGCTTTCCGGCACGCGCGAGGAGGCGCTCGCGACGCTCGCTTCCGAGCTCGGCGAGCGCGTCCACATCCTTCCTTGCGATCTCTCCGACAAGGCGCAGGCCGAGGCGCTGGTCCCGGCGGCGGAAAAGGCCATGGGCGGGCTCGACATTCTGGTCAACAACGCCGGCATCACCCGCGACATGCTGTTCATGCGCCTCAAGGACGAGGATTGGGACGCGGTGCTGAACGTCAATCTCACCTCGGCCTTCCGCCTGTCGCGGGCGGCGCTGCGCGGCATGATGCGCAAGCGCTTCGGCCGCATCATCGGCATCACCTCGGTCGTCGGCGTCACCGGCAACGCCGGCCAGGGCAATTACGCCGCCGCCAAGGCCGGCATGATCGGCATGACCAAATCACTGGCGGCCGAGGTCGCCTCGCGCGGCATAACCGTCAATTGCGTGGCGCCCGGCTTTATCGAGAGCCCGATGACCGACGCGCTGAACGAGACGCAGAAACAGACGATTCTGCGCGCCGTGCCGGCCGGACGGCTGGGCACGGGCGCGGATGTCGCCGCCGCCGTCGTCTATCTTTCGAGCGACGAATCGGCCTATGTCACCGGCCAGACTCTGCATGTGAACGGCGGCATGGCGATGATCTGAAAGCTCAGGATTTGCCGCGGGGCGCCTCTCGCCACGGCGAATTAATTATGCTACCAGACGCGTCGCTGGCCGGGGGCGACGCCGCAAAGAGCAATTCGGGCCGGCGAAAAAGCCCGCCTCCCGATGGCGACGTTTCCGCGGGTCGCGCGAGCGAAACCGCAGAAATGTGACGTAGTTTACCCCTGAAACGATCGAGCGAGGTCCGAGCCGAACTCTGGATCCGCCAAGTCGGTGTCAGCAGATCGATCGAACGAGGATCAGAGAAGATGAGCGATATCGCCCCGCGCGTTAAGAGTATCGTTGTCGAACATCTCGGCGTCAAAGAAGAAGAGGTGAAGCCGGAGGCGTCTTTCGTCGACGATCTCGGGGCCGATTCTCTCGACACCGTCGAGCTGGTCATGGCTTTCGAGGAGGAGTTCGGCGTCGAGATCCCGGACGAAGAGGCCGAGAAGATCAACACGGTCGGCGACGCCATCTCCTATCTGGAAAAAGCCAAAGCGGCTTGAGGCCAATGGCCGACGCGACGCGGATCGTGGATCGATCCGCGGTTCCGCGTTTTCGTCAATGAACTGCAAGGCACAGCTCTCGAGAGAATCCATGCGCAGGGTGGTGGTCACCGGACTCGGCATCGTTTCGCCGTTGGGCTGTGGCGTGGACGTCAATTGGCGGCGGCTCATCGCCGGAGAGCACGGCTTTCGCCGCATCGACACCTTCGAGGCGTCGGATCTCCCGTGTCAGATAGCAGGTTTCGTGCCGCGCGGAGACGGTTCCAACGGAACCTTCGATCCCGACGCCTGGTTCGAGCCGAAAGAGCAGCGCAAGGTCGACGACTTCATCATCTATGGAGTCGCCGCGGCCACTCAGGCGCTGGCCGACGCCGGCTGGAAGGCCGACACGGCGGAAAAGCAGAACACGACCGGCGTGCTGATCGGCTCCGGCATCGGCGGCCTCGGCGGCATTTATGAGACCTCCATCACGCTGAAGGAGAAAGGCCCGCGACGCGTGTCGCCTTTCTTCATCTCCGGCCGCATCATCAATCTGGCCTCCGGCTATGTGTCGATCATGCACGGCCTCAAAGGGCCGAATCACGCCGTCGTCACCGCCTGCTCCACCGGCGCGCACGCCATTGGCGACGCGGGCCGGCTGATCGCGCTGGGCGAGGCGGAGGTGATGGTGGCCGGCGGCGCCGAATCGCCGGTCAATCGCATCGGCGTCGCGGGCTTCGCGGCCTGCAAGGCGCTGTCGACCGGCTTCAACGATCGTCCCGAGGCGGGCTCGCGGCCCTATGATCGCGATCGCGACGGCTTCGTGATGGGCGAGGGCGCCGGCTGCGTCGTGCTCGAATCCTATGAGCATGCGGTGGCGCGCGGCGCGCGAATCTACGCCGAGCTGATCGGCTATGGCATGTCCGGCGACGCTTATCACATCACCGCGCCCGCGCCCGACGGCGACGGCGCCTATCGCTGCATGGAGATCGCACTGAAGCGCGCCGGCCTGCGCGTCTCGGATGTGGATTATGTGAATTCCCACGGCACCTCGACGCCGCTCGGCGACGAGATCGAGCTGCAGGCCGTGCATCGCCTCATCGGCAATGAGGCGCCCAGCCTCTCCATGTCCTCGACCAAATCGGCGATCGGGCATCTGCTCGGCGCGGCCGGAGCCGTGGAGGCGATCTATTCCATATTGGCGCTCACCCATGGCGTCGCGCCGCCCACGCGCAATCTGGACAATCCCTCGGTCGCGACCGAAATAGACCTCGTGCCGCACAAGGCGCGGGAGCGTAAGATCGATATCGTCCTTTCCAATTCCTTCGGTTTCGGCGGCACCAACGCGTCCCTTGTCTTCCGGCGCCCGCAGTAGCGGCGCCGCCGCGTTCGTGCGCGGCCGTGGACGAAGGGCGTTCCTGATTTCGCCACAAAGAACGATAGGGTAACGGACGCGCGAGCGCCGCAAAGTCGTCGCAATCCTTCTCGGCGCGCCGCCGCGGAGGCGTTTTGTTCGGTCCGTCGCGTTTTTCTGGTCGGTGTGATCCGAATCACGACACGGCCCGAAACCAAAGAGACGGAGTTTCCCGATGAGCGATGCTCCCAATGATTCGTCCGAGACGCCCAAGGATGGCCCGTCCGAGGCCCTAGGGCAGGACGCGAAGGGTACGGAGGCCGCGGGCCCGGAGCCCACAGGCGCGCAGTCTCAGAGCCAATCCTCCTCATTCTTCCGCCGCCGCGCCAGCCTGCGCGGCTCTGGCGGCGCGGACGCTCCGCCGCCGCCCCCGCCGCGCCGCAAGCGGGAGGGAACGCTCTCCGCGCTCAGCAGCCTGCTCTCCTTGCTGCTGGTTGTGGCCGTCGCCGGCGTTTTCGGCCTCATCGCCGTGCTGCACAAGCTGCGCGAGCCAGGCCCGCTCGCGGCCGAGAAGATCGTCTACATCGCCCCGCACAGCGACGTTCCCGAGATTCTGGCGCAGCTCGAGCGCGACGGCGTCATCGACAATCCCATGCTGATGAACATCGCGCTCCTGATCGAGGGCGTGCGCGGCAAGCTGAAGCCCGGCGAATACGCCTTCAAGCAGAACGCCAGCCTGCGCGAGGTGATGGACGAGCTCATCAACGGCCGGCAAATTCTGCATGGCGTCACCATTCCCGAAGGGCTGACGACGGATCAGATCGTCTCGCGCCTGCGCGAGAGCGACGTGCTCGCCGGAGACATGACGGAGCTGCCCAAGGAGGGCGCGCTGCTGCCGGAGACCTATAAGGTCGCGCGCGGCTACCCGCGCGCCAAGCTGCTGCAGAAGATGCAGGAGGATCAGCGCAAGCTGCTCGATCAGATCTGGGCGCGCCGCAATCCCGACCTTCCCGTCAAGACGCCCTATGAGCTGGTGACGCTCGCCTCCATCGTCGAGAAGGAGACCGGCAAGGCCGATGAGCGGCCGCGCGTCGCCGCCGTCTTCGTCAATCGCCTGCGCAAGGGCATGCGGCTGCAGTCCGACCCCACCATCGTCTATGGCCTCGTCGGCGGGCGCGCGACGCTCGGCCGCGGGATTTTGAAGTCCGAGGTCGAGAAGTGGACGCCCTATAACACTTACGCGATCGACGGCCTGCCACCGGGGCCGATC
This sequence comes from Methylosinus sp. DMC45, assembly GCF_056313885.1. Taxonomy (NCBI): domain Bacteria; kingdom Pseudomonadati; phylum Pseudomonadota; class Alphaproteobacteria; order Hyphomicrobiales; family Methylocystaceae; genus Methylosinus; species Methylosinus sp. DMC45. The sequence continues at coordinate 280,398 of NZ_JBQUZK010000003.1, forward strand.
GCCAATCCGGGCCGCGCGGCGCTGGAGGCGGTCGCCAATCCTTCGCGCACGCAGGAGCTCTATTTCGTCGCCGACGGAACCGGCGGCCATGTCTTCGCGGAGACGCTCGAGCAGCATTCGCGCAATGTCCAGCGCTGGCGTCAGATCGAGAAGGACCGCGCTCAGGGCGTCGATCGCCTGGAGCCCGGCGCCGTCGTCGGGCCGACGCAGCCCGCCCCGCGGGAAAAGCGTGGCGACGCGGCTTTCGGCCGGCTCGTAGCGCTGGCCGATGCGCAGATGGAGCCGGTGACGGCCGCCGATCCGCGCCATGGCGCGCTGAAGCGAATCGGCGCCGCTCTGCCGTCCATCCCGTTCGAATATGCCGGCGACAATGAGGAGAGCCTGCGGCTCGCGGCCGAGCGCGCCGCCGTGGCGCGGGTCGCGCCGCCGCTCTTCACCACGCAATTCGCCCAGCGCGCCCAGCCCGAGGCGCGCGCCGCCGTCACGATGATCGCCGCCGCGGCGGATGATTCGCAGGCCGGCTCCGATGAGCTGGCCGAGGACGATGGTCTCGATTCGTCGGCGAGTTATCCGGTCTCCGCCACTCTGCGCGCCGAGCAGCGCGCCCGCGCCGCGCGTCTCGGCTTGGCGGTCGAGGAGCGGCCCGTGGACCGCCCCCTGCCGCTCTCCGCTTCGGCCGCCGACGCCGGCCAGGCGCCGCGCGCCGCCCGCGCGCGCGCCTTCGACGCTTCGGAAGGCACGGCGCTCGATCCGCTGCGGGATCGCGGCTGGGATTTGAACTCCGCCAAGACCGTGCCGGATGTGGCCAAGTTTCGGTGACGAAGCAGCGAGATGGCGAATAGCGCGTAGCGAATAGACTGCCGCTCGCTACTCGCTGTTCGCGCCTACCAAGGATCGCAATGTCTCTCGCCAGCATGACCGGCTTCGCCCGCGCTCACGACAGTCTCGGACCGTGGCGCTACGCATGGGAAATCAAGACCGTCAATTCCAAAGGGCTGGATCTGCGGCTGCGCGTTCCGCCCAATTTCGATGCGGTGGAGGTGAAGGCGCGCGCGCTGATCTCCGGCCGCATCGCTCGCGGCTCCTGCTTCGCCAATCTCACCGCGCGACGCGACGACGCCGTGGTCGAGACGCGCATCAATCGCCCCGCGCTGGAGCGTCTGCTGAAGGCGTTGGACGATGTGCCGCTGCACGCATCCTTGCGGCCGGCTTCGCTCGATGGTCTGCTCGCCGTGCGCGGCATTGTCGAGGTCATAGAGCCGGAGGACGATGAGGAGCAGCGCAATGCGCTCGACGCGAAGGTGCTGGCGACATTGGCGCAAGCGCTCGAGGCGCTGACCGCCTCGCGCGCTTCCGAAGGCGCGGCCATTGGCGATGTGCTGACGGCGCGTCTGGCGCGCATCGGCGAATTGACCGCGCAGGCGGAGGCGCTGCCCGGCCGCTCGGCCGAGGCGGTGCGCGCGCGGCTCGCCAGCCAGATCGCGGCTCTGCTGGAGACGGGCCATTCCTTCGACGCGCAGCGCCTGCATCAGGAGGCGGTGCTGCTCGCGGTCAAGGCCGACATTCGCGAGGAGCTGGACCGGCTGAAGGCCCATGTCGTGAGCGCCGGCGAGCTGATCGGAAAGGGCGGCCCGATCGGCCGCCGCCTCGATTTTCTCGCCCAGGAATTATCCCGCGAGACCAACACGCTCTGCGCCAAATCCAATGATGGCGCGCTCACCGCGCTCGGCCTCGAGCTCAAGATCGAGGTGGAGCAATGGCGCGAGCAGGTGCAGAACATTGAGTGAGGAGAAAATTGCGAATAGGGAGTAGCGCGAAAGACGCGCTCCCTTCGCCACTCGCTATTCGTTGGATCTGAGATGCCCACAACGCCAGACCGCCGCGGAATCGTCCTCATTCTCTCGTCGCCCTCCGGCGCGGGGAAGACGACGCTGACGCGCATGCTGCTGCAGAACCGCGAGCTCGACCTCACCCTCTCGATCTCGGTGACGACGCGCCCGCGCCGCTCCAGCGAGGTCGACGGCATCCATTATTCCTTCATTTCCAAGAGCCGCTTCGAGTCGATGCGCGACAGCGGCGAATTGCTGGAATGGGCGGAGGTGCACGGCAATTATTACGGCACGCCGCGCGCGCCGGTGGAAGAGATTTTGCGCGAAGGCCGCGATGCGCTCTTCGATATCGATTATCAGGGCACCCAGCAGGTGCGCGACAAGATGGCCGCGGACACTGTCACCGTCTTCATTCTGCCGCCGTCGATGAAGGAGCTGCGCGCGCGTCTCGAGCGCCGCGCGGAAGATTCGCGCGAGACGATCGAGCGCCGTCTCGAGAATGCGCGCAATGAGATTCAGCGTTGGAAGCAATATGATTATGTGCTGGTCAACGACGATCTGCAGCGCACTTTCGACGATCTTCTCGCAATATTGCGCGCCGAGCGTCAGCGTCGGCCGCGTCGCCTGCCGGGCATAGAGGCTTTCGTCGCGCGTCTTTTGAGCGAGTGAGGCGATTCTCCCCGCGAACGGGGAGAGGGGGAAATGCGCCGCATCGAGAAGGATTTCGGTTTCGCCATGACATCCGCAAAGCTCTTCGTCCCGATCATCGCGGCGCTATGCGTCGCCGCCTGCAATTCCGCGCAGCCCGTCGCGGTCGCGGTCGCGCCGGCGCCCGCGGTCGCGACGCGCAATACGACGCCGGCGGGCTTCGAGCTGCCGGAGGGCTCCGGCTGCTCCGGCGCCATCCGCCGCTATCGCGCGATCATGGACAATGATCTCGCCATGGGTCACGTGAATCAGGGCGTCTATGCGACGATCCAGAACGAGATCGCCGCCGCCGCCTCGGCCTGCGCGGCGGGTCGCGACGCTCAGGCTGTCGCTCTGGTGCATGCGAGCAAGGCGCGTCACGGCTATCCGGGCTGAGTCGCGACATTTCGTCCGAATCGCATCGCGAGCGGGTCACATTGGAAGCAATCTCAACTCGCGCCGTTGTGGCGAGCCGAGCCTTTAACTACCTTCATATTCAAGCTGTAGCGCATTCATGGACGGGCGACGTATCGCCCGCCGCGCGCATGGCGGTGGGCCGGTTCTTGCTTCGCTTCACGCGGGGCGTGGGCGAAGGCGTCGAAACGATTCATCGAAAGGCGTGAAATGAAATCCTCCCGTATTCTTCTCGTCGCCGCCGCTCTCGCGGCGGGCGTCGGCGCCGCCGTCGCGGCTGACGAGACCTCTCTCGAAATCTCCATCAAGGATCACCGATTCTCGACCTCCGAGCTGCATGCCCCTGCCGACAAGCCGATCACCATCGTCGTGAAGAATCTCGACTCGACGCCGGAGGAGTTCGAGAGCAAGGCGCTCAAGATCGAGAAGGTCGTCGCCGGCAAGGCCGAGATCACCGTGCGCGTGCGCCCGCTGAAACCCGGCCGCTATCATTTCGTCGGCGAATATCACGAGGATACGGCCAAGGGCGAGCTCGTCGTCGAGTAAGGATCACACCATGCTGGGCGCACTCATCATCGTCTTTCGCGAGGTCATAGAGGCGGGTCTCGTCATCGGCATCGTGCTCGCCGTCACGCGCGGCGCGCGCGGCTCGCGGGCCTATGTCTTCGGCGGCGTGGCGGCGGGCGCGCTCGGCGCCGGCGTCGTCGCGCTGTTCGCCGATGCGCTGTCGCAGGCCGTCGCCGGCCGTGGGCAGGAGCTGTTCAACGCCGGCGTCCTCGCGGTGGCGGTGGTGATGCTCGCCACGCATAATATTTGGATGGCGCGCCACGGCCGCGAGCTGGCGAGCGAGCTGGCGGCGGCCGGCCGCGCCGCCGTCTCTGGCGAAAAATCCTTTCTCGCTTTGGCGGTGGTCGTCGCGGTGGCCGTGCTGCGCGAGGGCTCGGAGGTGGCGCTGTTCCTCTACGGAATTCTCGCCTCGGGCGAGACGGCGGCCGATCTCTTCGCCGGCGGCGTGGCGGGCCTCGTGCTCGGCGCGGGCGTCAGCGCGCTCACCTATTTCGGCCTCGTCACCATTCCGGCGCGGCATTTGTTCGCCGTGACGACGGCGATGATCACTCTGCTGGCGGCGGGCCTCGCGGCGCAATGCGCGGGCTTTCTGCAGCAGGCCTGGATCGTCACCGCCCTGTCGCAGACGGTGTGGGACACATCGGGCGTGCTGCCGGATTCGAGCCTCTTCGGCCGCGTGCTGCATACGCTGATCGGCTATGTCGACCAGCCGACGGCGTTGCAGCTCGTCGCCTATGTGGCGACTCTGGCGGGCATTATCATCGCCACGCGCCTCGCCTCTCCGCGGCCCGCCGCCGCCAATGTCCACGCCGCGGCGGAGTGATTGTTGGTATCGAAAAAGCCAGTCCCTTCATCCTGAGGAGGCCCCGAAGGGGCCGTCTCGAAGGATGGGGGGCCGCGCCTCCTGAAGCATCCTTCGAGGCTTTTTGCGTTCCGCAAAAAGCGCCTCAGGATGAGGGCGCTGGCGGTGTTACTCCGCCGCGTCCTGCTCCTGCGCGCCGCGCGCGAGCCGCTCGGCCTTCAGCAATTCCGCGACGAGGAAGGCCACCTCTATCGCCTGCTCGGCGTTGAGGCGCGGATCGCAGGTGGTGTCGTAGCGCACGCCCAGCTCCTGCTCGGAAATATCGCGCGCGCCGCCCATGCATTCGGTGACATTCTGTCCCGTCATCTCGAGGTGAATGCCGCCGGCATAGGTGCCTTCGGCGCGGTGAACCTCGAAGAAATTGCGGATTTCCGCCATTACGCGATCGAAAGGCCGGGTCTTGCGGCCGCCGGCGCTGATCGTGTTGCCGTGCATCGGGTCGCAGCACCACACGACATTGCGCCCTTCGCGGGCGACGGCGCGCAGGATCGGCGGCAGCGCCTCGGCCGCCTTGTCGGAGCCGAAACGGCAGATGAGCGTCAGCCGCCCCGGCTCGTTCTGCGGATCGAGCTTGTCGATGAGGCGCAGCAGCGCGTCCGGCTTCAGGCTCGGCCCGCATTTGAGGCCGATGGGGTTCTGAACGCCGCGGAGATATTCGATATGGGCGCCGTCCTCCTGGCGCGTGCGGTCGCCGATCCAGAGGAAATGGCCGGAGGTGGCGAAATAGCCGCCCTCGAGCGAATCGACGCGGGTCAGCGCCTGCTCATAGCCGAGCAGCAGCGCCTCGTGAGAGGTGTAGAAATCCGTCTGCCGCAGCTCTGGATGATGCTCGGGATCGAGGCCGATGGCGCGCATGAAGCCCAAGGTCTCGCTGATATGGTCGGCGAGCTGCGAATAGCGGTCCGAAAGCGGGCTGTTGCGCACGAAGCCCAGCATCCAGCGATGCGCATTGACGAGATTGGCGTAGCCGCCCGTCGCGAAAGCCCGGATGAGGTTGAGCGTCGCCGCCGATTGCCGATAGGCCATCAGCTGCCGCTGCGGATCGGGCGTGCGGGCGGCGGCGGTGAATTCGATGTCGTTGATGATGTCGCCGCGATAGCTCGGCAGCTCCAGCGCGCCCTGCTTCTCGGTGGGGGCGGAGCGCGGCTTGGCGAATTGGCCGGCGATGCGGCCGACCTTCACCACGGGCGAGGCCGCCGCATAGGTCAGCACCACCGCCATTTGCAGGAAGACGCGGAAGAAATCGCGGATATTGTCGGCCGAATGCTCGCTGAAGCTCTCGGCGCAATCGCCGCCCTGCAGCAGAAAGGCGCGGCCGCCCGCGACCTCGGCGAGCGAGCGCTTGAGGCTGCGGGCCTCGCCGGCGAAGACGAGGGGCGGAAATCCGGCCAGCTGCCGCTCGACATCGGCGAGCGCCGCCTGATCCTGATAGATCGGCGTCTGCTCGATCGGTCTCGCTCTCCAGCTTCCGGGCGTCCAATTCTCCACTGGCCTGGCTCCTGCTCGCCGCTCCCCCGCGCGGCCCAGCTATACAGGAGCCGGCCCGCGGAGGCGAGCTTTTGCCGGCGCGCCGCAAGCGTCGCCTTATCCCCTCGGCCTACCCTCGGCTTTTCCGCAGGGTGACACGGCGCGCGGTTTCTCCTATCCTGACCAGCGCTATTTTCGTACGAGCGCTTTTTTCATGCCTGTCTTTTTGTCGGATTTCGTTCACGCCGCCCGTTGGCTCGCCGCTCTCGCCGTTCTGCTCGCCCACGCCAATGTGCTCATCTCGCTGAGCGACATAATGGTCGCGCCGCATGGGCCGCTGGTCTATCTCTGGTGGTTCCTCACCGCCTTCTCGCATCAGGCGGTGACGGTCTTCTTCGTGCTGTCCGGCTTTCTCGTCGGCGGCCGCGTCTTCGCGGCCATGGAGCGGCGGACGCCCTTCCTGCGCGCCTATTTCGTCGATCGCTTCGCCCGCATCTATCTGGTGCTGGTCCCGGCGCTGGCGCTGACCTTCGCTCTCGACGCGCTCGGCCGCGCCCTCTTCGCCGGCGCGGGCATCTATGAGCTCCCCGGCCTCGAGGGCGCCTATGAGCCCTCGCGCATTCTCTCGGCGCTGGCCATGCAGCAGAATATCTGGGCGGGCCAGGCCGGCACCGACGGGCCTCTGTGGTCGCTGGCCTGCGAGTTCTGGTACTATCTGCTGTTCCCGCTACTGCTGCTTCCGTGGGCGCGCGCCTATTCGGAGCCCGTGCGTCTTGTCGGCTTTTCCTTCGGCGCGCTGTTGCTGCTCCTTCTCTCGATTCCCTCCTCGCGCGTGCCTTTCGGCTTCGTGCTATGGGCCATGGGCGCGCTGGCGGCGCGCGCGAAGCGCCCGCTCCTCTCCGCCAAATATCTGTCGCTGGGGATTTTTCTCGCGGCGCTCGTCGTCGGCCGCCTCGCCGCGCGCGGGCCGCTCTTCGAGGCGCATCCGGTTCTGCACGACATCGCCGACGCGCTCACCGCGGCGACGCTCGCCAATCTGCTGACGACGCTGCGCTTTTCGGAAAGCGGCTTTGCGCTCGGAGATTCGGCGCTGCATCGCCGGCTCGCGGATTTCTCCTTCTCGCTCTACGCCACGCATATGCCGATCGTTTTCTTCTTCTGGGCCGGAGCCGGCCATATTTTCGGCGTGGACTGGCACAAGCTTCTGCCGACGCCGACGCATTGGCTCGCGGCGGCGGCGCTGCTCCTCGTCGCCGTCGCGACGGCCTTCGTCTTCTCGCGTGTGACCGAGGCGCACACGCCGGCGCTGCGGCGGTTTCTGCACGCGGCTGTCGCCGCGCTGGACCGGCGCGCGCGGCTCGGCGAGCGCGCCCGCTGGGTTGGCCAAGGTCGAGCCGAGGGGCTATAACTCGGCCCTGTCCACCATTTTTTCATTTGGAGCGATCCATTCGCTCCAAAGCCGTCGGAGACACATGCCCGTCCTTCTGTCGCAATTCATCGAGGCATGTCGTTGGGTGGGCGCGCTGCTCGTGCTCGCCGTCCACTCCACCAATATGTTCGTCAATCTCGCCGACATAATGAGCGCGCCCCATGCGGCGAGCGTCTACGCCTGGTGGTTCTTCGTCAGCTTCGAGCTCGGACATCAGGCCGTCGTCGGCTTCTTCGCCATCTCGGGCTATCTCGTCGGCGGCGCGGTGCTGGCGCAATTGCGCAAGGACAAGCCCTTCCTGCGCGATTATCTCATCCATCGCTTCGCGCGCATCTATATCGTTCTCGCGCCGGCGCTGCTCGTCACCGCCGCGGTGGATGGGATCGGCCGCGGCTGGCTCGGCGACAGCGGCGTCTATGACTGGCCGGTGTTCAAGGACCATTATCGCGCCGATCTCTTCCTCGGCTCATTGGCCAATCTCTCGGCGATCTATTGCGATTTCTTCGGCACCAATGGGCCGCTCTGGTCGCTCGCCTGCGAGTTCTGGTATTACATCTCTTTCCCGCTGCTGCTGCTGCCCTTCGCCCGCGCCTATTCGCTGCGGGCGCGCGCTTTCGGATTCGCGCTCGGCCTCGCCATTCTCGTCGTGATGTCGATCCCGTCCGGCGGCTGGTTTCGCTTCGGCTATCTGCTCTGGGGCCTCGGCGCGCTGGCGACTCTGGCGCGGCGCCCGCTGGTCCAGTCGCGCTGGATCGCGCTGGCCCTCTATGTCGCGGCCGTCATCCCCATTCGCCTTCTGGTGCGCGGCCCCAATCTCGAGGCCTTCCCCTATCTCGCCGATCTCGCCGATACTTTGTCGGCGGTCCTCTTCCTCAATCTCGTGGCGACGCTGCGCTTCGGGCCGCAGCAAGGCTGGGCGCTGTTCCAGCCGCAGCTGCATCGGCGGCTCGCCGATTTCTCCTTCTCGCTCTACAGCGTCCATATGCCCGTGCTGATTTTGGCGCGCGCCCTGGCCGATCGGCATTTCGGCGCGCTATGGGCGCGCGAGCTGGCGACGCCTGTCCATTGGCTGGTGATGGCGGCGGTGATGACGGCGGCTGTCGTCTTCGGCTTCCTCTTCTCGCGCGTCACCGAGGCGCACACCAATTCCGCTCGGCGCGCGCTGCGCAACGCCTTCGAGGCGGCGGAGGAGCGTCGGCGTCGGCGCCTCCCGCAGCCGCTCGAGGAGCTGGAGCGCGCGCCGCAAAAAGCCGACGCCTGAGGCTGAAGGTCATCCGTGCCGCCCTCTGTCGACGAAACGTCGCATCCCTCCTCTAATGGTGAGGACCCGAGGCGGGCCGCCGAAGGCGCGCGCCCGCGGGGACGCATGAAAATGAAGACGATGCCGCCGGCCGGCGCGATCGCGGGCGATTCGCCCTTTCTCTGGGTCATGCGCTTCGATGCGGACGGCGCGGCGACGCTCGTCGCCGATCACGATTCCGCGCAGCTCGATGCGGACGTCGACGGCTATTTCTGGGTCCATCTCAACGTCGCCGATCTTCGCTATCGCGACTGGGTCGCCGGCCGCCGGCAAATGCCGGCGGAGGCCCGCGCGCTGCTCATCGATCAGGACGGCCATCAGCGGCTCGACGCCGACGAGCAGGCGCTATGGGGCGTGCTCGCCGACTACGGCCGCGATCTCGAGCGGGAGGAGGACGTGCTGCGCCCCTTGCGCGTCGTCGTCACCGAGCGCTGCATCGTCACCGCCCGCCGCTACGCGGTCGAATCGACGGCCGCCATTCGGCAAGCGGCGCTGGAGGGCCAGCGGCTGCAAACGCCGCTCGATCTCTTCGAGGCGCTGGTGACGCGCAGCCTCGTCGCCATGGACATCGGGCTCGAGAAGCTTCTCGCCAAATTCAACAAGATCGAAGATCGCGTGCTCGACGACGAGGCGCATGACGATCGGCGCGATCTCGGCGCGCTGCGCCGCCAGACGATCCGCCTGCGCCGCGAGCTCGCCGACGGCCAGCGCGTCTTTTCCCGCACGGCCTTCTCGCCGCGCGTCTCGCCGCCGACCCATGCGGCGCTGCGCCGGCTGACGCAGCGTTTCGATTCGCTGCAGCAGGAGCTGCAGGCGGTGGAGGAGCGCGCGCGGCTGCTGCAGGACGAGATCGTCTCCAATCTCACGGCGGAGACCAATCGGCAGCTCTATGTGCTGACCATTCTCGGCACGCTCCTGATGCCTCCGACCTTGATCACGGGCCTCTTCGGCATGAACACGAAGAATCTGTTCTTCGCCGATAATGAGCAGGGCACGCTCTATGCGACGGCGATCTGCGTCGCCTCGGCCGCGGCGGCCTTTCTCGCGCTGGCGTGGATCAAGCGCCGCGACAGCTAGCGGAGCGCGCGCCCGTTCGCGGGGAGAGGGCCGGCGGCGAGCCGCCCGCGCCGATCGGCCTCACGCCGCCGCGAGGCTCTCGAACAATCCCCGGCCGTCGATTCCGCCGACCAGCGGATCGATGAGATTTTCGGGATGCGGCATCAGTCCGAGCACATTGCGCCGCTCGGAGAAGATTCCGGCGATGTCGTTGCGCGAGCCGTTGGGATTGGCCTCGCCGCCGACGCGGCCGAGCGAGTCGCAATAGCGGAAGGCGACCAGCCCCTCGCCCTCGAGCCGGGCGATCGTCTCGTCATCGGCCTCGTAATTGCCCTCGCCATGGGCGATGGCGACCTCGATCGTCTGGCCCTGCCGATAATGGCGGGTGAAGGCGGTGTCGGCGCGCTCGACGCGCAAATGCTGCATGCGGCAGACGAAGCGCAGATTGGCGTTGCGCATCAGCACGCCCGGCAGCAGCCCGCCCTCGCACAAAATCTGAAAGCCGTTGCAGACGCCGAGCGTCAGCCCGCCGCGCGCGGCATGGGCGCGCACCGCGTCCATAATGGCGGCGCGGCCGGCGATGGCGCCGCAGCGCAGATAATCGCCATAGGAGAAGCCGCCCGGCAGCACGACGAGATCCGTGCCCGCGGGCAGCTCGGTCTGCGAATGCCACACCATCGCCGGCTCGTTGCCGGTGGCTTGGCGAAGCGCGCGCGCCATATCGCCTTCGCGATTGGAGCCGGGAAAGACGAGGACGGCGGCTTTCATGGGATCAGATCTCGATCTGGAAATTCTCGATGACGGTGTTGGCGAGCAGCTTCTCGCAGGCGGCGCGCAGCCGCGTCTCGGCGAGGGCGCGGTCGGAGCCCTCGAGCTCTATGTCGAACACCTTGCCCTGCCGCACGCCGCCGACGCCCTCGACGCCGAGCGAGGCCAGCGCGCCTTCAATGGCTTTGCCCTGCGGATCGAGCACGCCGTTCTTCAAGGTGACGATGACGCGGGCTTTCATGCGGCGGCTTCCCTGTTTGGGCTTCGGAGGCTGGCCGCAGGGTTAGCGGGGGACGCGCCGGAGCGCAAGAATTTCTGAGGGCGAGAGAATTTCTGCGGGAGGGAATTTCGCCGTGACGCTTCAGGTCGAGCGCGCGCGCAGCGCGTAGACGAAGCCCATGGCGCCGAGCAGCGCGATCGTGGCGGCGAACACGGGCTGGCCGGCGGCGAGCGTCAGCATGACGGCGACGAAGGTCGCGACGCCGATCACCGAGGTGACGACGAAGGAGCCGACCGGCGACGCCCCGCGGCCGCTCGCGGCGCTGCGCCGGCGCGGCGGGCTGGCGACGGCCGCGACCACCGCCTGATAGGCGGGATCGAAATTGATGCGATCGATGAAGAGCGGCGGCGCGGCATAGGGGAAGCCGCCGGAGGGCGAGGCGAAATCGCGGTCATAGGCGGCGGCCTCGAAGGCGCCCGGCCCGGTCTTGGTCACATAGAGATCGATGGTGGCGGTGTCGCGCTCGCCGTCGCGGACCAGAAGCGCGGCGCGAATCGTCGGCGCGGCCTCGGCGGGATTGCGGGAGGGAAGGCGCGCGCGCGGAACGGTCTCGGCGGCGTCGAGAAATTCCCGCACCGTCTCGCCGCGCGCTTCCGCCGCCGCGCGCAGGGCGGTCTGCGCCTCGCGAATGACGATGCGCAGTGGAATGCGCTCGCCGATGAGGCGCGGCAGGCCGGAGAGCGCCGCCGCGCTCGGCCCATAGGCGGAGCGCAAGGGCGCGTTCTCGCCGGCGAGCGGCTCGTCGGATTCGGCGCCGAGCGGCATGGCGAAATTGCGATAGCCGGCGGGCAGCGCGTCGCGGAGGCCCGGACCGGGCGGGGGCGGCGGCTTGGCGGCCGTCGTCGCGGTCTCGACGCTCGTCTCTTCCACCGGCTCGGCTCTCGCCGTGACCTGCGAGACGCGCGACAGGGCGCGCACGCTGGGCGCTCGGGAGGTGACGGCGGAAATCGGCGAGACCATGATTCGTGACCATCCATGGCGCGTCGGACGCGCATCCAGTTTCCGGCGTCCGGCTTGCGCGAGGCTGATCTCGGCGCAAGCGCAGCGATTATCGGCGCCCCATGTCGATGGCGGGTTACAGAAAAGAGTCGAATGCCGCCGACCTCGCTCTATCTGCCTCGTCAGCGAGTGAGGGGCTCCCAATGCATGCGGTCTCCAACTATCCGGGACGTCGGCGCGCCACGCAGGAGGCGGCGCGACGGGAGGTTTTCGCCGTCGTCGACTCGCTCGCCCGCGAGATGCATCCGCGGCGCGGCGCGCCGACGGAGATTTCGCTGTCCAGCCGGCTCGAGCAGGATCTCGGCGTCGACAGTCTGGCGCGCGCCGAATTGAACATGCGGCTGGAGCGCGCCTTCCACGCCCCTCTGCCGCTCGAGGAGCTGGGCCGCGCCGATACGGTCGGCGATCTGCTGACGGCGCTCGAGAAGGCCCCCGGCGCCGAGCCGCCCGCCTTCGCCGAGCCTTCGCCGGCCGAGGCGCTGCCGCATATTCGCGCCGCCTTCGAGGCGAGGACGCTGACCGAGGCGCTGGACTGGCACGCCGCGCAAAATCCCGAGCGGCTGCATCTCACCTTTCTGCGCGACGCCGCGACGCCCGGCGGCGCGCTCACCTATTGGCGGCTCGCCGATGAGGCGCGGCGCGCGGCCGAGGGGTTCGTCGCCCGCGACGTCGCGCCGGGCGACCGCATCGCGCTGATGCTGCCGACGGGCCTCGATTTCTTCGTCGGCTTTTTCGGCGCGCTCTACGCCGGCGCCATTCCCGTGCCGATCTATCCGCCCATGCGCATGGCGCAGATCGAGGAGCATCTCACCCGGCAGATCGGCATTTTGCGCAATGCGGGGGTGCGGCTGCTCGTCACCACGCCGGAGGGTCTGCGCCTCGCCGGCCTCGCCCGCGGGCGCGTGGAGAGCCTCGAGGCCATCGTCTGCGTCGCCGATCTCACCAGCGGCGCCAATGGCGCGCCGCTGCCGCCGACGCGCGAGGCGGGCGCGACCGCCATGCTGCAATATACGTCCGGCAGCACGGGCGATCCCAAAGGCGTCGTGCTGAGCCACGCCAATCTTCTCGCCAATGTGCGCGCCATGGGCCTCGCCATCGGCGCCAGCTCGGCCGACAGCTTCGTGAGCTGGCTGCCGCTCTATCACGATATGGGGCTCATCGGCGCCTGGCTCGGCTGCCTGCATTTCGGCGCGCCGCTCTATGTCATGTCGCCGCTGACCTTCCTCTCGCGGCCGGCGAGCTGGCTGGAGGCGATCGACCGCCATCGCGGCACGTTGAGCGCCGCGCCCAATTTCGCCTTCGAGCTATGCCTCGACAAGATCGATCCGGCGCAGATCGAGGGGCTCGATCTCTCCTCGCTGCGCATGGTCGCCAATGGCGCCGAGCCCATTTCCCCGCGCACGATCCGGCGATTCGCCGAAAAATTCGCCAGATACGGCTTTCGGGCGGAGGCCATGGCGCCGGTCTATGGGCTCGCGGAAAATGCGGTCGGCCTCGCCTTTCCGCCGCCCGGCCGCGCGCCGGCCGTCGACCGCATCTTTCGCGAGGCGCTGGCGACCGACGGCCGCGCCGAGCCGGCGGGGGAGGGCGCGGGCGCGCTGGAGATCGTCGGCTGCGGGGCGCCGCTGCCGGGTCATGAGATTCGCATCGTCGACGCCGCCGGCCGCGAGCTTTCCGAGCGCCGCGAGGGGCGGCTGGAGTTTCGCGGCCCCTCGGCCACGACGGGCTATTTCCGCAATGAGGAGAAGACCAGGGCGCTGATTCGGGGCGGCTGGCTCGACAGCGGCGATCGCGCCTATATGGCCGGCGGCGAGATCTATGTGACCGGGCGGGTCAAGGACATTGTGATTCGCGCTGGGCGGCATCTCTATCCGCAGGAGATAGAGGAGGCCGTCGCCGCGCTGCCCGGCATTCGCAAGGGCTGCGTCGCCGCTTTCGGCGCGGCCGACATGGAGACCGGCACGGAACGGCTGATCGTCGTCGCCGAGACCTATGAGACCGTGCCCGAAGCGCTGGGCGCGCTGGAGACCAAGGTTCAGGCGGCGGTCGCCGCCGTCTGCGGCGCGCCGGCGGACGAAGTCCGCTTCCTGCCGCCGCGCTCGACCCCCAAAACCTCGAGCGGCAAGATTCGCCGCAGCGCCGCCAAGGCGCTGTTCGAGGAGGGTCGGCTCGGCGAGCCGCGCGGCCCGGTCTGGCTGCAGATCGGCCGGCTGGCGCTGCTCGGCCTATGGCCTGCGCTGCGTGGGGCGGCGCGGCGGGCGGGCGAGCTCGCCTATGCCTTCTGGTGGTGGCTCATCGTCTGCGCCGGCTATTTCGCCGCCTGGTGGGCGGTGATGATCCTGCCCCGCCGCTCGCGCTGGCCCGCCGTCCGCAAGATCGCCGGGACAATGCTCGGCGCCATTGGCGCGAAGGTCACGACGGAGGGGCTGGAGCGTCTGCCGACGGGCGGCGCGGTGCTCGCCTTCAACCATTCGAGCTATGTCGACGTCATGCTGCTCGCCGCGAGCCTGCCGGGCGAGCCGGCCTTCGTCGCCAAGAAGGAGCTGGCCGGGCAGATGTTCGCCGGGCCGTTCCTGCGCCGGCTCGGGGCGCTTTTCGTCGAGCGCTTCGACATTGCGGCGAGCGTGGCCGATGCGGAGAAGCTCGCGTCTGCGGCGCGGGAGGGACGCAATCTCGTGTTCTTCCCGGAGGGAACCTTCACGCGCCGCGCCGGGCTCTGCGGCTTCTATCTCGGCGCGTTCAAGATCGCCGCGGAGGCGGAGCTGCCGGTCTACCCCGGCGTCTTGCGCGGAACCCGCGGCATGTTGCGGGGCGAGCAATGGTTCCCGCGCCGCTCCGCGCTGTCGCTCGCCATTCTGCCGCCGATACGGGCGGGCGGGAGCGATTTCCTCTGCGCGCTGCGGCTGCGCGACCATGTCCGCGCCGCCATTCTCGCGCGCTGCGGGGAGCCGGATTTGAGCGAATTGTCCAAGCCGAAGCGGGGAGAAGCGTAGCGGAGGGGGCCTGCGCGCCCTACTCGTCCTCGCCGAAGCGGTTGCCGACCAGCGCCGCCAGCGCCTCTATCGCCTGCGAGGCCTGCGGGCCGGCGGCGGTCACGGTGATGGTGGAGCCTTGCGCCGCGCCCAGCGTCAATATGCCCATGATGGAGCTGCCGCCGACCGTGTCCCCGCATTTGGAGACGGTGATCTCGGCCTCATAGGCCTCGCAGCATTGGACGAATTTGGCCGTCGCCCGCGCGTGCAGGCCCTTGCGGTTGACGATGGTGAGATCGCGGACGATGCGGCCGTCATCGGCGGCGGCGGAAACGGATTGGTCGGTCATTTGGCGTTGAGGACTCGGCTGGCGATATAGACATATTTGCGCCCGGCGTCCTGGGCTTGCAACACTGCCTGCTCGAGCGGAGCCGATTCGCGCACCGAGGCCAGCTTGATGAGCATGGGCAGGTTGATGCCCGCCAGCACCTCCACCTTGCCGCCATTCATCACGGAAATCGCCAGATTGGAGGGGGTGCCGCCGAACATGTCGGTCAGCACGACGACGCCGTCGCCGCTGTCCGCCTCGGCGATGGCGTCGATAATGTCCCGGCGCCGACGCTCCATATCGTCCTCGGGGCCGATCGAGATCGACACGAGCTGCTTCTGCGGGCCGACGACATGCTCGAGGGCCGCGCGAAACTCCGTGGCGAGGTGGCCATGGGTCACCAGGACCATTCCGATCATTCGCAGCTACCGCTCATGAAGACCGTCTCGCAGGAGAACGAGATCGTCGAAACCGGAGAACCGAAGCAGACCGCATTGCGGCTCACCAATTTACTAACGCGAATGTCGCCCCGACGTTCGCAGCGTTTCGGGCGCCATTTTGTGCGTTGCGGCGAAATTGGCAAGCGAAAACCTCCGGTCCTCGTTAAAATGCTACAAACTGATGAATAAACGAGAAAATCTTCCGCGCCGCGCCGGCCTCGCGGGCGTCCGCGGCGAGCCGCGGCAGCCTCACGCCGCACAGATCGGCCTCCGCGTCCTCCTCCGGCGGGTAGCGGGGCGGCGGCTCGTCTCTTTCTCCACATAGATCGATGAGACAGCGGAGCACCCCCGCAGGCTCGAATTCGGCCGGCAGAACGCCTCGGCCGCGCTCCTCTATCGCTCCGGCTATGGTCGGGTGCGGGCGCGCCAGCAGGCGGCCGTGACGGCGGACGAGCGCGACCCGATCATCGCCGATAAGCCGCGCGAACAGCCCGCGCCCCTGCGCGAAATGGATCAGCTCGAGGCAGAGCCCGCTTTTGCCCGCGCCGGACGGCCCGCGCAGCAGCGCGCCGGCCGGGCCGATGAGCAGGGCGTTGGCGTGAATCATGATCTGCTCCTCGGCCGGCTCGGTCTGGCGAGGCGCGCCGGTCATTTCGCCGCCGGCAGCCAGAGCACGAAGCGCGCGCCCAGCACCACATCCTCCGGCGCGATCTCGTCGGTTCCCTCCGGCTCCGCCCGCGTGCGGTTCATCGCGCGGATGCGGCCATTGTGCGCCTCGACGATCTGGCGCGAGATGGAGAGGCCGAGCCCGGAATTCTGGCCGAAGCCCTGCTCCGGCCGATCCGTGTAGAAGCGCTCGAAAATGCGCTCGAAGGCATGGGCGGGAATGCCCGGCCCGTCGTCGTCGACGATGATCTCATAGCCGTCGATCGGCTGGCCGCCCGGCCCCATCGCCTGCTCCGGCCGCAGATAGACGCGCACATCGCCGCCCTCCGCCGAGAAGGAGCGGGCGTTGCCGATGAGATTGTCGAACACTTGCGCGAGGCGCGAATCATGGCCGAGGATGCGCCAGCGCCGCCGCGGATCGGCGGGCTGAATGTCGAGCGTGACAGTGACGCCGTCGCCGCGATCGAGGTCATGCGCCATGCCGACGACGGTCTTCAGCACGCCGGCGACATCGACAATGTCCATGTCGGCGCGGGCGAGCTCGGCGTCGAGACGCGAGGCGTCGGAAATATCGCTGATGAGACGGTCGAGCCGTCCGACGTCGTGCTTGATGATGGTCAGCAGGCGCGAGCGCGCATTCTCGTCCTTGACGATGGGCAGAGTCTCCACCGCGCTGCGCAGAGAGGTGAGCGGATTCTTCAGCTCATGCGCGACATCGGCGGCGAAATGCTCGATCGCCTCTATGCGATTGTAGAGCGCGCGCGTCATGTCGCGCAGCGCGCCGGAGAGATGGCCGATCTCGTCCTGACGCTGCGAGAAATCGGGAATCTCCTGCCGTGATTTGACGCCGCGGCGCACGCGCTCGGCCGCCTCGGCGAGGCGGCGCATGGGCTCGGCAATGGTGCCGGCGAAGAGCAGCGACAGCAGCAGCATCACGCCGGCCGAGACCAGGAAGATGCGGATGATGCCCCAGCGCTCCTGCGCCAGAATGGCGTCGATGTCGCCGCCGAGCGTGGAGAGAAGCAGCGCGCCGCGCACGGAGCGGAAGCGCTGCACCGGCACGGCGACGGAAATGATGGTCTCGCCCTTGGCGTTGGCCCGCACCACGGAGAGCGCGCCGCCGGTGAGCGCGGCGGCCACTTCGGGATAGGCTTTGCCATTGCCGGCGCCGATATCCTCATAGAGCGGCAGCTCCGGCCGGCGCGTCCAGCGGCGCAGCGCATTCACGCCCTGCTCGAGATAGCTGGACGATTCGCTCGCGCCGCCCGGCGGCCCGAGCTCGAAGCGCAGAATATTGGAGCGTCCGGTGACGGAGCGCGAATCGAGCAGCAGATAGCCGTCGCGATCATAGATGCGCGCGCGCGTGCGCGTCGGCGAGACGAGACGGCGCAGCAGCGGGCCGATGCGCTCGGGATTGAGCGAGAACTCCATCGACGGCTGGCTGCCCTCCGCGAGGCTGTAGCTCTCGCCGGGCGCGAGCCGCAGCAGCTTCTCGGGATCGATGGTGATGGCGTCCGTATCGACGGTCGCGGAGGCGGCGATCGCCGCGGCGATGATCTCGCCCTGCGTCTGCAGGCTCTGCACGCGCGCGTCGATCAGGCCTTCGCGAAATTGGTTGAGATAGAGAAAACCGCCGAGCAGCGCCACGAGGCCGCCAAGATTGAGCACGACGATGCGGCGTGTGAGCGAGGACGACAGGCGCGACTGAATCGCGCGCGTGAGCCGCGCGAAGCGAACCGACGCGGCGCGGCCGATTCGCTTTTGCCGCGCCTGCGTCTCGGCGACGCCATGTTCATTGTCGGTCGTGACTGTCATGAGCCGTTATGGGGCTTCCTTGAAGCGATAGCCGACGCCATAGAGCGTCTCGATCATCTCGAACTCATTGTCGACGACCTTGAACTTCTTGCGCAGCCGCTTGATGTGGCTGTCTATGGTGCGATCGTCGACATAGACCTGATCGTCATAGGCGGCGTCCATCAGCGCATTGCGGCTCTTCACCACGCCGGGGCGCTGCGCCAGCGCCTGCAGGATGAGAAATTCCGTCACCGTGAGCACGACGGGATCGCCCCTCCAGGTGCAGGTATGGCGCTCCGGGTCCATGACCAGCGCGCCGCGCTCCAGCACCTTGGCTTCCGATTCCTTCTGCGCGGCGGCTTCCTTGGGATTGGCGCGGCGCAGAATGGCCTTCACGCGCTCCACCAGCAGGCGCTGCGAGAACGGCTTGTGAATGAAATCGTCGGCGCCCATCTTGAGGCCGAACAATTCGTCGATCTCCTCGTCCTTGGAGGTGAGGAAGATCACCGGAAGGTCGGATTTCTGCCGCAGACGGCGCAGCAGCTCCATTCCGTCCATGCGCGGCATCTTTATGTCGAAAATGGCGAGGTCCGGCGGATTGGCGCGCAAGCCATCGAGCGCGGCGGCGCCGTCGGTGTAGGTTTGAACGCGGTAGCCCTCGCCTTCCAGCGCGATCGAGACGGAAGTGAGAATATTGCGGTCGTCGTCGACGAGAGCGATTGTCGGCATCTTCAACCTTTACTGTTTACGTCCGATATCGGGCTCGATGTTCGCTTCGGGGGCCTCGATTTTTGCGCCCGCGCGACTCGTCGTCTCGGCGGCTCGCCTCGCCGCTTTGGAACATCGCCGTTCGGGCGCCACGTTCCAAGGCGTTGGCGGCCGAAATGTGGCTGGCCTCGGCCATTCGCATGACGTCGGCCGAAACAGGGCCGACAATCGGTTTCGTGTCGCCTTATATACATAATCGCGACACAAATCACCTATTGCTGTCATAGGGGCGAATCGCCGCGGAAACAGGCGGCGAAGCCTTCGCTCGCAAGGCTTCCGCAAAGCGTCGAAAATTTCGATAAAAAGCAAGATGTTGCCGGCGCGTCCGCAGCCGTGCCGGCGCAGCGCGCGGCGCTCGCGCTCCCGCATGCGCGCGGCCCGCGCCAAAAGCGACGCTCGCGCATCGACGGCGCCGTGATTCGCGGACGCTTTCGATTGGCGCTGCGCGGCTAGAGCTCGCATCCGCTTTCCGCGCATGTGATCGTCGGAGAGCGGCGCGAGGCGAGCATTCCCTCGGTCGTCGATTCGTCATAGCCTGCGCGTAGCGTCCCGACGCCGAGCGAATCGGCGCCGCGCCGGCATGGCCGCGCGCATTCGTGTCGCGCGTCGCGTGCGATTTCATCACCTCTTCGTTTTCGACAGTGATCGGCGTCGCGCCGCACAGCGTTTCGGCCGCCCCTCGCGCGCTCGCTCGGCGACGCGCGCGGGCGCGCCTTTCTCATCGGCGCGGCGCCGTCCAGGGGACCGGCGCAATGAATCCTTTTCATTCTCATCGTGCAGAGCTGCTGCGCGGCTCAATCGCGATCACGCTTCTCCTCGTCTCGACGACATCGTCGAGCGCGAATGAAGAGGAATTGCGCGCGGAGGTTCGCGCGCTCACGGAGCGCTTGCACAAGCTCGAGGCGCGATTGGACAAGTCGCAAAAGACCGCGCAGGCCGATAAGAAAAAGGAGAAGGAGGAGAAGCAGAAAGAGAAGGAAAAAAAGGAGGAGGCGGAAAAGAAGGGGCCGGACAATTTTCGCTTTCGGGGAATCACGATCACGCCCGGCGGCTTCATCGCGCTCGAAAGCGTCTGGCGCAGCCGCTGGGTCGGCGCCGACGTCAACACGCCGTTTCAGAATATTCCCTATAATTTCTTCGCGACGGGACATTCGAGCGAGTTCCGCTTCAGCGCGCGACAGAGCCGTCTGTCCATGCTGGTGAAGGGCGATATCGATCCTTTCACCAAGATTGCCGGCTATGTCGAAACCGATTTTCTCGGCGCGGCGCAAACCGCCAATTCCAACGAGAGCAATTCCTACAATCTGCGCCTGCGGCAGATGTACACGAATATCGATTGGGATTCGTTCGGCGCGCATTTCATGGCCGGGCAGGCGTGGTCGCTGGTGACGCTGAACAAGGTCGGCATAAAGCCGGACACGACGATTCAGCCGCTCACCATCGATGCGCAATATGTCCCCGGCTATGTCTGGGCGCGGCAGCCCGGCATGCGCCTCACCGTGGATTTCAACAAGGAATTCTGGCTCGCATTCGCCGCCGAGGGCGCCGCCACCACTTTCACCGGCTATGGCGCGCTGCCGCCGGGCTTTTTCGGCACGACCGCTCTGCCGCTGCAAAATCCGATATTGTTCGGACAAGCGGCGGGCGGCGGCCTGTTCAACATTGTGAACAGCTATTCGCTCAATCGCGCGCCCGATCTCATCGGCAAAGCCGCATGGGACGCCGATCTCGGCGATCGGACCGTGCATATGGAGGGCTTCGGCCTGGCGCGCAATTTCACCACGCGCGCCTATTGGGGCAATCGCAACGCCTGGGGCGGCGGCTTCGGCGCCGGCCTATTCGCGCCGGTTCTCCCCGGTCTCCTCGACTTCCAAGTCTCCGGCGCCATCGGCCATGGAATCGGCCGCTATGGCGCCGGGCAGCTCGCGGACGCGACATGGTCGGCCGTCGACGGCGGCCCGTTGCCGATCAACGAGCGCATGATTCTCATCGGCGGCGTGCTGCATCCGCGGCCCGATCTCGACATATACGCCTATGCCGGCGGCGAGTTCACGCGGCGCAATCCGCAATATGTCGCCATTCCGGGCAATGTCATTTTCGGCGGCTTCGCCAATCCCTATTTCAACAATCTGGGATGCAACATAGAGAATGACGCGCTGACCACGACGGCCTTCCTCTCCGGCGGCACGGCGGCCAATGTTCCATTGGGCGGAGCGCTGGCCTGCGCCGGAATCATCAAAGACATTCGGCAGGTCACCGGCGGTTTCTGGCACACTTTGTACGAAGGGCAGTTCGGCAAGGTGCGCGGCGGCGTGCAATATTCCTATACGATCAAGGACGGCTTTTCCGGCGTCGGCGGTGCGCCGCAGGCGCGAGACAGCATGGTCTTCATTAGCTTCCGCTACTATCCCTTCGAGGGGAAGGCGCCGCCCATTCCCGTGATCGCCAAGTTCTGAAAAATGCCGCGCGTCAGTCCGTCCAATCGAAGGAGCGCGTCACCGCCTTCGCCCATTTGGCGATGCGGCGCTCGCGCTCTTCCTTCGACATTATCGGGCTCCATTGCTTCTCGGCGCGCCAATGCGTGGCGATCTCGCGCTTATCCTTCCAAAAGCCGCTGGCCAGTCCTGCGGCATAGGAGGCGCCGAGCGCCGTCGTCTCTATGCAGCGCGGCCGCACGACGGGAGCGCCGAGAATATCGGCCTGAAACTGCATCAGCAGCGCATTCACCGCCATGCCGCCGTCGACGCGCAGCTCCTCCAGCGCGACGCCGGAATCTTCCGCCATCGCCGCGACGACGTCGCGCGTCTGAAACGCCACAGCCTCCAGCGCGGCGCGTGCGATATGCGCTTTCGTCGAGAAGCGCGTGAGGCCGGCGATGATCCCGCGCGCGCTCTCGCGCCAATAGGGCGCATAGAGGCCGGAGAATGCGGGCGTGAAATAGACGTCGCCATTGTCGGGAACGCTCGCCGCCAGCGCTTCTATATCCGCGCTCTTCGCGATAATTCCGAGATTGTCGCGCAGCCATTGCACCAGCGCGCCGGCGATGGCGACAGAGCCCTCGAGCGCATAGACGGGCTTCTCCTCGCCGAGCTTATAGGCGAGCGTGGTGAGCAGTCCCTTGGTGGAGAGCCGCGGCGTCTCGCCTATGTTCATCAGCAGAAAACATCCTGTGCCATAGGTGTTTTTCGCGTCGCCCGGCGCAAAGCAGGCCTGGCCGATCAGCGCCGCATGCTGATCGCCGAGCGCGCCGGAAAGCAGGGCGCCTTGGAGCGGTGCGCGGCAGGCGCCATAGACTTCGCTCGAGGAGAGAATCTGCGGCAGGCAGGCGCGCGGAATGTCGAAGAGCGCGAGCAGCTCATCGTCCCATTGCAGCGTCTCGAGATTCATCAGCTGCGTGCGCGCGGCGTTGGTGGCGTCGGTGAAATGGCGCCCGGTCAGATTCCAGGCGATCCAGGAATCCATCGTGCCGAACAACGCTTCGCCGGCCTGCGCTTTCTCGCGCGCGCCGGGAATGTTCTCGAAGAGCCAGATGAGCTTCAGGCTGGAGAAATAGGTGGAGAGCGGCAGACCGGTCTTCGCGCGCAAGCGATCCTTGCCGCCCTGCGCGGAAAAGCGCGCGACCAGCGCGTCGGTGCGCGTGTCCATCCACACGATGGCGTTGTGCAGCGGCGCGCCCGTGCGGCGATCCCACAGCAGAGTCGTCTCGCGCTGATTGGTGAGGCCGACGCAGGCGAGATCGGCTGCCGTCAGCCCAGCCTTGTTCAAAGCCCCCGCGATGACGCTCTGCGTGTTGCGCCAGATTTCGGCCGCGTCATGCTCCACCCAGCCGGGGCGTGGATAGATTTGCGCATGCTCGCGCTGGTCGAGTGCGACGACCTCGCCCTCATGATCGAAGAGGATGAAGCGCGAGCTCGTCGTGCCCTGGTCGATCGCGCCGACATATCTGGTCATGACCGTCTCCGCTTCTGTTCGTTCGTGTCGCCGAGACACGAGATGCGCTAAATGTTATGAGAGCGAAAACTCGAGGAACGGGTCCGAAATGACGAACCAGCCGACCGACGCATTCTTCGCCGCCTGGCGCACCTATCGCAAGATCGTCGACACGAATTACATGTTCCATCGCGAGATCGGCGAGCGCGTCGAGGAGACGCTGCGCGCCGCCTTCGGCGACGAGGGCTTTTCCATTCTCGACCTCGGCTGCGGCGACGCCTCTGTCTTCGCGCCGCGGCTCGCGCGGCTCCGTCCCAATCGCTATGTCGGCGTCGATCTCTCCGAGACCGCGCTCGGCCTCGCCGCCGAGAATTTGAAGGTTCTCGCCTGCCCGGCGGAGCTGCGCCGCGAGGATCTGCTCGCCGCGATCGGCGCCGGCGAGGAGCGCTTCGACGTCATTCATACGAGCTTCGCCGTGCATCATCTTTCCACCGAGCAGAAGGCCGAGTTCTTCCGCCGCGCCGCCGCGCGTCTTTCGGAGCGCGGGCTGCTGCTGATGACCGATGTGATGCGCGAGGAGGACGAGACGCTGCCCCTCTATCACGCCCATTATGTGGAATGGCTGCGCCGCGACTGGAGCGAGCTGACGCTCGAGGAGCGCGAGACGACCTGCGCGCATCTCGTCGAGAACGATATGCCGGAGAGCTTCTCTATCCTGCAGGCGCAGGCGCGCGCGGCGGGACTCGAGGCGGCGCCGATCGCCGCCTTTCGCTGGCACAAGGTGGCGCGCTTCACGCCCCGCGCGGGGTGAGCGCGCGCGTCAGCCTCTCCGTCTGCGCGGCGTCGAAACGCAGGCCGAGCTTAGAGCGTCGCCACAGCACATCCTCGGCCGTGCGCGCCCATTCCTGCGCGCGGAGATAATCGAGCTCGGCCTCGGTGAGGCCGCAGCCGATATCCTCGCCGAGATCGGCGAGAGATTTCGCCGGCTCCAGAAAGCGCCAGGCCCGCGTCCCATAGGCGCCGGCGAGCCGGCGCGCGAGGCGGGGCTCCAGAAACGGCTTGGCGCGTTCCAGCTCCGCGACAAAGGCGTCGAAGGCGGCCGCGCCTATGTCGCCGCCGGGCAGCACGGCGCTCGCCGTCCAGGCCGCGCGCATTTGTGGAAAGAAGGGCGCGAGCGTCTCCAGCGCATGTTCGGCGAGGCGGCGCGCCGTGGTGATCTTGCCGCCGAAAATCGACAGAGCGGGCGCCTCTTCCGCCCGCGCGTCGAGATCGAAAGCGTAATCGCGCGTGACGACGGAGGCCTCGAGAGCGCCATCGTCATAGAGCGGACGCAGGCCCGAATAGCTCCAGACGACATCGTCGCGCGCGATCTTCTTCTCGAAGAAATGATTCACCGCCGCGATGAGATAATCCGTCTCCTCCTCGCTGATCGCCACCGGCCCCGGCGCTGCGGGAAAAGGAATGTCGGTGGTGCCGACGAGGGTGAAATCCTCCTCGAAGGGAATGGCGAAGATGATGCGCTTGTCCGGCCGCTGCAGCATATAGGCCTGCGCGCCCTCATAGAGCTTGCGCGTGACGATATGCGAGCCTTTCACCAGCCGCACATGCTTGCGCGAGCTGAGGCCGAGACGATGCTCCAGCGTCTCTGAGACGAAAGGCCCGGAGGCGTTGACGAGCGCGCGAGCGCGGACCTCCTCGAGCCGCCCATCGGCGCCGGCGACGCTGGCGATCCATTGCGCGCCGTCCCGCCGTGCGCCGACGAGCCGCGCGCCGACGCGAATTTGCGCGCCGCGCTCGAAAGCGTCCAGCGCTTCCAGCGCGACGAGGCGCGAATCATCGACGCGGCAATCGTAATAGGAGAAGCCGAGGCGATGATCGGCGGTCAGCGGCGCGCCGAATCTCGCGCCGGCGAGCGCGACCGTCGAGGAGCCGGGGATGCGCTTTCGCCGCGCCAGATGATCGTAGAGCAGCAGGCCCAGCCGCACGAGCCAGGCGGGGCGGATCGCGCTCTCATGCGGCAGGATGAATTGCAGCGGGTGGATGATATGCGGCGCAGCGGCGAGCAGCAGCTCGCGCTCGGCCAAGGCCTCGTGAACGAGGCGGAACTCATATTGCTCGAGATAGCGCAGCCCGCCATGGACCAGCTTGGTGGAGGCGGAGGAGGTCGCCGCGGCGAGGTCCTTTTGCTCGAGCAGAAGGACGCTCAGCCCGCGCCCGGCGGCGTCGCGCGCTATGGCGCAGCCATTGACGCCGCCGCCGACGATAAGGAGATCGAAGACCATGGCCGGCTCCCCCCGCGATTTTTCTCGCGAGGAGAGTACAGCGGAGAGCTGAAAGATTTGCCAGCGCCCCCTCCCCAACCCTCCCCCGCTGCGCGGGAGAGGGAGCAGATTCGGCGCGTCATCGAGGTTTCGCGAAACGCTTGCCGTCCCCCTCTCCCGCGAAGCGGGGGAGGGTGAGGGAGGGGCCTGTGCGGCCCCCTCCCCATTCGGCCGTGGAAGCGCTTACTCTGAAGCGCGCGAGCGCGGCGCGGAATGGTCCGGCCGGCGGGCGGCGGCCGGCTTGGCGCGGCGGCGCTGCTGCTGTTGCGGCGGACGCCCATGCTCGGCGGGCTTGCCCGGATGGCGCGCGGCGCGGCCCGGCTCCTGATGCGTGCGGCGATGCTCGTGCGGACGGCGCGGGGCGTCGCTATCGGCGGCCGCGGAGCCCGGCGCGCTGCGGCGGTCGGTGATCGGCAGCGTCTGGCGCGTCACGCGCTCGATCTGCTTGAGCAGCGAGCGCTCGCTATTGTCGCACAGCGAGACGGCGGCGCCCGTCGCGCCGGCGCGGGCGGTGCGGCCGATGCGGTGGACATAAGCCTCAGGCGTCTCCGGCAGCTCGAAATTCACGACATGGGAGACCCCGTCGATATCGATGCCGCGGGCGGCGATATCCGTGGCCACCAGCGCGCGGGTGCGGCCGGAGCGGAAATCCTCCAGCGCGCGCTGGCGCTGATTCTGGCTCTTATTGCCGTGGATCGCCGAGGCGCCGACGCCATTCGCGTCGAGATGCTGCGCCACGCGATCGGCCCCGCGCTTGGTGCGCGTGAAGACGATGGCGCGCGAGAAGTTCCGATCGGCGAAGAGCTCCAGCAGAACGTCGCGCTTGGCCGCGCCGTCCACCATAATCACCCGCTGGTCCACGCGCTCGGCCGTCGTCGCCGCCGGCGTCACCTTCACGGTGATGGGGTCGCGCAGCATGTCGTCGGCGAGCGAGGCGATCTCCTTCGGCATGGTGGCCGAAAAGAAGAGATTCTGCCGGTCCTTGGGCAGGCGCGAGACGATCTTGCGAATGGGGACGATGAAGCCGAGGTCGAGCATATGATCGGCCTCGTCCAGCACGATCGTCCGCGTCGACTCGAGCCGCAGATGATTGGAGGAGACATGGTCGAGCAGGCGGCCGGGCGTCGCGACGAGAACGTCGAGCCCGCCGGCGAGCATGCGGATCTGCGGGCCATGGGCCACGCCGCCGACGATGACGCCGATGCTGATGCGGGCGAATTGCGCATAGGCGCGGAAGCTGTCGGCGATCTGCGCGGCCAGCTCGCGCGTCGGGGCCAGCACCAGAACGCGCGTGGTGTTGGGGGCGGGGCGGCGGCGGTCCTCGAGCAGCCGTTGCAGGATCGGCAGAGCGAAGGCGGCGGTCTTGCCGGTGCCGGTCTGCGCGATGCCGAGCAGGTCGCGGCCTTGGAGAAGCGCGGGGATCGCCTGAGCCTGAATCGGCGTGGGCGTCACATAATCTTCCTGCGCGAGCGCGCGCAGAATGACCTCGGCGAAGCCGAGATCTGCGAAATTGGTCACTGCGTAACTTTCGAAATAGGCCGCATGCGCGCGAGAACGTCTCCCGTGCGAGGCCATGCAGCGATGGATGGGAGACCTGCCCCGCGTATCGGGCCGTCATCGTGATGAGGACCCGCTCTACGGCTCCGATCCCCTGTGGGAAGCGATCCACGCGGCCGGAACGAGTCACGCTGCATTGCAGCAAGAACGTAGGTAAAGAGAATTCAAGGCTCTGTCAATCGGCAATTGTGCAGTTTGCGTCATTGTGGCGCTTTGGCCGCGCGCGGCAGGCATGGCCGTGGACTATGCTTCGCGCGTTCGCCGCCATATAGAACGCAAGGATATTCCGAACCCTCGAAGGCCGCGATCATGCTCGAAGCCCTCCGCGCTTTTCTCGATGAGGTCGCCGCGCCGGCGCGGCCACGGCCGCTGGAAGCGTCCGATTATCGGCTCGCCGCGGTCGCGCTTCTGGTGCATCTCGCCTCGATAGACGGCGAGTTCGACGCCGGCGAGCGGGCGCTGCTGCAAAAGATCGTCGAGACGCGCTTCGGCCTCGACCACGCCGCCGCCCGCGCGCTGATCGAGGCCGCGGCGGAGAGCGAGCGCGAGGCCGTCGATCTCTATCGTTTCACCCAGGTGCTGAAGCGCAAGCTCGACGAGGACGGCCGCCGCGTCGTCATCGGCATGTTGTGGGAAATGGCCTATGCCGATGGCGAGGTCCATGAGTTCGAGGAAAATGTGATTTGGCGCGTCGCCGAGCTGCTCGGCGTCTCGACGCGCGATCGCGTCGCGCTTCGTCAAGAAGCGAAAGACATTGCGGCGAAGGACGCGGACAAGCCGGTTACGCCCGGCCCCTGGGGAGGCTGAGAGATGAGCGACGCCGCGACCACAACCATCGTCACTGGGGCCTCGGACGGCATTGGCCTGGAGCTGGCCAAGCTCTTCGCCCGCAAGGGGCGTCATGTCACTCTCGTCGCCCGCCGCCGCGAGCGGCTGGAGGCGCTGGCCGGCGAGATCGAGGCCGCCGGCGCGCCAGAGCGGCCGCTGGTCGTCGATCTCGACCTCTGCGCGACGGGCGCCTGCGAGAGCTTGGCCGAAATTTTGAGCGCAGCCGGGCGCAAGCCCGAGATTCTGGTCAATAACGCCGGCTTCGGCCTCGTCGGCCGGGTGGCCGAGCTGGACGCCGCCGAGCAATTGGCGATCGTCGATCTCAATATACGCGCGTTGACGGCGCTGACCCTGCGCTTTCTGCCCTCGGTCATAGAGACGCGCGGCGGCATTTTGAATGTCGCCTCCGTGGCCTCCTTCATGCCGGGGCCGGGCTTCGCCGTCTATTACGCCAGCAAAGCCTATGTCCGCTCCTTCAGCGAAGCCTTGGCGGAGGAGCTGAAGCCGCATGGCGTGCGCGTCACCGCGCTCTGCCCCGGTCCGGTGCAGACCGGCTTTCAGGAGCGCGCCGGCTTCGACTACAAGGGCGAGATGAAAGCGGTGAAGCCCGCGCTATTGCCGGCCGAAGAGGTCGCACGGCAGGGCTATGAGGCGCTGTTCTCCGGCCGGCGCGTGGTCGTGCCGGGGCTGGTGAACAAATTCTTCGTTGCGGCGGGCCGCGTGGCGCCGCGCGCGATTCTGCTGCCGCTGCTCGCCAAGGCGCAGCAGGCGCGCTGAAGATCGTCATCGCTGAAACGCCGCGAGCCCGACGGCGCTTTCGCGCGTCGGGCTCGCAAATTCGCGCGGCTGAATGGATCAGGCTTCCTGAGCCTTGACCTTCAGCACCTGCCGGCCGCGATAAATGCCGGTCTTGAGGTCGATGTGATGCGGACGGCGCAGCTCGCCCGAATCCTTGTCCTCGACATAGGTCGGCGCCTTGATCGCGTCGGCGGAGCGGCGGAACCCGCGCTTCATCGGGGAGGTTTTTCGCTTCGGAACGGCCATTTGTCTCGATCTCCAACTCCCCGCATCGGGGGCGGGGTGAAAACTCGTGCGGGCCGCATACAACAAATCCGCGCGCATGGCTAGCCTGGACCGGACTCTGAAGGGCGACGTTCAGCTCCGCCGCCCCGCTTGATCGTGTCGAGCTTCGGCTCCATATACGGCCTCGAGGCGCCGCCGCCGGGCCTCGCAGATTTTTCGCACGAGAAGCGCCGCGAGGGCTTCGTAATGGCACGACTGCCGACGCTGAATTCCCCCTTTCTCCTGGGGTTCGACGAGATTGAACGCGCGCTGGATCGCGTCACACGCTCGGGCTCCGATGGTTATCCGCCCTATAATATCGAGAGGCTGCCGGGCGCCGATTCTTGTCCCGATCGGCTGCGGCTGACGCTGGCGGTCGCCGGCTTCACGCGCGATCAGCTGGAGATTTCGCTCGAGGAGAGCCAGCTCGTCATTCGCGGCAAGCAGGTGGACGATCGCGAGCGGCAGTTCCTGCATCGCGGCATCGCCGCGCGGCAGTTCCAGCGCGCCTTTCTGCTGGCCGAGGGGATGCAGGTGCTGGGCGCCGATCTCGTCAACGGGCTCTTGTCCATCGATTTGGTGCGGCCGGAGCCGGAGCGCGTCATCCGCAAGATCGACATAGCGACGCCGGAGGAGCCGGCCAAATGAAAAGGGGCGCCGCGAGGCGCCCCCTTCGTTTTCGCAGGTCGTTTCGAGGGGGACCTCGGGGGAATTCGTTCAGCCGGTCGTCTGCTCTTCCTGCTCGCGGACGGTCATGGCGTTGCCGTGCCAGACGAAATCGTCGAAGAGGCAGGCGTCCACGAACATCACTGGCAGCAGAATGTCGCGCGTCAGCAGCGCCAGCGGGGTCAGCCGGGAGAGCCGCCAGCCGGCGACGCGGGCGAGGAGGCATTCCGCGCCATAGAGCCCGGCGAGGATCGCGCCCGCGGTCAGCGCCACATTGGCGTCGAGCAGATGCGCGGCGTAAGCGCCGGTCACCACGGGCATGAAGCTGCCATTCATGAATTCCGGCGCGAAATAGGCGGGGAAGGTCACGCGGCGCAGGCGCGCCCAGCGCACATGGCGGGAGTAGACCTCATGCGCCGTGCGATGGCCGAGCGGCTGCTCGAAGGGCATGTCGACGAGCCGCACCTTCATCTTTTGCGCGCGGATGATCTTGGTGGAGGCGGCGTCCTCGGCAATCTCGGCGCCGAGAGCGCGAATGCCGCCGGCGCGTTCCAGCACCTCGCGGCGCCACATCATGTTCTTGCCCTGCGCGAAGCCGATGCCGACCGCCTCCGCGCCATATTGCCAGCGCGCCTGGAAAGTGTTGAGGAAGGCGCATTCCACCTCCGCCCAAAAGCCCTTGGGGCGAGAGCCGATCGGCATGGAGATGGAGAGCGCCGTATCGTCGCGGAAGGCGGCGAGCATGGTCTGAACATAGTCCGGCGGCAGCAGAGCGTTGGAGTCGGCGAGCACGACCCAGGAATGGCGCGCGGCGTCCCAGCCCTTCACGCAATTGTTGAGCTTGGGATTGACGCTCACATAATCGTCGCCGACGAGCAGCCGGGCGGAAATATGCGGATGCGCGGCGATGAGCCGCTCGACCAGCGGAATCACTGGATCATTGGCGCATTGCACGCAGAACAGCGCCTCATAGCTCGGATAATCGAGCGCGAAGGTGGAGCCGATCGTCTCCTCGCTGAAAGTCTCGAGCCCGCGCAGCGGCCGCACGACGCTCACCGGCGGCGCATGGGCCGGCACGGGCAGATTGCGGGGACGGGCTTTGCAGCGAAAGGCGGCGATGGCGATGCTGGCGAGGTTGAGCGAGAGCAGCGTCGCGCAAAAGGCGGCGCACACATAGGCCATGATCATGCGTGTTCCCTGCCTGTCACTTTCGGGATTCGAGACGGGCGGCGGCCTGCGCCTGCGCCAGCGGGCGGCGACGGCTGCGCAATCCCGGAGCGGGCCAGACCGATATTCCGCCTGACAAGGAGCTCAGCTCTTGGCAAAAGGGTGGCGGCGCGAGAATCTTGTCGCGTCGCGCGGCCCTCGCACTCTCCTCCTGCCGAAGTTTGCTCATGACCACTCCGATCGTTCGCTTCGCGCCCTCGCCGACCGGCCGCATCCATATCGGCAATGCGCGTCCGGCCCTGCTGAACTATTTGTACGCCCTCTCCCACCATGGAAGATTCGTGCTGCGATTCGATGACACCGATCTGGCCCGCTCGAGCGAGGAGTTCGCGCAGGCGATCGAGGTCGATCTCGCCTGGCTCGGCGTGCGGCCGGATGTGGTGGTGCGGCAGTCGCAGCGCGTCGCGCGCTATGAGGCGTCGGCGGCGCGTCTCGAGGCGGCGGGCCTGCTCTATCCCTGCTACGAGACGCCGGAGGAATTGGAGAAGCGCCGCAAATTGCAGCAGGCGCGCGGACTGCCGCCCGTCTATGATCGCGCCGCGCTGAAGCTTTCGGCCGAGGAGCGCGCGCGGCTCGCGGCGGAGGGACGCAAGCCGCATTGGCGTTTCAAGCTGCCGGCGGGCGTCGTGGAATGGCGCGATCTCGTGCGCGGCGATTGCGCCATCGATTGCGCCACGCTGTCCGATCCCGTGCTGCTGCGCGAGGACGGCAGCTTTCTCTACACGCTTCCTTCCGTGGTGGACGACATAGAGCTCGCGATTACGCATGTGATTCGCGGCGAGGACCATGTGACCAATACGGCGGTGCAGATTCGCCTGTTCCAGGCGCTGGCGCCGGAGCATGCGCATCCCGTCTTCGCGCATCACAATCTTCTCGTCGGCGGCGCGGGCGAGGCGCTCTCCAAGCGCACCGGCTCGCTCGCCATCGCCTCGCTGCGCGAGGAGGGTTATGAGGCTCTCGCCGTGGCGGCGCTGGCCGTGCTCACCGGTTCGTCGGACAGCGTCCATGCGGTACGCTCGCTCGGCGATCTCGCGCATTCTTTCGATCTCGCGCATCTCTCGCGCAACGCTGCGCGTTTCGATCCCGCCGATCTCGGCCCGCTCACCCATCGCACGCTGGCGATATCGGAATATGACGACGTGCGCGAGCGCTTGGAGGCGCATGACATCGTCGGCTTCAAGGCCGAGCCCTTCTGGCGTGCGGTGCGGGGGAATTTGACGCGCTTCGCCGATGTGCTGGACTGGTGGCGCGTCGTCGAGGGCGAGATCGAGCCGATCCGCGAGGATGCGGAGTTTTTGGCCGAGGCGCAGGCGCTGCTGCCCGCCGAGCCCTGGGACGAGACCACCTGGTCCGCCTGGACCAGCGCGGTGAAGGCGCGCACCGGCCGCAAGGGCAAGGCGCTGTTTCATCCATTGCGCGTCGCGCTCACAGGCGCGGAGATTGGTCCCGAGCTGTCGCTGCTGCTGCCGCTGATCGGCCACGCGCGGGCGGTCGCGCGACTCTCGGCATCCGGCTCGTAGAGGTCTATAAAAAAGCTTCGATTTCTCGGCGGACGGATGGTGCTCGCTCCTGCAAGAACAATGATACCCATGTATTGAAATGATTAACCGCAGTTCCAAGCCGAGAGGCTTCGTTGCTAAGGAATGAATATAGTAAAATTGTGCTATTGCATTGTTGCGATTTAGCGGTGTCAAGCTGCTTCATATAATTATCCTCAACAATAATTATTTCTTGAACCGCCGTGTTTCCGACAATTGATTTTATCTCAGATTCATAATTTATATTATTTGATATTACTGATTTTATTTTCTCGTCTATTTCTGTTACATCGCTTTTAAATTTTGAAATCTGAGAAATTGCGCTGTCTGCCCCCGGCGAAATTATCGAATGCGGAAACCCATCCATGTTCGGGCGGCGAGTGTATGGATTTATTACCAAGGCAGTAGGAATTTTAACCTGTTGTGACATCCGCGCTATGTCCTTTAGTTGATCAATGATCTCAATGAGGCGCTCAGCCTCCTTATGGATCAGTTTTCTTTGTAATACAGTTGTCTGTAGAAATGGAGAAAATCCAGAAGGCTGTCTAGAAAAAGTATCTGTTCTGGCTTCTGTAAGGCTTCGTTGGAGTGAATCGATTTGCCTTCGCTGATTCGCAATGAGATCCAAATCGGATTTTAAAGAAGTAGGGTGTGAAATAGCATCTGTGAGTTGGGTAATTTTTGAATTCGCGTCGGCGAGCTGTTTAATATTTTCACGATATTGAACATGGCAGGCCTCAAGGCGTCCAGAGGCATCGTCTACGTACGCGGATTGAGGTGTTATAGGCGCGCTGTGTGTCAATAACCACGCCTTCGTTTCCATGCCGGCAACAAATACCAGACAAGCGCCAGTGAATAGCGCGGCGAAGGAATACCAAAACCACGCGATAGGAACATTGTCGGACACCCATGAAAGCGTAATTTTTTCAGGAAATGCAACCTTTTCCGACTTCGCGCCGGTATCCGTCAAACCTTCTGGGCATTTCTCGTGCATAACACAAAATCCGCTGATCAGTCCCTCAGAAGCACCGCACCTGCGCTTCCGCCTGGGCGCGGCGCAGCTCCTCCAGCGCTTCCTTGGCGAGGCGCGAGTTGCGGAACAGCGAGCCGATCTGCCCCGCCTGCTGATCCATGCTGGCGACCGTCTCGGCCGAGACGTAGCGCTCATAGGGCAAAATGGAGGCGACGATGTCGATGGAGCAGGAGCATTGCTCCAGCGCCTGCCGCGAATCGCCATTGGCCTTCATGCAGCCGAACACATAATCCGCCCGCGCCGAGGTCGGATAATCATTGAGATCGGCGGCGCGCGCGGGAAGCGCGGCGGCGAGGACGAAGAGGCAAGCGGCGGCGGCGCGGAGCATAGGGTCGATCCTGTAATGGCTGCGACCGCATTGGCCTAGCGCAAGCGCATGGCGAATCGCAAGCGCGCCCGCGCTTGACAAAAATAGATAGGAGTCCTAATAAAACTCCATGACGCTCTTCGACGCCATCACAACGCCTCTGCCGCGCCGCTTGCGCGAGGGGCTAGACCGCATCGCCGCCGCCATGCGCGCCGATGAATGGGGCGTCGCCGAGGAGGCCGGCCTCACCCCGACGCAATTGCACGCGCTCACCTTCATCGCCGGCCGCGGAGAGGCGGGGATGCGCCTGCGCGCGGTGGCCGAGCATTTGGGCGTCACCCAACCGACGGCCACCGATTCCATCGCCGCGCTCGCACGCAAGGGCCTCGTCACCAAGCTCGCCGATCCCGCCGACAAGCGCGCCATCGCCATTCGCGTGACGCCGGCGGGCTGCGACGTCGTGCGCGCCATCGGCCTCGCCATGACCTCCGCCGAACGGGCGCTGGAGACGCTGACGCCGCATGAGCAGCAGACGCTGCTCGATCTGGTCATCAAGACGATCCGCGCCTTGCAGAAGGCCGACGCCATTCCGCCGCAGCGGCTCTGCGTCAGCTGCCGCCATTTCCGCCCGCACGCCCATGCCGACGCCGAGCTTCCGCATCATTGCGCGCTCGTCGACGCGGCGTTCGGAGGCCGTCATTTGCGCCTGGATTGCCCGGAGCATGATCCGGCGCCGCCGGCGGAGAGCGAGGCGGCCTGGAGCCTTTTCGCGCATCACGACGCGCAGCAGGCGGGAGCCTGAGACGCCTCGCAAATTCTCGAGCCGCTCGGGGCTCCGGCGTAGCCGGCCCAGGCCCGCGGCGGGTTCGCAGAAGAATGGCGCGCCGTTCGTAGACGGCGCGCAGGAAGCAGAAGAGAGGAGGACCAAGGCCATGGCGACGAAAGCGACTTTCTATCACGCCGGATGCCCCGTTTGCGCGGATGCCGAGACCGCCTTCGCCAAAGCGCTCGACCCGCAAGTCTTCGATGTCGAGATCGTGCATCTCGGCGAGGACAAGGCCCGGCTCGGCGAGGCCGAGGCGGCCGGCGTCAAATCCGTGCCCGCCTTCGTCATCGACGGGCGCGCCTATCACATTAATTTCGGCGCCGATCTCTCCGCGCTGAAATAGACCACCGACGACCCCCCGCCGTTGTCACTTCGGCGACTCCGAACTGCCTCGCCGAGCTATGCTCGCGCGAGGCCTTTTTTTAAGCGAACCCTGTCCATGACCCCTGCGATCGAGACCCTATTCGCGGCGCCGGCGCTCATCTCTCTCGGCCCGCGCGCGGCGCCGAGCGGCATCGCCAAAAGCGCGGCGCCGCCGCCCTGGCGCATATTGCGCGACGGCCTCGACGGCGATCGTCAGGGCGATCTGCGCCATCATGGCGGGCCGGAGAAGGCGCTGCATCATTATCCGCGCGATCATTACGCGGCCTGGGCAAAGGAAGAGCTGGCGCTCGGCGAAGCGCTCGCGTCGGCGCCGGCCTTCGGCGAGAATATTTCGACTCTGGGCGTGACCGAGCGCGACATCTGCATCGGCGATATCTTCGAATTGGGCTCGGCGCTGCTGCAGGTGAGCCAGGGCCGCCAGCCCTGCTGGAAGCTGAATCTGCGTTTCGCGCGCCCGGATATGGCGCGGCGCGTTCAGACGAGCGGCCGCACCGGCTGGTACTATCGCGTGCTGCGTGAGGGCGTCGCCGAGCCCGGCGCGTCTCTCCAGCGCGTCGAGCGGCCGCTGCCGGATTGGCCTTTGTCGCGGCTCAATGAATTGCTCTATCTGCGCATGCTCGATCGCGATGCGCTGGCGCAAATGGCCGAGCTGGCGCCGCTCGCGCGCAATTGGCGAGAGCTGGCCGCGCGCCGTCTCGCGCGCGGCGCGGTGGAGGATTGGTCCACGCGCCTCGAAGGCGCATGAGAGCGTCGCGCGCCGCCGAACGCAGGCGGCGCGTCAGGCCGGCAGCAGGCCCTTGCGCAAATTCTCGCCCGCGAGCGTGATGATGCGGCCGACGGCGGCCGGGTCGGCGAGCCAAGCTTCTATGCGCGGATGGGTGAGCTGCGCCGGCGTGCTGCGGCGATAGACCTTGTAGCATTCGGCGAGATAGTACGGCAGCGACACGAATTCGCCGACCTCGCTCGAGAGATGATAATTCTCAAGCTTGAATGTGTAGCTGCCCTGCACGCCGAAATATTCGCCGATCGGCGGATAGATGGGGAATATCTCCGCGCGTCCGAGATCGTCGATCGCGTAATAGTCGCCATTGACCGGCGCCGGAGTCGGCAGGCCGGCATGGGCGAAAAATTTCTTGGCGAGATCGAAGAGGACGAACGGCCGCGGATGCACCAGCGAATACATGAACACGCCGCGGCGCGACCAATTGGCGATCTCGCCGGAGAGATCCATGCCGTATTTGCGCTTGCCGGTCTCGACCAGCTCGTTCACGGCGTCGTTCCAGACGTCGAAATAGCCGAGCGCCTCGAACACATTGCGGTTGAACAGCGCATGCGCCTCGTCCACCGAGAGGCCGCGGCGGAAGGCGAAGACGGCGAGCGCCGAATGATAGGGGCCGACGGGGCCGATGGTCGGCGCATGGCCGCGCGTCTCGTCGAGAAGATAGATGAGATCGGGGTGGAAGGCGGAGAAGGTGATCGCCGGGATCATGATCACTTTGTCCAAGAGCTCGCACAGCTCCGCCGAGCCGCCGCCGCGCACAGGCCCGTGCAGAAACTCGTGGCAGAACACATAGTCATAGGTGGCGAGCGTCTTGGCGAGCAGCTTTATGTCGGCGAGCGTCTTGGCGATCGCCGAGAAATGCGAGACGCGCGCGGAAGGGTCGAGCAGCTTCATCGCATAGGCGAGACCGAAAGCCTGGCAATTGCCGATGACGGCGATGCGCGGCCCGGTGAGGCGCGGCCCTTTCGAATAGAACGGCGCGAGCCGCGGCTCGACGAGATGACTGTACCAGGAGCGGATGATCTGCCGATCGATCTGAGACAACATGCGCGCGTTATGCCATTTCGTCGCGGCCCGAAAACGAAGTCGGCGCCGAAGGATGACAAGCGCCCGGTCGCCGTTTATGCTCCCGGCCGCATCGATGAAGCCGCCGCATTCATCCCGTTCCGGCGCGCTGTTCTCGCCTTTGTGAGGGCGGATCGCGCGTCTTGGATGAACCCTGCTCGACGAGCCATGCGGCCGGCGGCTTTCCAGGAGACCGACAATTGGCGGAACATCCCTATAGCTCCCTACCCGACCATCGCTTCTGGCGCAAGGCGGTGACGCAGACGCCGCCCTTCGCGATCGACCCCATTCTCTCCACGCCTTTCAAAATCTCGCTGAAAGACAAAGTGGCGACCGGCGGCAGCTGCTTCGCGCAAGAGATCGCCCAGAGGCTGAAGGCCAGCGGCTTCCATTATTATCTCGCCGAGCAGCCGCCGGAGGGCATGTCGGCCGCTGAGGCGGAGCGGCGCAATTATTCGATGTATTCCTGCCGCTACGGCAATCTCTACACGACGACGGCGCTGCTCCAGCTGTTCGACCGCGCTTATGGCGCGTTGAAGCCGGAGCTCGTGCATTGGGTGCGGCAGGAGGACGGCCGCATCGTCGATCCTTTCCGCCCCAGCATAGAGCCGGACGGCTATGAGACGATCGACGACATGCTGGCCGAGCGCGAGCGGCATTTCGCCGCCGTGCGCAAAATGTTCGAGACGCTGGACGTCTTCGTTTTCACCTTCGGCCATACCGAATCCTGGCGTTGCCGTAGCGACGGCGCGGTGCTGCAGCAGGCGCCCGGCGTCGCCGGCGGCGTTTGGGATCCTTCGCTCTACGCCTTCCACAATATGACCGTCTCGGAAGTGGTGCGCGACTTTCTCGCTTCCGTCGATCGCATCCGCTCGGTCAATCCGGCGTCGCGCATCATCCTCAGCGTCTCGCCGGTCGGCATCATCGCCACTTACGAGGATCGCCATGTGCTCGAGGCCAATTCGGCGATCAAGGCGATTCTGCGCGCCGCGGCGGACGAGGTGGTGCGGGCGCGGCCCAATATCGCTTATTTCCCGTCTTACGACGTCGCGACGGCGCCGCCCAATGTCGCGCGCTTCTATCGGGAGGATGTGCGGCGCATAAATCCCTTCGGCATCAGCCAGACGATGCGCATGTTCTTCGATCATTTCACCGAGCGTGAGACGCAGACGGCCAAGATCGAGCCGCTGAAATTCGACGTGGCGGCGGAGGCGGAGAGCACGTCTCGCATCGTCTGCGACGAAGAGGCCATCGAGACCGCGTGACCATTTTCAGCGTTTCCCGCCCATCGGCGGGAAACGCGATCTTCGTTTCCCGAAACTAGAGCTTATATATCCTCTGTCGCAGTTCGAACGGAGGATTCGCCTCATGGTCACGGGCTCGCTCGCGCTCGCTGTCGCCGGCGCTTTCACAGGGGCGTCTCTCTACGTCAATTTCGTCGAGCAGCCCGCGCGGCTGAAGCTCGACGACAAATCGCTGATGAAGGAATGGGAGACCTCCGATCATCGCGGCTTCGCCCTGCTCGCCGGCCTCTCGCTGCTCTCGGCCGTTCTCGGCTTCATCGACTACAAGACCTCCGACGATGCGCGCTGGCTGGCCGGCGCCGCGGTGATCGTCGCCGCATGGCCTTTCATGTTCTATGCGGTCTCGCCGCTCGACAACCGCATTCTCGCCTTGATCTCGGCCGAGGACGGCGCCGACGCGCGCAAGTCGATCGAGCTGTGGGGCAAGGTTCAGCTCGCGCTCACAGCGCTCGGCGCGCTCGCGGTCGCGCTCTTCGTCTTCGCCAACGGCTGAGGCGTCGCGGCCGAAGATTCGACATCATGCTCGCCGATCCTCCCTCCCGACAGAAGGAGGATCGACATGACGCGCTCTTTCGCTCGCGAGCTTCTCGCGCCTTCCGCGCTGCTGGCCGCCGCCGCTCTGGCTTGCGGTTCTGCGGCCGGCGCCTCGTCCAATGATCCGCGCGGCGTCTGGCTGCGGCCGGAAGGCGGCGTGCGCTTCAGCTTCTATGATTGCGAGAACGGCAAGCTCTGCGCCAAGGTCGTCGCCGCGCAGAACGCCGAGGATCGCTCCTCCATAGGCGCGGTGATTCTTCGCGGCGCGACGCAGACAGGCCCCAATCATTGGGCGGGCCAGATCTTCAATGTCGAGGACGGCAAGACCTATGACGGCTTCGTCACCGTCGACAGCCCGACGCGATTGACGCTGAAAGGTTGCCTCTGGGGCATGTTGTGCAGCGGCGAGACATGGACGCGCGTTTCCGCTCCGCCTGCCGCCCATGCGATGGTCGGCGATGATCTGAGATAGGCGCCGCTCATGCGGAGCGATCAAATCTCGTTGGAATAGACGCGGATCGATCGGATCTCGAAACGCGCCGGCAGCGCGTTTCTGTCGATCGGTCCGCCCCAGGAGCCGCCGAGCGCGAGATTGATGCGAATCCGCATCGGCATGCGCAGCGGATCGTCCGGGCCGCGCGGCGTGACGGCGAGCACCTGCCGGCCGTCGATGGAGACGGCGATGGTCTCCGCGCTCCAATCCAGCCGATAGACGTGCCATTGAGAGGACAGAGTCGGCACATTGGTCTCGGCCGACCAATTGGTCAGCTCGTCCAGCGTCGGGCCGGCATGGGCGCTGGTGAAGACGATGTTCGGATGCTTGCCGACCGCCTCCACTATATCGATCTCGCGATAGGGCGGGCCGTCGTCGCCGCCGAGCATCCAGATCGCCGGCCATGTCCCGGCGCCTTTCGGCGTGCGCGCGATCACCTCCACGGCGCCATAGCGCATCGAAAAGCGTGAGACGATGCTGCCGGATGTGTAGTCCGAGGTGAGCGTCGAGCGGGTCCAATCTTTGGAGGCGCCGTCGTATTGGGCGTTCAGCACGCCTTCCGCGCGGCCTTCCAGCGCCAGCGCGCCATCGGCGACGAAGACATTCTCGGGGCGATAATATTGCGCCTCGTGATTGCGGATGAAGCCGATCTCATAAGACCAGAAATTTTGATCGAGCGCGCCGGCGCGCGCGAAATCCTCCTCATGGACGAGACGGGCGGCGCGCTTCGGCTCTGCGGCGAGGCCACGCTCGGCGAAGGCGATGGCGGCGACGCCGAGCGCGCAGATCAGCAGCGCGGCGGCGCCGGCGCGGCGGGCGAGACGCGTCGCGATGAAATCGAGCGAGGGCGCGGCGGCCGCGGGCTCGGCCGCCTTCGCGCGCTGCAGCAGGCGGCGGCGCAGCAGAGCGAGCATGGGCTTTTCGACGAGGAGATGCACGGCGACGCCGGCGGCGATCGAGAGCGCCAGCGTCATGACGACGGCGGCCATGCCGATGAGCGGCCGCTCGACCGGCAGATGCAGCGCGCGCGTTCCGACGCGCGCCAGCGTCAGCACGATCGGATGCGCGAGATAGATGGAATAGGAGGCGTCGCCGAGCAGCATGAGCAGAGAAGAGCGCGCGAGGGCGCCGCGCGCTTCCGTCGCCAGCAGGCCGAGCATGAGCGCGGCGGAGGCGAGGCCCGCCGTTTGCACACGCGCGAAATCGTCCGAATCGAACATTGCGACGAGAGAGAAGGCGCCGCCGCCGATGAGCGCGCAGGCCACGGGCCGCGAGATTTTCGCTATCGTCCCGCGCGTGAAGAGATAGCCGACCGCCGCGCCGATGACGAATTCGAGCACGATCGGATTGCAATAGATGTGCAGGAGAGGGTTGGTCGGCAGAAGGACGAGGTAGAAGCCCGTCGCCAATGAGAAGAGGCCGGCGAGAATCGCCAGCCGCAGGCGGATCGACGGAAGCGGCAGCAAGGCGGCGAACACGAAATAGAAATAAATCTCGTAGTTCAGCGTCCAGCCCAGCTTGAAGAAGGGCGTGTAATTGTCTTCCAGCGGATTGAAGTGCGGGATGAACAGCAGCGACAGCGCGACATGGTCGAAGGTCACGAGATTATGCAGCATCGCCGCGGGCCAAATGAGACACACAGCGAGAATCGCCAGGGTGAAGAGCCAGTAGAGCGGCGCGACGCGAATGAGCCGCCGCGCCAGAAACGCGCGCGGCCCGGTCGGCCGCTGCGCGGTGACGACCATCATAATGAAGCCGCTGATCACGAAGAAGAGATCGACGCCGGCGGCGCCGAAGGCGCGCGGAGTCGGCCAATAGAATTGCTCCGTATAGACGCCGGTATGAATGAAGACGACGAGAATCGCCGCGGCCGCCCGCAAATATTGGACGGCGCGGATTTCATCGCTTCCGCTCACGCTGCTGCCGGACATAGCCGATCCTTTCGAGACAAATGGTTCGGGCGGCCGCCAAGGCCGCGGAAATGATGTGCCAATCGGAGACAATTCCGTCGACCCGTGCGAGTGCGTGAAGGAAACATGCCAGAGGGCGCGCCGCGTCGGCCCCGGCGCCCCGCAGGGATGTCAGCGGCTCGCCTGTCCGGCGGCGCTCTCGGCGGCGGCGCGCGCGGTCTCTGCGGCGAGCGGGCCGATGAGGACGAAGGCGAAGCCGGCCGCGCGCCATTCCACCGCGGCGAGGCCGGGCGCGGTCTTGGGCGGCGCCGATGGGCGCTCGCCGCCGGCGCGCTCGAAATAGAGCGCCGCGCGGACGCCGGCGGCGGATTGATAGATCAGCAGGCCCGCCGGCGAGATCACGCCCGGAACGAGCCTGCCGCCGACGAGCTCGAGGCCCGCATTGGCGAGGTCCGGCAGGCGGCCGAAGCCGGCGCGCTCGCCGAGCCAGCTCGAAAGCTCGGCTTTGCGGTCGGCGCCGATCTCCACTGGCCGCGAATCCTGCGCGAATGTCAGATAGGCGAGCTGCGCATGGGCGACGAGGCCCGGCGGCTCGATCATGGCCCGTTGCGGGGCGGCCGGCGGCGAGGCCGGTCCGGTGAAGGCCAGCAGCGCCGCTCCCG
This sequence comes from Methylosinus sp. DMC45, assembly GCF_056313885.1. NCBI lineage: Bacteria > Pseudomonadati > Pseudomonadota > Alphaproteobacteria > Hyphomicrobiales > Methylocystaceae > Methylosinus > Methylosinus sp. DMC45. The sequence continues at coordinate 321,452 of NZ_JBQUZK010000003.1, forward strand.
CCACCACGGCGCCAGCGAGCAGCGTCAGCAGCGACATGACGATCGCCGGTCGGCGCGGCGGCCGACGGCTGGTGTCCGAGCGGCGCATCGCGCGCAGCGAGGCGCCCTTGCTGGGGCTGAAGCGCGCCCAATTGACGCCGGAGCCGAAGCTGCGCGTGAGGCTGGTCACTGTGGCCGTCCGCAAGCCGGCGGGCAGGGGCTCCTTCACCGTCTGGGCGAAGGCCGCGCGCAGCGCCGCATTCTGCCGGCGCCAGCCCTCGACCAGCGCCGCGTCCTCGGCGTGATCGTGCAGATGACTCTCTATGCGCCGGCGATTCTCGGCGTCGAGCTCGCCGTCGACGAAAGCATGCAGGTCGGATTCGTCGACATGCTCCCGAGGGCTCGTCATTTGCGGCCCGCTATTTCACGACGCGCAGATGCGGACCCGGCCGGCGGCCGGCGTCGGCCCCCGGCGAGGGGTGGCGGTCGAGCGCGGTCAGCGCGGAGCGCGCGCGCATCAGCCGCATCAGCGCCACCGGCCGATCGGTGCGGGTGATGCGGGCGACCTCTTCATAAGTGAAGCCCTCGAGCGCCACGAGCAGAAGCGTCTCCCGCTCCTCGAAAGGAAGGTCGGCGAGGCGATGCATGATCGCCGGCTGCCGCAGAGAGGGACGATGCGGCGCGGCGGAGCGCAGCCGACGTTGCGCGGCGAGGGTCAAGGATGCGTAGAGATCGACGCGAAGGTCGAGAACGGCGCCGGTCGTCTCGCGCCCGGCTTCGTCGGCCGTGGTCTGCAGCGCCGTGTGGACCAGCTCGTCGGCGAGATCATTGGCGGCGCCGGAAAGCAGCGCGCGTGCATAGCGGCGCAGGCCCGGCGTGAGCCTTTCCAAGGTCTCGTCGAAATCCTCCGCCTGTCCCATCGCTCGGCCCGTCTCGCGCGGTCCTGACGCCTCGCCCGCGCGGCGCTGGTTCGGTTTCTTTCCCCACGGATATTATGCCAGTCCGGCGCGATTGACTATCTCCGCGCCCTGAGATTTATCTGTTTTTGTATGTCGGGCCGCGAGCGACGCCTCATCGGGGCGTCTTCCCGCTGGCGCCCCGCCTCACGTCCCGAGCCCGCGCGCCCATGCGCGCGCTGAGCGTCCGATGTGCGCGCCTCGAGCGCGCATGTTGCGCGTAGCCCTCCAACGGCGTTGCCGACAGGCGGCGGAACCCCGCCTCTCGATCGCAGATTTATGGACCATTGCTCCCATGTCGCAACCGGAACCGACGTCGAACGGCAATATTTTCAGCGGCGTTCTCGCTGGCAAGCGGGGCCTCGTGCTCGGCGTCGCCAATAATAAATCCATCGCCTGGGGCATAGCCAAGGCCGCGGCAGACGCGGGCGCCGAGCTCGCCCTCACCTTCCAGGTCGAGGCGCTGGAGAAGCGCGTGCGCCCGCTCGCCGCCGAGATCGGCGCGACCGTCGTCGGCCGCTGCGACGTCTCCGAGCCGGAGACGATCGACGCCGTCTTCGCCGAGGTCGAGAAGCTGTGGGGCAAGATCGATTTCGTCGTCCATTGTCTCGCCTTCTCGGACAAGGACCAGCTCGACGGCCGCTATGTCGACACGACGGCGGAGAATTTCACGCAATCGCTGCTGATCTCCTGCTTCTCCTTCACGGCCGTCGCGCAGCGCGCCGAGAAGCTGATGAAGGACGGCGGCTCGCTGCTCACCCTGACCTATTACGGCGCCGAGAAATGGATGCCGCATTACAATGTGATGGGCGTCGCCAAGGCCGCGCTAGAAGCCTCCGTGCGCTATCTCGCCGCTGATCTCGGCGAGAAGAACATTCGCGTCAACGCGATTTCCGCCGGGCCGATCAAGACTTTGGCGGCCTCGGGCATCGGCGACTTCCGTTATATTCTGCGCTGGAACGAATATAACGCCCCGCTGCGCCGCGTGGTGACGATCGAGGAGGTGGGCGAGACGGCGGTCTATCTGCTCTCGCCCATGGCGCGCGGCGTCACCGGCGAGGTGCTGCATGTCGACGCCGGCTATCATGTCGTCGGCATGATGAATCCCGGCGCCGCGCCGAAAATGGCCTCGCTGCTGGCCCTGCTGCCGCAGCATACGACAGAGGCGAAATAAGGCGCCGGGCGAGCGGTTGGATGCGAGCCTGAAGGCTCGCGGTCCAGTCGCCGCCTCGGACTGCGAGCCTTCAGGCTCGCGTCGCGCCCTCAGCGGAACTTCACAGTGAGATCGGTGCCGACGGCGCCGGTCTCCGAGCTCGGGCCTTGATCGGAGATGATGATCGAGCCGCCGAGCCACAGGCGATCGGCGATCTGCTGGCGCACATCGTCCGAGAGCTCGAGACGGTCCAGCGCCTCGGCGGCGCTGGAGGCCGCGCCCAGCGGAGCGGCGCTGCGCTCCTCCACCAATCCCTTCTTCTTATGCGCGGCGCGCGCTTCGGCGATGCGCGGCGGCATGGACAGAACCGACCATTTCAGCGCGCCATTCTCCCCGCTCGCCGTTGCGATATAGAGATGCGAGCCCAGCGGGCGTTCCGGCTCGCGGATCGTCGCCGGCGCGTCGAAGATCGGCGTCAGCCCCTGGCGCACATAGATGCGCTGATTCTTCTTGCTCACCAGAATGGAGATGGGCGCGGCGCGCAATTGCGCGTCCTTCTCCGCCTTGGCGGCGGCGGAGGAGGCTTCCGCCGCCTCGCGGGAGCGGCGTCCCGCCTCCACGACTTCCGCGTCGCTGGCGTCATAGGCGGTCTTGGCGGCCTCGAGCCGGGCCTTGGCCTCGGCGAGCGCGGCGTCCGCTTTGGCCTTGGCGGCCTCGGCCGGGCTCGCGCCGTCGTTGGTGGGCAGCTCCGGCTTGGCGGTCGCCACATCCTGACGTTTGGCGGCGGCGGCGTCGGCGGCCTTGGCTGCGGCTTCCGCCTTGGCGCGGGCGCTCGCCTCGGCGGCTTCGGCCGATCGCAGCTCGACGGAGGCGCGGGCGGCCTGCTGCCGCTTGGCGTTGAGAGCGACCGAGGCTTCCGTCGCCGCCTTGGAGGCGGCCGCGGCGTCGGCCGCGGCTTTCGTCTTCAGCTGCTCGGCGTAGCGACGCGGATTGAGCAGCGGCGCCGCGCCGCCATCGGCGAAGCCGTCGCGCAGGCCGGCGTCGGCGAGCGTCGCGGCCGAGGCTTCCGTCGGCGAGCGCATCTTGGGCGTGGGCAAAGCGGGATGCGAGATTTCGCTCGGCGAAAGATCATAGGGCGCGATGACGACGCGCTCGCCGATGCGGGTCATGCCCCACAGCTTCTGCGCGAAGGAGTCCGGCAGGCGGATGCAGCCGTGCGAGGCGGGATGGCCGGTCACATGGCCCGTATGCATGGCGACGCCGGACCAGGTGATGCGCTGCATGTAGGGCATGGGCGCGCCGGAATAGAGATTGGAGCGGTGGAAGCGCTCGCGGCCGAGAATGGTGAACATGCCTTCCGGCGTCGGATGGCCGGGCACGCCGGTGGAGATGACCGAGCGATCCACGAGGCCATTGTGATTATAGATGGAAATATGTTGCCCGCCGAGCGACACGACTGCGAACAGCGGCCGCGCGAGGCTCGCATTCTCGGCCGGCTTGGCCTCGGAGGAGGTTCCGCGCTTGCCGCGCTTGCGCGGCGCCTTGGGCGCCTCGCCCACGGGAGAATCGGCGGAATAGCCGAGCGCGGATGCGGGCCGCGCCTCGAGGGCGAGAACCGAGGCGGCGACGCTCGCGGCGCAGGCCGCGGAAAAGGCGCGAAGGCAGACCCTGCGGCTGCGGGCTACAGCAGCGACTTCCGACATGACGCGAAAACTCCTGACACACACGAACACATTGCTCGAGCACATAACGCTCTGGTCCGAACTGGACAGAGCCTCGCCCTCGCCTGCATTGCTCTTATTGGTTAATGTCGCCTTGAAATCTATGCGCCGGCGCACGTCGGGAAGAATTGCGGGGAATTTTTCCATTCGCCGCCATAATGCCTCGAGGCCGTTCTCCGCTTTTCGCCCGCCGCGCCCGTCCCCGCGCGCCCGGCCGGCCTATCTCTCCCGCGAAGAATCATTTCGGAGAGGAAGATGGCTGCGAAGTCTTTTCGTCGGGCGTTGGGGCGGCTCGCGCTCGCGCCGCTCGCTCTGGCCCTCGCGCTCGCGCCGGCCGGGGCCTGCACGAGCTTTCTGCTGAAGGCGGCCGATGGCGCGCGCGTCTACGGCCGCACGCTGGAGTTCGGCTTTCCGCTCGAATCGGAGGCGATCGTCATTCCGCGCAATCACGCCGCGCGGGCGACGGGGCCGGACGGCAAGCCCGGCTGGGGCTGGAAATCCCGCTATGCGATCGCCGGGCTCAACGCCTTCGGCCTGCCGGTGGTCGTCGACGGCATGAATGAAAAAGGCCTCGCCGGCGGCATTCTCTATTTTCCGGGCTTCGCCGGCTACGCCGATCCCAAGACCGCCGATCCCGGCCATGCGCTGGCCCCTTGGGACTTCCTCACCTGGGCGCTGGGCAATTTCGCCAGCGTCGAGGAGCTGCGCGCGGCGCTGGACACGATCGCCATCGTCGATATCGTGCAGCCGAACCTCGGAATCGTTCCGCCCTTTCACTACACGCTGCATGACGCCAGCGGCGCCTCGCTGGTCGTCGAGCCCATCGGCGGGCGGCTGAAAGTCTATGAGAATCCGCTCGGCGTCGTCACCAACGCCCCCTCCTTCGACTGGCACCTCACCAATCTGCGCAATTATGTGAAGCTCTCGCCGGTGGACGCGCCGCCGCTGAAGATCGCCGGGGAGAGCTTCGCGCCGCTGGGCGCCGGCTCCGGCCTCATCGGCGTGCCGGGCGACCCTACCCCGCCGTCGCGATTCGTGCGCGCCGTCGGCATGACCCTCTCCGCCGAGCCGCAGAAGGACGCCGCCGGCGCGGTGCGCCTCGCCGAGCACATTCTCAATAATTTCGACATTCCGCTGGGGCTGGTGCGCGTCGCCCCGCAGGACACGTCGCGCTTCGAGTTCACGCAATGGTCGTCGATCGCCGATCTCTCCGGCCGCGTCTATTATGTGAAGAGCTATGACAATCAGACCCTGCGCAGCATAGATCTCACCAAGTCGGAGCTCGAGGGCCGCAGCGTCCGGGCGGCCCCTCTGCGGCCCTCCTCCCGGATCGCGCCTGTCGAATTTCCAAAACATTGAGGCGAAGCGCCTTGTCATGGGGGAGGGTTTTTGTTAGACGGGCCGCCTGCCGGCGCTTTGGTTTCGATCAGCGCCCCGGCGCGGTCGTGGCGGAATTGGTAGACGCGCTAGCTTGAGGTGCTAGTTGGGCAACCAGTGGAGGTTCGAGTCCTCTCGACCGCACCAAGCCTCTCTTCGTCGAGGCTGCTGACAGATCGGCTTTCGTCGCGGCCCGGCCCTCGGGCGCCCGCAAAGCCCTCCCCATCCCGAAGATCGCCTCGCCGAATACCGCCTTGCGCGCCTTCGCCCGAAGAGGGTGGAAATGCGCGGACGGCAAAGATTCGGATAATTCCTGTCTCTCGCCTGCTGCTAAGATAGAGTCGCGCCGGTTTCGAAAGAGACGGGCGCTCGAGCGGGCATGGGAACGAAATATGTCGGGTCGCGCATTCGGTTTGAACAATTTGCTGAAATTATTCGAACGCAAGGAGCGGACCTTCGACCGCTATGTCGACGCGCTCCCCACGCATCAGAACGCCATCGACGCCATTCCCGGCTGGAGCACCGCTTTCCCCGAGGCCTTCGGGGTGACGGCCGGCATTGTCCCGACCTATTACGATCAGCGGATTTTCTGGGCCGTCGAATGTTTCGGGTCGCTGGAGGGCCGCGAGGTTCTGGAGCTCGGCCCGCTCGAGGCCGGCCACACCTATATGCTGGAGAACGCCGGCGCGACGGTGGACGCGGTGGAGGCCAATCAGCTCGCCTTCATGCGCTGTCTCGTCGCCAAGGAGATTCTGCGGATGCAGAAGGCGCGCTTCTGGCTGGGCGATTTCGTCAAATGGCTGGAGCAGACCGAGAAGAGCTATGATCTCATCGTCGCCTCCGGCGTGCTCTATCATCTGCATGATCCGCTGCGGCTGCTGGAGCTGATCGCGCAGCGCGCTTCTTCCGTGTTCATCTGGACGCATGTCGTCTCGGACGCCATGCCGATCTCCGATCCGCGGCGCAGCGTCATGGCCAAGGAGCCGGAAATCCTCTCCTTTCACGGCGTGAAGGTGCGCGCCTATCCGCGCAGCTATGTGAGGACGCAGGGCAATCCGGCCTTTTGCGGCGGCATGCGCGACGATCATCGCTGGCTCGACAAGGACGATCTTCTCGCCGCGCTGCGGGCGCTCGGCTTCGACGACATTCGGACCAATCACGACGATCCAGACCATTTCTTCGGCCCGGCCATATCGATCTTCGCGCGGAAGTCATCGTAAGGCGCGGGCCGGGGGCCGGAGCGGGAAGGCGATATGAGAGTTATGCTGCTCGGCGGGTCCAACGCCGGGGTCCATTTCGGCTGGGCCGCCCAATTGCAGGGGCTCATGCCGGAGCATGAGATCACCAACCGTTTTCTCGGCGCGGTCGGCTCGCTCTACGGCCTCGCGCGGCTCATCGAGGCGGAGCGGCGCGGCGAGGCGCCGCCCGATCTCGTCGTTTTCGAATATGCGCTCAACGACGTCATTCTGCTGGACGCCGGCTTCACCACCGCCGCGCTGGTTCACGATGCGCTGGCCAGCGTGGCGCAGCATTGCGCCGAGCGCGGCGTCCCTCTGCTGTTCTTGTGCCTGCGTCCGCGCCCGACCGGCGGACGGCGCCTCTCCGCCTTCGTGCGGCGCATCGACCGCGTCTATCGCCGCATCGCCGCGGCGCATGGCATGGCCCCTTGCGTGACGCCTGCGACGATCTTCGGCGAGGAGCGCGCGGAGGATTTCGTCGATCCGCATCATCTCACCGCGGAAGCCTCGGTGCGATGCGCGAAGGTCGTGGCCGATCTCATTTCCGGTGCCGCCGTTCCGGTTCCTCGGGCGAGCCGGCTTCACGCGCCCATTTTCGATTATGTCGCCGCGTCGCAGGCCGAGCCGCAGGGAAGCTGCCGCAGAGTGGAGATCGCATCGACGGTCTTCTCCGGGAGCTTTCTGGAGATCGCCCGGCCGGGGGCCAGCCGCTGGCCGGGCCGCGGCCGGCTCGCCGGCCTGCTGCTGCGCTCGACCGATGAGAGCGGCGTCTATCGCATATCGGCGGGCGGGCGCGCCTTCGCCCGCACCGCGCAGTCGAGCATGCGCGAGATCGTGCCCAATCTCATCCTCCTCCATTATTCGCGCCGACGCCCATGGGCCAATGACGATCTCGAGATCGCCATGCCGGGTGAGGAGAGCGCCCTCGCCGCCCTGCCGCAGGAGAAGACGCTGCTGCCGGCCGCGCCCGGCGCGCCTTTTGCGGAGCAGAGGCTGCAGATCGCCGCCGTGATGTTCTGGCGCCCGTCCTTCTGGCGGCGCTGGCTGTCCCTGCTCTCGCTGCGCTTTCGCTGGAAATAGCGAAGCTTTCGCTAGAACAAAGCGCTCGGAGCGTTCGGCCAAGCCGCGACCACAATTGCGCGGCAGTGTCCGGGGCAACCGATACGACAAACCAGAGGTTCCGCTACATCATGACCGACGAGACGAGCGATCATACGGTCGATCTGAGTGACCCTTCCGAATATGAGGACATCGTCTCTCAGCGCGCCATCGCCTTCTGCCACCTCGCCAAAGTCGCCGACTCCGTCCGCGACGAGCAGGTCAAGGAGCAGTGCCTCATCATGCTGCGCAAGCTCAACGCCAGCATAAGGGCGCCTTCGACCGCGGAGGTGCGATCGATCGATGGCGGCCAGCTCTGACGCCTCACCGACCGAGCCGGGACGTGATCGCCAGCTGCGCCTCGGCCAGCCGCGCGCTGAGCGCCCGCCGCCTCTCCGGCTCCGCCAGGGCGGACTCATAGTCCTCCGCTGCATCGCCGAGCGCGAAGGCGCCGATGGCGCGCGCCGCGCCCTTGAGCGTATGGGCGAGATCGAGTCGCGCCTTGTCGGTGGCCGCCGCCGTGAGCCTGCCGTCGAACTCGCCGGCCTGGGCGAGGAAAAGCGTCAGCAGCTCGGCTTCGAGCTCCGCATCGCCCATCGTCTGGCGCGCGAGATGCGCCCAATCGAGCGCGTCGGGCGCGTCTGCGGGATTTCGGCCATCCGTCATTCTACCCCTCTCATCGGCCATTCGCGGAAAAGGCGCGCTTTTCCTGTGGATTGCATCGGGTGCTCGTGCGCGGCCTCGGCAATTGCGCTCGCCGGGCCGAATCGGGCGTCGTATTCTTATACGAATCAATCTTATGTAAGCATTGCTTCGGATTTTCGGCCAGGCTGCAGGTCGCCCCTTTTGCTCCGCTTCAGGCGGAGCGCCGAGCATCTTCCCCCAGTCGCGTTAACGACGATTTCGATTGGCGGCCGGCCCCCGTTTCATTTACGGGCCGACGGCGGTAATATTTGGTTAATCTTTTCTGCTCGATGTGAACGGCGACAAAGGGTGAGCGGCGTCATAACGCGGAACCATGACCGCTCGGAGAGGTGACGATGGCGAAATCGGGCAAGCCCCAGGACGCGGCTATCGCTGCGCTGTCGGCGGTCGAAGAGGCGTTGAATCTGGGCGTGGAGCCCACCGCCGAGGCCGCGACGGAAGCGGGCGAGACCGCCGCGCCAGCCGAGGCGGGCGCCAAATCCGCGGATAAGGCCGAGGGCAAGGGTCAGGCCAAGACGGCGCCGGGCTTCAACTTCAGCCTCCCCTCCTCACGGCGCCAGGATGCGAGAGACGCTGCGAGAGACGCCGCGCGGGAAGCTGCTGCGCGGGAATCGGCGCGCCCGGCGGAAGGCTCCGCGCTCGCGGGCCGCGCCGCCACCAAGCCGCCGGTCGCCCCCGCCGGCGCGCCCGCCAATGACGATCGCCAGACCGTCGGCGAGCTGCGCGCCGCGCTGCAGGTTCGTCCCAACACCGCCATTCTCGGCTACACTTTCCTGTCCATCGCCGCCTGGGCGGTGCTGTGGACTCTCTTCGTCTATTTCAACCAGGGCGAGATTCTCGACCGCGAGAACGGCTCCTTCCTCGCGCCCAAGCCGGTGCTGACGCTGCTGGCGCTGCTCGCCCCCATCGTCTTTATTTTCGTGACCGGCGTGATGGCGCGCCGCGCCCATGAGATGAAGCAGGTCGCCAATTCCATGGCGGAAGTGGCGATACGGCTGATCGAGCCGGAGACCATCGCCACCGAGCAGATGGTGACGCTGTCGCAGGCCATTCGCCGCGAGGCCGCCTCCATGGGCGACGGCATAGAGCGCGCGCTGGCGCGGGCCGGCGAGCTCGAGATCATCGTGCGCACCGAGGTCTCCAATCTCGAGCGCTCCTATTCCGAGAACGAGCGCCGCATTCGCGTGCTCATCGACGAGCTGACCCGCGAGCGTGAGGCGATCCTCCTCAATGCCGACAACGCCCGCACGGCGCTGCTCGGCGCGCGCGAGTCGCTTTCCGCGGAGCTGCAGACCAGCTCCTCCCATCTCGCCGAGACGGTGAGCGAGGCCGGCGGCCGCGTGACCGCCGCGCTCGGCTCCAAGGGCGAGGAGATTCGTCTGGCGCTGGAGCGCGTCGGCGACGGCTTCAACTCCACGCTCTCGACGCGCGGCGAGGATATGGTGCAGCGTCTCTCCGTCGCCGGGGAGACGATCGCGGTCAGCCTCACTCTGGCCTCGGAGGAGGTCTCGCGGCGCTTCTCCGACGGCATAGCCGAGGCGGATCGCAAGCTTCAGGAGCGCGGCGACGCGCTGGCGTCCGATTTCGAATCGCGCGGCGCCTATGTCGTCGATCGGCTCGATTCCATCGGCGGCCATCTCGTGCAGGCGGTGGGCGAGCGCGGCGAGAGCTTCGTTGATCGTCTCGCCGAGACCAGCGGCCGCGTCGACGAGGCGATCGAGACGCATGGCGGCGCCATTGAGCGCTCGCTGCTGTCGGCCTCTGAAAATCTCGCGACGCAGCTCGCCGAGAAAGTCGCGGCGACCGAATCCGCCTTCCGCACGGCCGGCGACCGCCTCGCCGAGCTGCTCGAGGAAACGCGCGAGCGCGCCCGCGCCGAGCTGGAGGCGCATGGCGGCGGCCTCAACGAGCGCTTCGCGCAGACGCTCGCCGACAGCGCCAGCGCCTTCACCGAGCAGGCCGACGCTCTGCACGAGCGTTTCGCCGCCGTGGCCGGCGAGGCCATCGCGGCCATCGCCTCGCATGGCGATCGCGTCACCGAGACGCTCGCCGATCGCCTCGTCTCCTTCGAGGAGAATGTCGTCGTCCAGGGCGGCGAGATCGCCACGCGCTTCGCCGAGCAGGGCGAGCGCATCGGCGCGGCGCTGACGCAGGGCGTCGCGGAATTCGAGCAGAGCGTCGCGCAGCGCAGCGCCGAGGCGACGGCGCGCCTCGCCGAGGAGGGCGCGCGTCTCGGCCAGACGGTGGCCGAAGGGCTAGCGGCTTTCGAGGAGCGCGTCGCCGGTCGTAGCGACGAGGTGGCGATCCGCCTGCTGATGCAGGGCGACGAGATCGGTTCGGCCGTGGCCGCCGGCCTCGCCTCTTTCGAGGAGCGCGTCGCGGGCCGCAGCGAGGCGGCGGCGGAGCGGCTCTCGGCTCAGGGCGAGACCATCGGCTCGGCGGTCGCCGCGGGCCTCGCGGCTTTCGAGGAGCGCGTCACCGGCCACAGCGAGGAAGTGGCGGCGCGTCTCGTCCTCCATGGCGACACGATCGGCTCCGCCGTTGCGGAAGGTCTCGCGGCTTTCGAGGAGCGCGTTCTCGGCCACAGCGAGGACGTGGCGACGCGTCTCGTCACCCATGGCGACGCGATCGGCTCCGCCGTTGCGGAAGGCCTCGCCGCTTTCGAGGAGCGCGTCGCCGGCCGCAGCGAGGAGGCGGCCGTGCGTCTTTCGACGCAAGGCGACGCCATCGGCGCGGCGTTGGCGGCCAGCCTCGCGGCTTTCGAGGAACGCGTCGCCGGTCAGAGCGACGAGGTGACGACGCGTCTCGTCACTCATGGCGAGGTCATCGGCTCGGCGGTGGCGGAAGGCCTCTCCGCCTTCGAGGAACGCGTCATCGGCCATAGCGAGGATGTCGCCAATCGTCTCGTGTCGCATGGCGACGCGATCGGCGCCGCCGTCACCGAGGGCCTCGCGGCCTTCGAGGAGCGGGTCGCCGGCCAGAGCGAGGATGTCGCGGCGCGGCTCGCGGCGCACGCCGATGCGGTCGGCGCGGCCGTCAATGAAGGGCTCGCCGCTTTCGAGGAGCGTGTCGCCGGCCAGGGCGCCGCGGCCGCCGAGCGCCTCATCGAGGAAGGCGCGCGCATCGGCCTCTCCGTGTCGGAGGGCGTCGCCGCTTTCGAGGCGCGCGTGCTCGGCCACAGCGAGGTGGTCGCCGATCGTCTCGTCGCGCAGGGCGACGCGATCGGAGCCGCGGTCTCGGAAGGCCTCGCGGCCTTCGAGGAGCGCGTGACCGGCCACAGCGCCGAGGCGACGGAACGTCTCATCGCCCATGCGGAGCAGATCGGCTCCACGGTTTCCGGCAGCCTCGCCGTCTTCGAGGAGCGGGTCCTCGGCCAGAGCGAGCAGGCGGCCGAACGTCTGGTCTCCCATGGCGACGCGATCGGGGTCGCGGTCGCCGAGGGCCTCGCGGCCTTCGAGGCGCGCATTCTCGGCCATGGCGAGGATGTGGCCCAGCGCCTCGTCTCCCATGGCGACACGATCAGCGGCATCGTCACCGAAGGCCTCGCCAAATTCGAGACGCGCGTGCTCGGCCAGAGCGAGGAGGCCGCGGCGCGGCTCACCGCTCATGGCGACGCGCTCGGCCTCGCCGTGGCGGAAGGCATCGCCGCTTTCGAGGATCGGCTCTCGCAGCAGCATGAGGCGACGCTGTCCAGCCTCGAGGAGCAGAGCGAGCGCGCGACATCCGCCGTCGCCGGCGGGCTCGAGGCCTTCCGCGAGGCGGTCGTGCAGCAGAGCGAGGAAACCGCATCGCGCTTCCTGCAGCAGGGCGAGCGCGTCGGCCAGGCCATCGCCGAAGGGATCGCCTCCTTCGAGGAGCGCATCGCCGGCCGCAGCGACGACACCGTGCTGCGCCTGGTCGAGCGCGGCGACGAGATCGGCGCCTATCTCTCCCAAGGCCTCGCGGCCTTCGAGGAGACGGTGGTGCGCCATGGCGACGAGGTGGCGACGCGCGTCACCGAGCATTCCGATCGCATCGCCTCCGTGCTCTCCGAGCGGCTCACCGCTTTCGAGGAGCAGGTCGTGCGGCAGAGCGGCGACGTCGTCGCCCGCGTCACCGAGCAGGCGGAATGGGTCGACGGCGTGCTGGTCAATCGGCTGGACGCGCTGGAGGAGGCGACCGCGCAAGTCTCCCGCACGCTCGAGGAGACGCAGAGCCGCGCCGAGCAGGCCTTCACGGTCGGCGGGGCCGCGCTCGAGGCGGGCCTCGCCGCGAGCGTCGCCGATGTCGCCGCGACCCTCGCCGAGCAGTCCGCCTCGCTGCAGGAGCGTTTCGCGGTCACGGCCAGCGAGGCGGCGCTCGCCATCGCCACGCAGGGTGAGCGCATCGAGGAAGCGCTCGCCGGCCGCATCGCCGCTTTCGAGGCCATGGCGCTCGATCAGGGCGGCGCGCTGGCCAATGCGCTGACGGCGAGCGGCGAAGGCCTGGCGCGCGACGTCGCCGAGCGCCTCGCCTCTCTCGACGAGACATTGCGCGGCCATTCCGCGCGTCTCGCGGCGCAGATCGACGAGCATACGCAGCAGCTCGCGGCCGAGCTCACCGAGCGGCTCACCGCGGTCGACTCGGCCATTGTCGAGGAAGGCTCCGCGCTGGTTTCCGCCATCGCCGCCAATGGCGAAGGCTTCACGCGCGAGATCGGCGATCAGCTCGCCGCTTTCGACGAGGCGCTGCGCAATCGCGGCGGCGAGCTCAGCGCGCAGATCGGCGAGCATTCGCAGCGGCTTTCGGCCGAGCTCTCCGAGCGTCTGGCGGCGGTCGATTCGACCATCGTCAACGAAGGCGCGGCGCTGGTGGCGGCCATCGCCGCCAATGGCGAAGGCTTCACCCGCGACATCGGCGATCAGCTCGCGGCTTTCGACGAGGCGTTGCGCAATCGCGGCGACGAGCTCGGCGCGAGGCTCGGCGAGCATTCCGAGCAGCTCGCGGCCGAGCTCACCCAGCGTCTGACCGCCGTCGACTCCGCCATCGTCAACGAGGGCGCCGCTCTGGTGGCGGCCATCGCCGCCAATGGCGAGGGCTTCACCCGCGACGTCGGCGAGCAGCTCGCGGCCTTCGACGAGGCGCTGCGCAATCGCAGCAATCTCATGGCGGCGCAGATCGGCGAGCATTCCGAGCAGCTGGCGGCGGCGCTCGCCGAGCGGCTCGCGGCGGTCGATACGACGATCATCGACCAGGGCGGCGCGCTGGTCGCGGCTCTGGCGGCGAGCGGCGACGGCGTGGCGCGCGGCGTCGAGCAGCAGCTCGCCGCATTCGACGAGCGCTTGCGCCATCAGGGCGGCGAGCTCGCCGCGCAGATCGGCGAACGCTCGCAGCAGCTCGCCTCGGCGCTGGCCGAGGGGCTTTCGGCGGTGGACACGTCGATCGTCGATCGCGGCGGCGCGCTGGTCGCGGCGCTGGCGGCGAGCGGCGAGGGGGTCACGCGCGGGGTGGAGCAGCAGCTGGTCGCTTTCGACGAGCGCCTGCGCCATCAGGGCGGCCAGATCGCGGCGCAGATCGGCGAGCATTCGCAGCAGCTCGCGGCGACCTTGGCCGAGCGTCTGGCGGCGGTGGACGCGGCCATCGTCCAGCAGGGCGGGGCGCTGGCCGATCGTCTGGCGGAGCGCGCCGACGAGATCGCCGCGCGCATCGGCGATCAGTCGCAGCGCCTGTCGGAGGATGTCGGCCAGCGGCTGGCGGCCATAGACAAGACGATTTCCGGCGACGGCACCGCGCTGGTCGAATTGCTCGGCGCCCGCGCCGAGGAGATCGCCGCGGTCATGTCGTCGAAGATCGAGAGCTTCGAGACCGTCTCCAACGCGCGCACGCGTCAGGCGGCGGACCGCATAGACGCGCTGGTCGGGCGCGTCGATTCCGGGCTCGATTCGGCCGGCAAGGCCTTTCAGGACACGCTCGCCCGCCATGCGGTGGAGGTGGCGCGCGCCATGGGCGAGGGCGGCCGCGAGGTCATTCGCTCGTTGGATGAGAAGGTCAAGGATATCGATGCGGTGCTGCTCGCCCGCTCGACCCAGCTCACCGAGACGCTCTCCTCCAAGGCGGAGGAGATCAACGCCACGCTCGGCGGCCGCGCGGAGGAGATCGCCGGCACGCTGGACGGACGCATCGGCGTCTTCGAGAACAATGTCGTCGGCCGTCTGGACGCGGTCTCCGGCGAGATCGGCGAGCGCAGCCGCGTCGTCGTCGAGACCATCAACGCCCGCATCGAGGAGATCAACGCGACGCTCGCCTCGGCGCGGCGCGATCTCGACACCACTCTGCACGCCCGCACCGGCGATCTCGGCCAGGCGCTCACCGAGCGCGTCGGCGAGATCAGCTCGACGCTGGAGCAGCGCCTCACGCAGATCCAGACGACGCTCGGCGATCGCGGCGGCGAGGTGACGCGCGAGCTCGCCAATGTCGGCGAGCTGGTCGCTCACGCGATCGAGAGTCGCGGCTCCACCATCGTGCAGCATCTCGGCGAGAAGCGCGTCGAGCTGGCGGCGGCGATCGACCAATCGGCGGAGGAGCTGAAGAAAGCGCTCACCGACGGCGCCGAGGGCTCCGTGCGCGCGCTGCTCGACGTCAATGAGAAGCTTCGCGCCGAGCTGCCCGAGGTGCTCGACCGGCTGGGCGAGACCAATTCCTCGCTGCAGACCATCATCTCGGCGGCGGGCGGCAATCTCGCCAATCTCGACAAGGAGCTCGGCGGCAAGCTGCGCGAGTTCCAGGGCGCGATCGAGACGGTCGCGCAACATATCGCGACAGTGGGCGAGGTCTCGAGCGGCGTGATGCGCGACGCGGGCTCCGTGGTCGGCGCGATGGAGACGCATCAGCAGAGCCTGACGCAGAGCGCCGAGCGGCTGGCGCAGAGCCAATCCGAGCTGGACGCGGCGCTCGACGCGCGCCGCCGCTCGCTGGAAAATCTCGTGCTGCTGGTCGAGGACAAGCGCCGGGATTTCGAGGACACGGTCGCCAATTTCTCCGGCCTCGTCGAGGAGAACTTCCGCCGGGTCGAGGAGCGCGCGCGCGATGTTGGCGGCTTCATCGCCCAATCGACGCAGGAGACGGCGGAGCTGGTCGACGAGCGCTTTTCCGCCGTGCGCGACGCCGCCTCGCGCGAGCGGGAGGAGACCGCCGCGGCGCTGCGCGCGGCCTATGATCAGGCCAATGACGAGATGGCCGAGATATTCGGCCGGGCGACGGAGAAATTCGCCGCCGCCGCGAATGAGATTCGCGGCATGTCGGCGGAGATTCAGACCGAGCTGGAGCAGACCCGCGCCGAGCTGCGTCGCGGCGCTCAGGAATTGCCGCGCGAGACGGCCGAGCAGGCCGCCGCGCTGCGCCGGGTCGTCGGCGAGCAGGTGAAGGCGCTCAACGAGCTGACCGACATCGTCGCGCGCTCGGGCCGGGCCTATGACATAGCGGAGCCGGTTCCGGCGGCGGTCTCGGCCGCTCCCGCGCGTCGCGGCTTCGAGGCCCAGCCGCAGCCCGCGCCCGCCCCGGCGGCTCCGCCGCCCCCTCCGCCGCCGGTCGCTCCTCCCGCCCCGCGCGCGCAAGAGCCGAGCTGGGCCCCCCGCGCCCCGCGCGAGGAGCCGCAACGCGCCGCGCGGGCGATCCAGCCGCCGCCCCCGCCGCAGCCGGCTCCTCCGGCGCGGCCCGTCGCCTCGGCGACCGAGGATGGCTGGCTGACCGATCTATTGGCGCGCGCCTCCCGCGACGAGGCTCCCGCGGCCGCGCCGCCGCGCGCCAATACGGCGGCCGGCCGGGCCAAGGCAGCGGGCGCGCTGGACAATCTCACCCTCGACATCGCCCGCATGGTCGATCACGCGGCGGTGGGCGAGTTCTGGGACCGCTTCCAGCGCGGCGAGAAGGGCCTGTTCACGCGCAGGCTCTACACCGCACAGGGTCATCAGACCTTCGAGGAGATTCGTCGCCGCTACCGCGTCGATCCCGATTTCCACGCCACCGTCGATCATTATGTGCAGGAGTTCGAGCGGCTCGTCGCCGACACCAGCCGCAATGATCGCGACGGCGCGCTGACGCGCGGCTATCTCACCTCCGACGCCGGCAAGGTCTACACCATGCTCGGCCATGCGGCGGGCCGTTTCGAGTGACGTATCCCGCCCTGGCGCCGCAAAATTAGGCGCCGGGGACGGCCATCACTGCGTAGCCGGTATCTGGCAACCTGTAATCCGTGTCCGTTTTTGTCAGGGCCGCGTCACGGCCGGCGCCGCCGCGCCCTTTTCTGTTCAAAATCGACAAAATTTGTCGTATTCCATACTTCATTGTGACATTTTAGCCACTCTTGAATCGAAAAACGTGCCCGAAGCCCAAATTTGCTCGAGACGTAGGCAATTGCTTCCCTGTTCCGCTTGAGTGCCTAGGAGCTTTGTCGCAAAAATCGCGACGAGGATGATTCCAGTATCGGGGAGCCTAAGATTATGAAATCCGCACTGTTTGCCGGCGTCGCCGTGCTCGCGCTCTTCGCGCCCGCCGCCTATGCCGCCGAAGAAATGAAAGATATGAAGCACGAGGAGGCCAAGCCGCTCGTCGCTCTGCCCGAGCCGAACTTCGACGTCCTCGACGCCGGCTTCGATTACGCCTATGGCGCGAAATTCATGTCGGACTACATCGTCCGCGGCATTTCCAACAGCGCCCATCGTCCGGCCGGCAGCGTCTATGAGGAGCTGCGCTACGGCTGGTTCTACACGGGCCTCGCCGCCACCAATGTGACGCTGCCCACGAGCCCGCTCGCCGAGATCGACATCACCGCCGGCATCCGCCCCGTCTGGGGTCCGCTGACGCTGGACTTCGGCGCGATCTACTACGCCTATCCGAGCAACCATCAGCAATGGTTCATCGGCGGCGCGCTGCCGGTCACGACCTTCAAGAACTCCTACACCGCGCTCCCCACCACGGCTTTCGACCCGAGCTATGTCGAGATCTACTTCAAGCCGAGCTGGACGGTGAACGACTATGTGACTCTGGGCGGCCAGGTCGCTTACGATCCGAACTGGAACAACTATAGCGCCCACGCGCTGTATTCCGAGATCAACGCCAAGGTCACGCCCTTCGCCAACACCGATTACTCGGGACTGTCGCTCTCGGGCGCCTTCGGCCATTACTACATCGGCAATTCCAGCCCGGCCTATGGCGGAAGCTATATCGATCCCGACTATGCCTTCCTCGCGACCGGCATTCTCGGCACCAAGGGCTTCAAATTCGCCAGCTACAACACCTGGAACGTCGGCGCTTCCTATAATTGGAACGTCGTCACGCTCGACCTGCGCTACTACGACTCCAATCTGACCCGCGCGGGCTGCTTCCTGAACACCTCCGATCCGGCGGGCAATTTCGTGGCTTCGGTGAACACCATCACCGGCCAGAGCTCGTCGAGCTGGTGCGGCGCGCGCTTCGTCGCCTCGCTGTCGATCGACTTCAGCTCGGCGACCTTCAAGTAAGGCCGTCGAACTCTTTCGACTTCATCCTTCTGGAGACGGACCCGCGGCGACGCGGGTCCGTTTTTTTGTCCGTCATTGCGCGAGGATTTCGACGTCGCGATCCTGCGTCGAGGTCACTTTGAACGTCGTCTGAAACGTCTTGCCCTCGCGGCGGGCGATGGCGACATATTCGCCCTCCGCCAGCGCCAGCGACGGAAAGGCGCCGATCAATTCGCGGATCACGTCGCCGCCCGGCGTCAGCACGGAGAAGGAGGTGTTGGCCAGCGCCTCGCCGCCCGGCGCCTTCACCAGCTTCAGCGTCATGGTCGCGGCGCGATGGCGCAGCGTCGCCTCCGTGACCTTGCCGGCGGGCACGCGCAAATCGGCGGTGACGACGGAATTGGTCGTGTTGTTGTCGCCCTGCGACCCCTGGCTCACATCCAAAAGCGTCGAGACGATGTGATAGGCGCCCTCCGGCAGGCACAGAACCTCGCCGGAGCGGGCGTTGGCGAGCACCAGCTTGGCCTCGGAATTTCCTTTTTCCGGCACATAGATGGAGATGGCGAGCCGCTGCGCCGGCAGCTGATTGTCGCCCAGAGTGTCGATGAGCTTCAGCCCGCCGGCGTTGAGCGTCAACCTCTCGCTGACATTGCGCCCCTCCATGACGACGCGGCGCGTCGCCCCGGCGAGGCCGAAGGCGACATGGACGATATAGGCGCCGTCCGGCAATTGCGCTGAAAAGCTCGCCTCGCGTGATTCCGCGACCAGCTTGCGGGAGCCGTCCGGCTGCGTGGCGTCATCGAAAATCCGCCAGACCAGACCGCTATGCAGCACGGCGGAATCGCTCTGCGTCAGCGCGGCGGAGAGCCGCAATGTCGCGCCGACGACGGGCTTCTCCTCTTCCGCTGGCGCGGCCGGCTTGGCCGAGCGGCCCTTCTGCTGGGCGGGCGGGGCGGCGGTCTGGGCGGCGGCGTCGCCGGCGCCCGCCGCCAGCAGGGTCGAGGCGAGCAGCAGCCGCGATGTGTGGAGGATGAGAAGCTTCATGCGCCGCAAATTGGAGAGGGCGAGACGCCCGGATTCGACGGCCTATTGTGAGGCCCGCCGTCCGCCCTGTCACTCCTCTCGATGAGCGAGCAGGGTGGAGGCGGCGGAGGCGAGATTGGCGAGCGAAAACGGCCGAAATAGGAATTCGACCCGATGGCGTCCCTTCGCCGTCGGCACGCCGCGGAACAGAATATTCGCCTTCACGATCGGCGCCGGCGCGCCGTCGATGCGCGCCTCCCAGCCCGGATAATAGAGATCGTGGAGGACGAGCAATCCGTCCTTGTCCGATTCGACGTCGATGAGAATGCGCTCGTTCTCATAGGAGACGATGGTCGCTTTTCCCTCCGGCCCGCCGGCCGTCGCCGGATCGGCGAGGGCGGGGCCGAGCTTGGGGAGATCCGTCTGATCGACCAGCGCCTCGCGGGCGCCGTCGAAATCGGGAATATCGTCGTCGGCGATGGCGGCGTCCGAATCGACGCCGGCGACATGGGTCGCGACATAGGCGCGCGGCGCGGCGCGGCCGAGCTTGTAGACGTAGATCTGGTCGGAGACGAAGATCGGCAGCGCGTTGGGGCGCGGCATATGGCGCGGCATGCGCGCCAGCGGGCGGCCGAGCACCAGATAATCGAGGCCGAGCAGCCGCGCCAGCTTGCATCTATAGCCGCGGAACGTGCCGGGATAATGCCGCAGATTGGGATCGACGGCGTTGTCGCCCGGCCCGACGGCGCGCTCATAATCGGCGATGCGCAGCGGATTGTAGCCGAGCGTGTCCTCGAGCCCGAGAATCATCGAGGCGTTCTGCCAGCCGCCCGGCAGGCCGAGAATTTCCACGCGCGGGCGCTCGCCCTTGGCTGCGCGCTCGGAAATATCCTTGCGCAGCGCGGCAATGGCGCCGCGCTCGGCGGGCGAGGCCTCGTTGAGAACGGAATAGCGCGTCGCCGGCTCGGCGTTCAGCGGATCGGCGGCGTTGCGCCACAGCAGCTCGCCCCCGGTGGCGGCGACGAGAACAATGGCGACGAGGCCGCGCTTGTCGAATTTGTCGCCGAGCCGCAGAGCCGCCGCCACGGCGCCGGCGGCGCCCAGAGACGCCGCCACGGCGCCCAGAGATTCGAGGCCATGGCCATGGGAGAAGGAGAAGGCCAGCCCGCCGAGGATCAGCGCGAGCGTGACGCCGACCGCCGTGGCGGAAAGCCCATGGGCGAGAGCGGGCGGCATTTTCTGAAAGGGCCGCGGCGCACCATGGGCGACATAGCGATGCAGAAGATAGGCGGCGCTGAGCGCGAAGCCGGCGTTGAGCAGAAAGGCCGCGTCCGCCGGTCGGCGATAGAGCGACACGCCGGGGAAGAAATCATAGACGGCGGAGAAGACGGGCGTCCAGCGGCCGAGCGTGTAGATCAGCGCGGCGGCGAGCATGTAATGGAAAAAGCGCATCTCCTTGGCGAAGATGCGTCCGCCCGCGAGCCCGTGCCAGAAGCCGAGAACGACGGGCGCGGCGCCGATGAAGAGATAGTCGATCGCGCGATCGGTCCAGTCCGGCGCGGCCATCGTGTCATAGCCCGGACCCCAATAATCATAGCTCTTGTCCAGCGAGCCGAAGATGTCGGGCGCGAGCAGAGTGGCGAGATTGACGGGCGCCAGCGAGCCCGCCGCCGCGACGCCGAAGGCGATGCCCGGCCGATTGGAGGCCGCCAGAAATTGCAGCGTCAGCAGCACGGGGACGGCGAGAATGGCGCCGCCCGTCGCGCCCGCGGCCAGCAGCGCCGGCCAGCGGCCGAGCAGATAGTCCAGCGGCCGACGGGAGACCGCGGCGGCGTAGAGCAGGCGGGCGATCAGCACCAGGCAGAAGAGATAGGCGACCTGATCGCGCCCCAGCGCCATCAGGCTGGCGAGAATCCCGAAGCCGACGCCATTGAGCAGGCGCGGGCGCTCCAGCATGACTTCCAGCATCAGTAGCGCGAGCGGGAAGAAGCTGTAGGAGATGATCATCCCCGTATGCTGGAGCCGCGAGGCGGCGACCCCGCCCAGCATGAAGATCATTCCCGCCAGCGCCGAGGCGGAGGGGATGAAGCCGCGCCGCGCGCAGAGCGCCAATATTCCGGCGCCGCCCATCAGCAGATGCGCCAGCACGAAGAGATCGAACTCCTGCATCGTCGCGGCGGGACGCAGCAGCGCGAGGAGGAAGAAGGTCGGCGCGAAGATCAGCGATTGCGGATCGGCGACGGCGGGATGTCCAGCGAAATGATAGGGATTCCAGAGCGGAACGTCGCCCCGGCGCAGCGCCTCGCCGAGAAAGCGGAACATGGGATAGAAATGGTTCTTCGAGTCCCAGGGGACCACCGCGCCGCTCGCCGCCCAGAGGCCGGCGGCCAGCGCCATGAAGAGCGCGATGGCCGCAAAGGCGAGCAAGGCGTCGCGATGCGTCCAGAGATGGACATGGGCGGAATCGGGTCCGGCGAGCGCCCGACGCGTCTCGATGAGCGCGAGCGGGGTGTCCTCGGCGGTCAATGCGCCGAGCGGGCGGTCGCTGATCGACATTTTCGAACCTGTCTCGACTTATCGTGAGCGCTCTGGCGGCGCCGGCGGGCGGCGTCGCGCGATGGCGGCTCGCCTCACGCGGGAACGTCCGGGCAGGCGCGCGTCGCCGCGGCGACGGAGAATGCCCGGGCTCTGATGAAAAAAGCAGGATTTGCTGAAAAGCCGGCTCCCGCCCTTTCCGAATTGGCTCAGATTGATTTCACCTTCATGAACTCGTGATGAACGTTCGGGCGCCGCCTTCTATAGCGCAGGCGCGTCCGCGGCGAAAGTCTGGTTTATCGGTGGGATTTGTGTGGGGTCCAGCGCCAGCTTGCCGGCGAACCCGTTCCGCCGGGCGGCGCGGCATTCGGCGGCGAGGCCGGCTGCGTCGGCGAGATCGGCGAAAGGCGCGTCGATCGCCGCGACGCCGGCCGCCGCGGCGCCGAGCAGAAGCAGAGATCGGGCGGTGGCCAGGGGCTCCGCTCCGCCGTCCGGCGCGGCGCCGAGGGCGCGGCGCAGGGGCTCGGCGTCATAGGCCAGCGCCTCCAGCCGGGGGGAGGCGCCGCCATAGGTCGAAAGCGCGAATATGGCAGCGGGCGTCTGCGTCGCCAAAGCGATGACGCGCGTGGCGCCGTCGGCGCGGCCGCTTTCGGCCTCCGCCACGGCGAGCTTGGCGGAAATATGCTGCACGCTCGCCCCGCCGCAGGCCTGCGGCAGAAAAACGCCGTCCACGCCCGCCGCGACGAGCGCCGCGAGATCGGCGTCTGTGGCGGCGCCGAGCGGCGCGATCAGCGCATAGAGGCGCAGTCCCGGCGGGCGCGGATGCGCGATGAGCGCGGCCGCCCGCCGCCGGATCGACTCACGGGCAGGGCCCGCCGGATCGCCGAGATCGAGCGCCAGAGCATCCGCGCCGCTGGCGAGCGCGGCGGAAAAGGCCTCCTCGCGCGCCGGAACGAGAAGAAATGATCGCATCTTCGCTGCTTCCGTCATCCGCCGCCGTGATCTTAAGCGGGCATTTACCATAAGTCGCGATTCTACCCAGGATCGCGTCAAGTCCGGTCGAGCACCTAGCGCGTTTCCGGCCGAAGCGGACGCCGGCTCGGCGTTGGAAGCGCGTCAGAACAAAAGCAGAGGGTCTTTCCATGGAACATGAAAAGACTCTAGGGCGGAGCCCAGAGCGCCGATGATCGTGAGAAATTTTCTGCAATGGGCGCAAACCGCGCCGACGGCCCTCCGAGTGGAAGGCGCTGCCGCCCTGGCGCGCGCCTATCTGGTGAGCGATCTCGACGCCGCGATGAAGCGCGAGGCGGAGACGGCGCTCGCCGCTCTGCTGGACGATCCCTCGCCGCTGGTGCGCCGGGCGCTGGCCAAGGCCTTCGCCAGCGCGCCCAACGCCCCGCATTCCATCATTTCGGCGCTCGCCAATGATCAATCGGACATCGCCGCCATGGTGCTGTCGCGCTCGCCGCTGCTGACGGAGAGCGAGCTCATTGATTGCGCCGCGATCGGCGACGTCTTCTCGCAGAGCGCCATTGCGCTGCGCGCCCATGTGCCCACCGGCCTCGCCTCGGCCATCGCCGAGATCGGCGCCTGCGAGGCGTTGATCTCGCTCGCGGTCAATCCCGGCGCCGAGCTGCCCGCCTTCGCCATGCGCCGCATGATCGAGCGTTTCGGCGATGACGCGCAGCTGCGCGAGGCGCTGCTCGGCCGGCCGTTCCTGCCGCCGGCGGTGCGCGTCGATCTCGTCGAGGCGACGGCGGAGAGCCTCGCCTCCTTCGTGCTCGATCGCGATTGGCTGTCGCCCGAGCGCACCCGCCGCATCATGCAGGAGGCGCGCGACAAGGCCAATGTCGTCATCGCCGCCACGGCGGCCGATGGCGAGGGCCGCAGAGGCGTGCGCATGCTGGTCGGCCATTTGCGCCGCAAGGCGCGGCTGACGCCGAGCCTCGCTCTGCGCGCGTTGCTCTCCGGCAATCGCGCGCTGTTCGAGGCGACGCTCGCCGAATTGTCCGGCGTGGACGAGGAGAAGGTCGCCGGCCTGACGCGGGATTACGACGGCGCCGGCTTCGCGGCGCTCTATGCGCGCGCGGGAATGCCGGCCAATCTCCTGCCGGCCTATCGCGCCGCGTTGGAGGCGCAGCGCGCCTTTGGTTACGCGGGCGCTCCTTCCGGCGCGCGTCTGTCGCTGGCGATGGTGCAGCGCGTGCTGACATCTTGTGATCACGTCAATTCCGGCGAGCTGGATCGGCTGATGGCGCTGCTGCGCCGTTTCGAGGCCGAGGCGCTGCGCGAGGACGCGCGCGAGGCGGCCGCCGCTCTGACGACGCCGCCGCTCGTCGACATGGCGGCGCTGGAGGCGCAGCTGCTCGTCGCGGCGTGAGGGGGCGATAGTCACGATACAGTCACCGTAGGCGCTTCGAATAGGCCGTTCGATAATTTCTGAACGAGGCCGATTTCATGAAAGCGCTCGCCTTTTCCAATAATGACATTGCCGTCGTGGCTTGGACCTTCGATCACAAGCTCGACGGCTGCCTCGGCTTCGCCGTCTATCGCGTCGACGTCCACGCCAATAGCAAGGCGCCGCTCCCAGCGATGGCGCGCTTCGAGAAGGCGCCCGTCGTCGAGCATCAGACGACCGAGCAAGCGCCGGTGCAGAAATTCTGGTGGAAGGATCTCGGCGCCGAGCGCGGCGTTCTCTATCGCTATGAGATCGTCGCGCTGGGCGGCGCGCCCGGCCATTTGACCCCGCTCGCGGGCGTCGATCCGCTCGTCACCAACGCCATCGTTCTGACGCCCGAGCGCGGCTCGTTCGAGGTCTATTTCAATCGCGGCATCGTCGCCACGCAGGCGGTGACCAAGGCGCTCGGAACGCCGAGCGTCGATCGGCTCATGCGTCATCTCGCCGATCCGAACGACAGCCTGCGGCGGACGCTCGCCGGCCAATTGCCGGAGGGCCTCGTCTCGCTGCTCGATCGCGCCGATCGCGACGGCGGCGAGATTCGCGGCGCGCTCTACGAGCTCAGCGATCCCAAGGGATTGGAGGCGCGGCTCGGCGCCGTCGACCACGGCGATCCGGCGAAGCGCGCGATCATTCTCGGCAATGAGCGCGAGACGGTCGGAAAAGGCGCGGCCAAGGAGGTGAACGAGGACAAGGACGCCGCCGATCGCGCCGCGCTGAAGAAAGCCGGCGTGGCCGTCATCGACCGCATCCTTCCCGACCAGCATATTCCGCACAATAAATTCCTGCTGCTGAAGGAGGGCGGACATCCCGCTGCGGTTCTCACCGGCTCCACCAATTGGACGATGAATGCGCTCGCCGCGCAGACCAATAATGCGCTCATTGTCGAGAATGCCGATGTCGCGGCGCTCTACCAAGCCTATTGGGACCAGCTCGAGAAGGACACGGGCGACGCCGCGCGCAGCGGAAAGTTCCAGAGCCCGGCCTTTCGCGGCTTTGTGAGAGCGCAGAACGAGCAGGCCATGACCGCGCCCGTCGTCCTCGACGGCGGGGCGAAGGCGCATGTGCTCTTCTCGCCGAGCACGAAGACGCTCTGGAGCGCGCATAGCCACGAAAAAGCAGACGATATGGAATTCGTCTTCGATCTCATGCGCAAGGCGAAGCATGCGATATTGTTTCTCGCTTTCGATCCCGGCAATGTCTCCATTCTCGATGTCGCCGGCGAGGCGCTGCGCGCCGATCCGAAGCTCTTCGTGCGCGGCGCGCTGACCAGCCCGCAGCGCGCCAGCAATTTCGCCGCGGCGCTGAAAGGCGAGCGCGACGCCGACGCGCCCGATGGCGAGGTCGCGGTCATCGGCGAGAAAACCGGCCATGGCGCGCAAAAGGACCCGATCGATTATCGCGCGATTCCAGCGGGCCATGTGGGCGCGGACGACGCCTTCGGACAATGGGAAGCCGAGCTGGCCAAGGCGGGCCATGCGATCATTCACGACAAGATCGTCGTCATCGATCCTTTCGACGATGATTGCGTCGTCGTGACCGGCTCACATAATCTCGGCAATCGCGCCTCCCACAACAATGATGAGAATTTCCTTGTCGTTCAGGGACATCGCGGTCTCGCCGAGGCCTATGCCTGCCATGTGCTCGACATCTACGATCATTATGCGTGGCGCTATTGGTTGCATCGCGAGAAGGACAAGTTCGGCCGTCCGCTCGATCCGACGCCCGATTGGCAGGATCGCTATTTCGTGAACGGCGCGCCGACCTCGCCCGAGCTGCGCTTTTGGCTCAGCGCCAGCGCTTCCGTCGCGCCGGCGACGCAGGCCGGGCGCGCGAGGACGATAGCGGGAGCGACGACCACGCGGCGGCGGCGATAGAGCCGGCGCTGGACGAAAGCGCGCTCAATAGCCGAACTGCTCGCGCAATATTCTCTCTTCCAGAGAATGGCCGGCGTCGTGCAGGAGGATGAGATCGGCGCCGTGATCCATCTCGATGTCGACCTGCAGCGCGTCGCGGAATTCGTCGTGATCGGCGACGACGGAGACCGGGCGCTTCTCCGCCTCCAGCACCTCGAGCCGCACCTTGGCGGCGTCCGGCAGCAGCGCGCCGCGCCAGCGCCGCGGGCGAAAGGCGGAGATCGGCGTCAGCGCCATCAAAGGCGCGTCCAGCGGCAATATGGGACCGTTGGCGGAAAGGTTGTAGGCGGTGGAGCCGGCCGGCGTCGCCACCAGCACGCCGTCGGTGATGAGCTCCGGCAGGCGCTCCTTGCCATTCACCAATATGCGCAGCTTGGCGATCTGCGAGCTCTGGCGCAGCAGCGAGACCTCGTTGATCGCATGGGCGGCGAATTCGTCGCCATGCGTGTTGGTGGCGCGCATCAGCAGCGGATGGATGATCGAGGGCTTGGCTTCCGCGATGCGCTTGCGCAGCCCGCTCTCGCGATATTCATTCATCAGAAAGCCGACCGAGCCGCGGTTCATGCCGTAGATCGGCTTGCCGGCGCCCATGAAGCGATGCAGCGTGCGCAGCATCAAGCCGTCGCCGCCGAGCGCGACGATGCAATCGGCCTCCTCCGGCGGAACCTCGCCATATTTGGCGACGAGCCGCGCCCGCGCCTCATCGGCCTCCGGCGTGCCGGAGGAGAGAAAGGCGAGATGCTTGTGATTGTTCGGCGGTTCGCCGGACTCGGACATGGGTGGACCTGGCTCGGCGGGGCCGCGCTGGCGGCGGCGAAGGCCGAACTCCATACACCCGGCGAAGTCGGAAGGAAACGGGAGGCGACGCCGCGCCGCAGGCGAGCGCTAGTCTTTGCCGGTGAACCCCACCCCGTCCGGCTATCGCCGGCCGACCCTCCCCCTAAAGGGGAGGGTGAGCGCGCAGCGCGACCTTCGCGTCAGAGCTTGCGCGTCGCCTGCGCGAGCCATTTGCGCGTCTTGGCGTCGAGATGCGGCGACAATTCCGCGCGCACGCGCGCGTGATAGGCGTTGAGCCAGCGCGTCTCCTCGACGCTCAAGAGCTTCGGATCGACGAGGGCGAGATCGAAAGGCGCGAGGGTGAGCGTCTCGAAGCCGAGCATCTCGCGCTCGGCGCCTTCGATCTCTCGCGTCTCGACGACGATCAGATTCTCGAGGCGAATGCCATATTCGCCGGCGCGATAATATCCCGGCTCGTCGGAGAGGATCATGCCCGGCTGCAAGGGCGTCGTCCCGAGCTTGGAGATACGCTGCGGCCCCTCGTGGACGGAGAGATAGGCGCCGACGCCATGGCCCGTGCCATGGTCGAAATCGAGCCCCGCCTCCCACAGGCTGCGGCGCGCGAAAGCGTCGAGCTGCGCGCCGCTGACGCCCACGGGAAATACGGCGCGGGCGACGCCGATATGGCCCTGCAGCACGCGGGTGAAATGCTCGCGCAATTGCTTGGGCGGCCGGCCGACGCCGATAGTGCGCGTCACATCCGTGGTGCCGTCGAGATATTGCGCGCCGGAATCGACGAGATAGCAGCCGCGCGAGATGCGCAGATCGCTCGCCTCGGTCACGCGATAATGCGGAATGGCGGCGTGCGGGCCGAAGGCGGAGATGGTGGGGAAGGAGAGATCGCGCAGCTCGCCGCTCTCGCGGCGGAAGGTCTCGAGCGCTTGAGCGGCGGAGATTTCCGTGAGCTTTCCTTTGGGCGCCGTCTCCGCGAACCAGGCGAGAAAGCGCGTCAGCGCCACGCCGTCGCGCAAATGCGCGGCGCGCGCGCCTTCGAGCTCAATGTCGTTCTTGATCGCTTTGAGCAGCGCGATCGGATCGTCGCCGAGCTTGGGCTCGCCGCCCTTGTTGCGGAAGAGCTCGACGAGCTTCGCCGGCGCGGTCGCCCCGTCGAACAAGATCGTCAGTCCGCGCGCGCCGGCGTCGGCGAGATCCTCGACGATCTCCGCCGCCTCATAGATATCGACGAGGCCTTCGAGGCCGCTTCTCGTCTTCGCCGAGAGCTTGGCGGGATCGACATAGAGCAGTGGCTTGCCTTCCTTGGGAAGGACGGCGAATGCCAGCGCGATCGGCGTATAGGCGACATCGGCGCCGCGCAGATTGAACAGCCAGGCGAGCGCATGCGGATCGGAGACGAGCAGCGCATCCGCCTCGCCGAGCGCCTTGCGCACGCGCGCGATCTTCGTCTTGGCGGCGACGCCCGCGAGCCGCGGCGGATAGAGCGTTATGGCGCTTTGCGGCGGCTGTGGCCGATCGGTCCAAACAGCGTCGATCGGATTGCGCTCGAGCGGAACCAGCGTGACGCCCTTGCTCTCCAGCGCCTTGGCGTAGCGCTCGATCTGCGCGGGCGTATGCACCCAAGGATCATAGCCGATGCGCGCGCCTTGCTTCGCGGTCTCGGTCAGCCAGCGCGAGGGCGCCGTCTTGGCGATGTCGAGAACGGCGACGCGTTTCGTGTCCACCTGCTCGGGCGCCTGCAGCGTATAGCGTCCGTCGACGAATAGCGCGGCTTTGTCGGCGAGCACGACGACGACGCCGGCCGAGCCGGTGAAGCCGGTGAGCCAGGCGAGGCGTTCCGCCGATTTGGGCACATATTCGTTCTGATGCTCATCGGCGCGGGGCGCGATGAAGCCGTCGATCTCGAGCCGCGCGAGCTCGGCGCGCAGAGCCGCGAGGCGCTCCGCGCTGTCCTGCCCGCAGGCGTCGTCGGCAAAGCTCTGGAATCTGCTCTCGAACATGTCTCGAACCTATGCCCTTCCCCGCTCTGCGGCAATATAGCGGCGCCTGCATGTTCCCGAAAAGTGCGAAGCGGTTTTCGGAAAAGAACATGCAATTCAAATAGCGCTAGAGTCGCTCCGGTTCAGATTGAACCGGAGCGACTCTAGATCTCCTTGGTCTGTCGTGTTTTCTTCACGCGAACCGGTTCCCACTTCGCTCGAAAACACTCTAGAGGCGAGCCGCAACGCCATCAGCGCTTCATCGAGATAGGCGCCCTGCGCCGTCTTCACGGACGCCGGCTCGACGCCATAGATCGTAAATCCCCAACGCTCGTAGAAACGCAGCGCTCTCGCATTGTCGCGCATCACGGTCAGCGTGACGATCTCATATGTCGCGCGCGCATGTTCCAGCAGCGCGGCCATCAGCGCGTCGGCGCCGCCGGCGCCTCTGTGGCGCTCGCGCAGATACATGCCCCAGAGCAGCGCCTTGTGCTTCGTCTTGGCGCCGGCGAAGCCCGCGAGCCCGGCGACGCCGTGCAGCGTCTCGCCCTCGAAAGCGCCGACGACGAAATCATGCGCCAGCCGCGCCGCGACATTCTCGAGCGTGAGATGCGCCTCATCCTCCGGCGCGAAGCGAAACTCGCGCTCGTGCAGGCGAAACCCCTCCTGCCGCAGAGCGTGGAACTCGGCGGCGTCGGCGGTCGTGAGCCGGCGGATCGTCAGCGCCATGGTCGCGGTCGCATCCTCTTTCGTCGCGCTTCGCGTAGCAAGGCGCGCGCCGATTTGCGAATCGCAGCCGCTTCGGCGTTCGTCACGGCGCGCGCGATCCACGCTCCATGCCGAAATGACGCCGTTCCTTCAGTCCTCGTCGTCTTCGTCGTCGGGCAGGCGCCAATCGGGCCGGGGCGCGGCGCCGCCGCTGCGCAGCAGCAGGGTCGCCCAGCCGTCTATGTCGCGGCGCTTCGCCAGCGAAAAGCCCTGCGCGCGATAGGCGGAGAGCACGCCCGGCACATCGCGCGCCAGCAGGCCGGAGAGCACGAGCTCGGCCCCCGGCGCGGCGACGGCGACGATCTTGGGCGCGAGCAGACGCAGTGGCTTGGCGAGAATATTGGCGAAGATCAGGTCATAACGGTCCGGCGCGAGCGCAGGATGGCGCACGCCCACGGCGATGACCGGCCGCACCAGATCGCCGACGCCGTTGAAGCGGGCGTTGACGCCCGCCGTCTCCACCGCCACAGGATCGATATCGCCGCAGGCGATGGGCTGTCGCAGCAGGCGCGCGGCGGCGATGGCGAGCACGCCGGTGCCCGTCCCCACATCCAGCACATTCTGCGGGCGCCGCTGCTTGCAGATTTCCGCGAGAGTCAGCAGGCAGCCGAGCGTTGTGCCGTGGTGGCCGGTGCCGAAGGCCAGCGCCGCCTCTATCTCAATGCCGATGTCGCTCGCGCCGACGCGGCCGCGATCGTGCGAGCCATGGACCAGGAAGCGTCCGGCGCGCACCGGCCGCAGCCCTTCGAGCGAAGCGCCCACCCAATCCTTCTGCGAAATCTCGAAAAATTGCGCGGCCGCGGCGGCCTCCGCGCCGGCGGCGGCCTCGATCAGCGCGCGAATCTGCGCTTCGTCGGGCGGATCGCCGAAATAGACCTCGACGGCCCAGCTTTTTTCATCCGGCTCCTCGAAAGCCGTGGCCGCGGTCTCGGCCGGGTCGAAAGTCTCGACCACGAGATCGGCGATGGCGCGCGCGGATGTTTGGTCGCAGACGAGGCGCAGGCCGTGGCTGGCGCCATTGGGGGGAAGTCCTTCGAGCATGTGCGCGCTTAGCACGCCCACGCCGCGCCGTCATCCGGCTCCGTCCGTCAAGTCGGCCAGCGCTGCGATCAGGGCTCGACATTCGCTAGAATGTTAGTATGCTAGCAATTATGGCGGATGACGAGGTCAAGCAGTTCAACGTGTATTTGCCGCTCGGGCTGATCCGGCGGGTCAAGCACCACGCCATAGAGACGGAGCAATCCCTCTCGGCCTTGGTCGCCGCCGCGCTGCGCCAATATCTCGACGCGCGCGAGCAAGCCGCCCACTCACCAAAAGAGGAGAGCCGAGATGACGACAAAGGGCGTTGAAGCCATTTTCCTGACCACCCACAATTGGGGCAAAGCGGCGAAATTCTTCCAGTCTCTCGGCTACGCGCTGGAGTTCGAGACGGATCACAACTCCGGCCAGCTCCGCAACGGCGCCGGCCCTTATCTCTTCATCGCCGAAATTCCCGAGAGCGAGACGCCGCAGACGCGCCTGGTCTTGAATGTCGCCGACGAGGAGGCGTTTCGCCTCGACCCGTCGATCGACATCGTCTCGCCCTTTGCGGATACGCATTGGGGAACGCGGGAAATGACCATCCGCGATCCCGACGGGCGGATATGGAGCCTGCAGGCGCCAGCCGGACGCTGACGCCCCGAGCGAAAGAGCCGAAGGCGCGTCAGCTCTTCGGCTTCGCTTGAATTTCCTTCTTGCTGAAATTGGACAGCTCGCCCTCGGCGGCGGCCGCCTTGCGCCAGGATTTGGCGATGGCGGGATATTTGATCTCGACGCAGATTTTGGCGACCTGCTGCTGCAATTTCTCGCTTCCGCAAGATGGGCAGACGGGCGTGTCCGAAGCGCTGACCAGCAGTTCGAACTCCGCATGGCAATCTTGGCATTCATAGGAGTAGAGCGGCATTCGTTTCCTCGTCCATTCCTCTCGTCGGCACACAGGCGCCTAATTTTGAAGCAATAACCGTGCCGGCGACGCGCGAGCAAAAAGCCGATTGGAACGTCTTTCGCTTTGCGTAGAGTGTGCAGCTCTCTTTCAAAACCGCGGGCGCCATGTGCTCAGATCAAAGGACGTCCTCGGCTCGTCTGACGGCCCGTTTCATCCCAACGCTCGAGCAGATCGACGCAGCGGCCTGGGACGCGCTCGCCAATCCGCCCGGCCTCACCGCCGAGGAGGCCGGCGGCGAGCGGCACAATCCATTTATCTCCAGCGCCTTTCTGCTGGCGCTGGAGCGCTCCAAATCGGTCGGCGGACGCAGCGGTTGGACGCCGCTCTACACGATATTGGAAGACGCCGAGGGACGCCTCGTCGCGGCCGCGCCCTCCTATGTGAAGATGCACAGCATGGGAGAATATGTCTTCGATTTCGGCTGGGCTCAGGCCTATGAGAACGCCGGCGGGCGCTATTATCCCAAGGTGCAGGTCGCGGTTCCCTTCACCCCGGCGACGGGGCGGCGGCTGCTCGTCGCCCGCGACGCGCCGGAAGGCGCGCTGCCGGGCCTGATCCATGCTCTGCGCGCGTTGCGCCAGGCGGCGGAGGCCTCCTCCATCCATGTCACCTTCGCGACAGAGGGCGAGGTCGGGGCCCTGGCGGCCGAGGGCTTCGCGCCGCGCGCCGGCGAGCAGTTTCATTTCTTCAACGAAGGCTACCGGGAGTTCGACGATTTCCTCGCCGCGCTCTCCTCGCGCAAGCGCAAGACGATCAAGCGCGAGCGCCGCGACGCGCTGGGCGACGACGTCTCGATCGATCTTCTGACCGGCGCGGACATAGAGCCCGCGCATTGGGAGAAATTCTACGCCTTCTATATGGACACGGGCGCGCGCAAATGGGGGCGGCCCTATCTGACGCGCGATTTCTTCGATCGCATCGGCGAGACCATGGCGGACCGCATCCTCCTGGTGATGGCGCGGCGCGATGGGCATTACATCGCCGGGGCGATCAATTTTCTCGGCGACGACGCCATTTACGGCCGCAATTGGGGCGCGCTGGAGGAGCGGCCCTTTCTGCATTTCGAGGTCTGCTATTATCAGGCGATCGAATACGCCATTCGCCACGGCTATAAGCGCGTGGAGGCCGGCGCCCAGGGCGAGCACAAGCTGGCGCGCGGCTATCGGCCCGTCGCCACCCATTCGGCGCATGATTTCGCCGACGCGCGGCTGCGGACCGCGGTGGTCGAGTTTCTCTCGCGCGAGAAAGTGGCCGTGGACGAGGCCATCGCCGATTATGAGGCGAGCCTGCCCTTCCGCCGCGAGGAAGAGGGCGGCTCCGAAGCCTGAAGACGTGCGATCAGTCCGCGGGCGGGGTTTTCGCAGTTTCTCCCTTTTCCCCTTCGTTCGGCGATTGCGCTGCCGCCTTGCGTCGGCGCAGATTGGCCCTCAGCGCGGCGGCCAGCGCCGCGGCGTTCTTCTTGGGCGGCGGGGGCGGCTGGCGGCGCTTCTTTCCTTCCTCGGTCATAGCTGGGCTCGATCTTGCGGCTCTTTGTCGGCTTCTGCCTCTTCCTCGCGCTGATCGGCGCGGCGGGAATGGCTCTGTCTCTGTTTTACGCCCCGCCGCCCGCGCCGGACAGCGGGGAAATGCCGCCCGCCTTCGGATTCGGCATGCTTTTGGTCGAGCTCGCGGCGGCTTTTTGTCTCGGCGGGCTGCTCGTCGCGGCGCTCGTTCGGCCGACCAGGCGGCTCCGCTAGAGTATTCGTTTCCAGCCGTCTAGCCGGCACGAAACTTGCTGCCATTTTGCGCGAAGTTCAATCCAGCACGAGTGGCGACGACAATGCAAACGACTTTCATCAGAAATACCGACGATGGCCACAAAGTCGAAGTCATCGGTCCTTATGTCTGTGTGGACGGCAAGCCGGTCGCCGATCGCGTCGTCGAGGTCAAGGACCATCCCAATCGCTTGAGGATTCTGCACACGCTGCCCAACGCGGCCTTCATGGCCGGCCCGGTGGTTCTGACGGCCGAGGAGGCCTCCCTGGTGCGTGGCGCGCTGCTGCAGGCCAAGCCCTCGCCGACCGATCCGGTCGCGATCAACGAGCAGCTGCGCAACGCCATCAACATGCGCAATCGTGAGGCGGGCATAGAGTAAGCCGGAGAGGCGGCCCTCTCCCCGACCCTTCCCCGCTTTGCGGGAGAGGGAGCAGTTTCCGCGTTTCATCGAGAGTTCGCGTAACGCCCGCCATCTCCTCTCCCGCTAAGCGGGGGAGGGTGAGGGAGGGGGCGTCGCAGCCTCAATAATCGACGGCGACGAGATAGAGCCCATGCGGCGGGGCGACCTGACCGCAGCGGGTCCTGTCCTTCGCCTCGAGCGCCGCGCGCAGATCGTCGGCGCTCCATCTGCCGGAGCCGACATGCTCCAGCGAGCCGGCCAGCGAGC
Organism: Methylosinus sp. DMC45; assembly: GCF_056313885.1. NCBI lineage: Bacteria > Pseudomonadati > Pseudomonadota > Alphaproteobacteria > Hyphomicrobiales > Methylocystaceae > Methylosinus > Methylosinus sp. DMC45. Next base: position 355,011 of record NZ_JBQUZK010000003.1, read on the forward strand.
GCACCTGATTGTGCAGGAATGACCGCGCCGAGGTGACGATCTCTATGACGTCGCCTATGCGCCGCACATCGAGCCGCTCCAGCGTCCGCACCGGCGAGTTGGCCTGACATTCGGTCGAGCGGAATGTCGTGAAATCATGCCGGCCGACCAGCGCCTGCGCGGCCGCGTGCATGGCCTGTGCGTCCAGCGGGCGCTTCACATGCCAGGCGCGGCCGAGCTGCAGCGTCAGCGGCGCGCGGCGATTGTCGATCACATAGCGATAATGCCGCTGAATGGCGGAGAAGCGCGCCTCGAATGTCGGCGCGACGCGGCGCGTCTCCAGCACGGCGATGGGCGACGGCCGCAAATGGGCGTTGAGCGCATCGCGCAGGCGATCCTCGCGCCACTCGCGCGAGAGATCGACATGGCCGACCTGCCCCAGCGCGTGCACGCCGGCGTCGGTGCGCCCGGCGCCATGCAGCACGCGCCGCGCGCCATGCTCGAGCGCGGCGACCGCCTCCTCCAGCCGCTGCTGGATGGACACGCCATTCTCCTGCCGCTGCCAGCCGACGAAGGGCGAGCCGTCATATTCGATGGTGAGAGCGTAGCGGAATGCCGCGCGCCCACCCTCCCCGTCAGGGGGAGGCGGGGCGCCTGTGTCGGATATCGTCGTCACTGTCACGCCGCCAGCGTCATGCCCGGCGCGAGCGGGCGGCCGCGCAGAAATTCCGCAATGGCCATGGGGGCCTTGCCGCTGCGCTGCGCCTCGATCAGCCGAATGGCGCCCTCGCCGCAGGCGATGAGGCCCTTGTCGTCGAGCGCCGCGCCGGGCGCGCCAGCGCCTGTCTCCAGCTTTGTGCGCAGCACTTTCACGCGCTCGACGCCATGGCCGAGATCGCTCTCGAAGAAGGCGCCGGGAAAGGGCGAGAGCCCGCGCACGAGATTGTGAATCTCCCGCGCCGGGCGCCGCCAGTCGATGCGGCTCTCGCTCTTGTCGATCTTCTGCGCGTAAGTCACGCCCTCCTCCGCCTGTGGCGTGAAGGAGAGGCCTCCTAAAGAGAGATCGCGCAGCGATTTGGCCATCAGCTCGGCGCCGGCGGCGGCGAGGGCGTCGTGCAATTCGCCCGTCGTCATATCCTCGCCTATGGCGACGCGCGCCGTCGCGGCGACGGGGCCGGTGTCGAGCCCGGCCTCCATCTTCATCACCATCACGCCGGTCTCGGCGTCTCCGGCCATCACCGCGCGCTGGATCGGCGCCGCGCCGCGCCAGCGCGGCAGCAGCGAGCCGTGCAGATTGAGGCAGCCGAAACGCGGCGCGTCCAGCGCCGCCTGCGGCAGAATGAGCCCATAGGCGGCGACCACCGCGACATCTGCCTCGAGATCGGCGAAGGCGCCGATGGTCTCGGCGTTCTTGAAGCTCTTGGGCGTGAAGACGGGGATGGAGAGCGTCTCGGCCAGTCGATGGACGGGCGAGAGCTTCAGCTCCATGCCGCGGCCGGCCGGGGCTGGCGCGCGCGTGTAGACGGCCGCGACCTCATGGCCGTCGGCGACGATTTTCTGGAGCAGAGGCGCGGCGAAATCGGGCGTGCCCATGAAGACGACGCGCATTTGGGCGTTACGCCTCGACCTTGTCGGCGACGGGAGCGGGCGGAGCGGCGCGCGCCGCGGCCTTGGCGAATTTCTTCACCACGCGCTCGCGCTTCAGCCGGGAGAGATGGTCGATGAACAGCCCGCCCTCGAGATGGTCGATCTCGTGCTGGAGCACGGTGGCGAGCAGTCCGTCGGCCTCGATCTCCTGCGTCGCGCCGGCGCGGTCGAGATAGCGCACGCGCACGCGCGCCGGGCGCTGCACATCCTCGAAATAATCGGGGACCGAGAGGCAGCCCTCCTGATAGACGAACAGCTCCTCGGAGACCCAGACGATCTCGGGATTGATGAAGAACATCGGATTCTTCGGCTCGTCGCCGCGCGTCGCGTCGGCGACCACGATGCGCTTGGGCACGGCGATCTGGATCGCCGCCAAGCCCACGCCGGGGGCCTCGTACATGGTCTCGAGCATATCGTCGAGAAGCTGCTGAAGCTCGCCATCGAAGGTCGCGACCGGCTCGGAGACGAGCCGCAGCCGCGGATCGGGCAGGGTGATGATGGGACGAATGGCCATTGCTGTCGCGCCTGAAGGTCTCGCGGTCGAGGGTTTCTCGCTCGAAATAGGGATGCGCCCCGTCTCCGTCAAATGGACGCCGGCGCGGCTTTGTCGCAGATTATATTCCGCTTCGCTCCGCAATGTAAGATATCGGAAGCCCCGGGACGATCATCGAGGTTTCGCGCATTCCCGCAGGCTCGCAGGGCTGTGCGCCCGCGCACTTTCGCGGGTCGCGAAAGCCGGATACGACTTGGCGCATTCCGCCGCTGACCGCGCGGCGGGAGGATCAAGGAGCCCCAAATGACCGCTCTCGTTCTTCTCGGCGTATTGGTTCTCGCCGGCCTCTGGCTCATCGGCTCCTATAACGGCCTGGTGACGCTGCGCCAGCGCTGCCGTCAGGCTTTCTCGGACATAGACGTGCAGCTGAAGCAGCGGCACGATCTCATCCCCAATCTGGTGGAGACGGTGAAGGGCTACGCCGCCCATGAGCGCGGCACGCTCGAGGAGGTCGTCGCGGCCCGCAACAAGGCGGTGGCGGCCAATGGCCCGCAGGCGCAGGCCGTCGCCGAGAGCGCGCTCAATGGCGTGCTCGGCCGGCTGTTCGCCTTGGCCGAGAATTACCCCGATCTGAAAGCCAATCAGAATTTCCAGCAGCTGCAGAGCGAGCTGTCCGACGTGGAGAACAAGATCGCGGCGTCGCGGCGTTTCTTCAACAACGCCGCGGCCGAATACAACGCCGCGCGCGAGAGCGTTCCGGCCGCTTTCTTCGCCGGCTCCTTCGGCTTTGTCCCGCAGGAGTTCTTCAATCTCGAGGAGGGCGAGCGCAAGGCCGTCCAGGAGACCCCCAAGGTGCAGTTCTAGGGCGCGTCTCCCCGCCCGGCGGTTCCGCCTCGCCGGGCGAGGGGCCTCGGGCCGCCGCCCGGAGCTTCGGCATATTGTCGTCGCAAACCTCTTGCTAACTGCCCCCGGCAATCCGATGATTCGGAACGAGAGGGGGAAAAATGGCGGATAAGCCTCCGAAGCGCGAACGTCCGGTCTTCACCGACAAGGAGGCCCTGCTCTACCATTCCCGCGGGCGGCCCGGCAAAATCGCCGTCGTGCCCACCAAGCCCATGGCGACGCAGCGCGATCTCTCGCTCGCCTATTCGCCGGGCGTCGCCGCGCCCGTGCTGGCCATCGCCGAGAACGCCTCCCTCGCCTATGACTATACCGTCAAGGGCAATATGGTCGCCGTCATCACCAATGGCACGGCGATCCTCGGCCTCGGCAATCTCGGCGCGCTGGCGGCCAAGCCTGTGATGGAAGGCAAGGCGACGCTGTTCAAGCGTTTCGCCGATATCGACTCCATCGACCTCGAGATCGACACGCAGGAGGTGGAGGCCTTCATCGCCGCCGTGCGCTATCTCGGCCCCTCCTTCGGCGGCATAAATCTCGAGGACATCAAAGCGCCGGAATGCTTCATCATCGAGGAGCGCCTGCGCGAATTGATGGACATTCCCGTCTTTCACGACGATCAGCACGGCACCGCGATCATCTCCAGCGCCGGCCTGTTGAACGCGCTGCATCTCACCGGCCGCGACATCAAGAACACGCGCCTCGTCTGCAATGGCGCGGGGGCCGCGGGCATCGCCTGTCTCGATCTCGCCAAGGCGATAGGATTCGCGCCGCAGAATGTCACGCTCTGCGACACCAAGGGCGTCGTCTATCGCGGCCGCTCCGAAGGCATGAATCAATGGAAGAGCGCGCATGCGGTGGACACTGACGCGCGCACGCTGGCCGAGGCGCTGGACGGCGCCGACATATTCTTCGGCCTCTCGGTGAAAGGCGCGCTGACGCCCGAGATGCTGAAGACGATGGCGCCCGATCCGATCATCTTCGCAATGGCCAATCCCGATCCCGAGATCACGCCGGAGGAGGCGCTGGCCGCGCGGCCGGACGCCATCGTCGCCACGGGACGCTCCGACTATCCGAACCAGATCAACAATGTTCTGGGCTTTCCCTATATCTTCCGCGGCGCGCTCGACGTGCGCGCCAAGACCATCAACATGGAGATGAAGATCGCCGCGGCGAAGGCGCTCGCCGAGCTGGCGCGCGAGGACGTGCCGGACGAGGTGGCCAACGCCTATCAGGGCGCGCGGCCGCGCTTCGGCCGCGACTATCTCATCCCCGCGCCATTCGATCCGCGCCTCATCTCCATCGTGTCGCCGGCCGTCGCCAAAGCGGCGATGGATTCGGGCGTCGCGCGCCATCCGATCGTCGATATGAACGCCTATCGCGCCGAGCTCTCCGCGCGGCGCGATCCGATCGCCGGGCTGATGCACACGATCTATGATCGCGTGCGGCGCGATCCCAAGCGCGTCGTCTTCGCCGAGGGCGAGGAGGAGCAGGTCATTCGCGCCGCGCTCTCTTTCGTCACGCAGGGATTGGGGCGCGCCATACTCGTCGGACGCGAGGATCGCGTCGCGCAGACCGCGCGCAACGCCGGCCTCGAGCTCGGCGATCACATAGAAGTGCACAACGCCAAGCTCTCCTCGCGCAATGGCGTCTATGCGCAATTTCTGTTCGAGCGCCTGCAGCGCAAGGGCTTTCTGTTCCGCGACTGTCAGCGTCTCATCAACACCGACCGCAATCATTTCGCCGCGGCCATGGTGGCGCAGGGCGACGCCGACGCCATGGTGACCGGCGTCACCCGCAATTTCTCCAATGCGCTCGAGGATGTGCGCCATGTCGTCGATCAGAAGCCCGGGCACAGGCTGATCGGCGCCTCGCTGGTGCTGGCGCATGGGCGCATCGTCGTCGTCGCCGACACGGCGATCACCGAAATGCCGGAGGCCGCCGATCTCGCCGACATAGCGATAGAGGCGGCGGGGGTGGCGCGGCGCATCGGCCTCGAGCCGCGCGTCGCCATGCTCGCCTTCTCCACTTTCGGCTATCCGCCGGGCGAGCGCACGGCCCGCATGCACGAGTCGGTTCGGGTGCTCGATTCCCGGCGGGTGGATTTCGAATATGAGGGCGAGATGGCGGCGGATGTCGCGCTCAGCCGTCAAGCCATGGCGGCCTATCCGTTCTCGCGTCTCAGCGACACCGCCAATGTTTTGGTCATGCCGGCCTTTCACTCCGCCTCCATCTCCACCAAAATGCTGCAGGAGCTGGGCGGGGCGACGGTGCTCGGTCCTTTGATCGTCGGGCTCGACAAGCCGATCCAAATCGTTCAATTGGGCGCGACCGACGCCGATATCGTCAATATGGCCGCTCTGGCCGCTTTCGGGGTCGGGGGTTAGGGCGGCGGCTCCCCGACCGGGCGCGGCGGCCGCGCCAAAAAGACGTTTTTGTCATGGCGACGAAATAATTGCGTTGCAGTGACAATCCTTTGGACCGAGCGAAAGACGAGAGACGATGAACATCACAATGATCGGATCGGGCTATGTCGGCCTCGTTTCCGGCGCCTGCTTCGCCGATTTCGGCCATGTCGTGACCTGCGTCGACAGCGACGCCTCCAAGATCGAGCGCCTGCTGCGCGGCGAGATTCCGATCTACGAGCCCGGCCTGGACGAGCTCGTCGCCAATAATGTGAAGCAGAACCGTCTGTTCTTCACCACCGATCTCACCCCGGCCGTGCGCGGCGCGGACGCCGTCTTCATCGCCGTCGGCACGCCGTCGCGCCGCGGCGACGGCCACGCCGACCTCTCCTATGTCTACGCCGCCGCCGAGACCATCGGCCGCGCGCTCGACAAATTCACCGTCATCGTCAACAAATCGACCGTCCCGGTCGGCACGGGCGACGAGGTCGAGCGCCTCATCCGCGAGGTCAATCCTAGGGCAGATTTCGCCGTCGTCTCCAATCCAGAGTTTCTGCGCGAGGGCGCGGCGATCGAGGATTTCAAGCGCCCGGACCGCGTCGTCATCGGCGTCGAGGACGAGCGCGCCCGCGAGGTGATGTCGGAAATCTACCGGCCGCTGAGCCTCAACCAGCCGCCGCTGGTCTTCGTAGGCCGCCGCACCTCCGAGCTCACCAAATATGCGGCCAACGCCTTTCTCGCGACCAAGATCACCTTCATCAACGAGATCGCCGATCTCTGCGAGCGCGTGGGCGCGGATGTGCAGGAGGTCGCGCGCGGCATCGGCCTCGACAACCGCATCGGCTCGAAGTTCCTGCACGCCGGGCCGGGCTATGGCGGCTCCTGCTTCCCCAAGGACACGCTCGCCCTGCTGAAGACGGGGCAGGACTACGCCGCGCCGCTGCGCATCGTCGAGACGGTGGTGGCGGTCAACGATTCCCGCAAGCGCGCCATGGCCCGCAAGGTGATCTCGGCGCTCGGCGGCTCGGTGCGCGGCAAGAAGATCGGCCTGCTCGGCCTCGCCTTCAAGCCCAACACCGACGATATGCGCGACGCGCCCTCGCTCGCCATAGTGGCCTCGCTCGCCGGCGACGGCGCCAAGGTCTACGCCTATGATCCCGAGAGCATGAGCCAGGCGAAGCCGCTGATGCCGGAAGTGACCTTCTGCGAGGATCCCTATCAGACGGCGGAAGGCGCGGATGCGCTGGTCATCGTCACCGAATGGGACGCGTTCCGCGCGCTCGATCTCGACCGCATCAAGACGCTGCTGAAGACGCCGGTGATCGTCGATCTGCGCAACATCTATCGCGCCGCCGATATTCGTAAGCGTGGCTTCGACTATACGAGCGTCGGCCGGGCGTGAGCGTGTTTTCGAGCGAAGTGGGAACCGTTTCGCGTGAAGAAAACACGGATCGAATGAAGAGATAGAAAGTCATTCCAGCTCGATCTGAGCCGGAATGACGTTAAAAAAACGCCGTCATTCCCGGCGGGCCAGAGGCCCGGCCGGGAATGCGGGGCCGCCGCGTGAAACGATCCGAAGCGCCGCTCAACCGCGCCCCTGCTGCGCGACGAGGCCGAGCGAGGTGAGCGCGGAGAGGCGCGGCGGCGATTCGCGCCGCAGTTCCAGCGCCGCGCTGCGCGCATTCTCGGCCGATTGGAACAGACGCCCCTCCAGCGGACGGAAGGACTGTTTCGCCGCATAGAAGCGATAGCCCTTGGCGTCGCGGGCGATCACGCCGACGGCTTCCTCGCCGAGCTCGATGATATAGGCGTCGGACATTTTAAGGCCTCCTTCTCGGCGGCGCGCGGCCCGTCACGACCACTTTGGGCGCGCGGCGCATCGCTTTGCGAGCCTGTAGGCTCTAGCGATTTGTTCGTTATGTCAAATAGAATGTTCTTTTAACAGAACCACGACGAGAGAACGAACGCATTGTCGGATCGTCCCACGGCGAAGAATTTCTGCTCTGAACCGCGCAGAGCCTCCGCCGTCACACGCCTGTCGTTTCCAATTGTTGAATATTCTCGCCTTTCAGTTGCGAGGAGCAAGTTATGACATCCGTTGCCTCGAGCGTCGATCTGCGCGAAAGCGCCGACTCTCACAGTCCGAAGCCGAAGCTCGATCACAAGCTCGACCTACGTGCGCTTCTCATCTTCCTCGCGGTCATCGCGCTCGGCCTCGCCTTCACGGCGTGGAGCATCTACAAGGATATTCTGGAGTCCGGCGCGCCGGTCACCAATTATCTGCCTTTCCTCCTGCTCGGCGTGGCGCTGCTCATCGCGCTCGGCTTCGAGTTCGTGAACGGCTTCCACGACACCGCCAACGCCGTGGCGACGGTCATCTACACCCATTCCATGCCGGCGCCGGTCGCCGTGGTGTGGTCGGGCTTCTTCAACTTCCTCGGCGTGCTGTTCTCCACGGGCGCGGTCGCTTTCGGCATCGTGTCGCTGCTGCCGGTGGAACTCATTCTGCAGGTGGGCTCGCAGGCCGGCTTCGCCATGGTGTTCGCGCTGCTCATCGCCGCGATCGTCTGGAACCTCGGAACCTGGTGGCTCGGCCTGCCGGCCTCCTCCTCGCACACGCTGATCGGCTCCATCATCGGCGTCGGCGTCGCCAACGCCCTCATGCGCGGCCGTGATGGAACGTCGGGCGTCGATTGGGGCAAGGCCACCGATATCGGCTATTCGCTGCTGCTGTCGCCGCTGTTCGGCTTCGGCGCCGCGGCGCTGCTGCTGCTGGTGATGAAATTCCTCGTCCGCAAGCCGGAGCTCTACACCGAGCCCAAGGGCCAGGCGGCGCCGCCCTTGTGGATTCGCGGCCTGCTGATCCTCACCTGCACGGGCGTCTCCTTCGCCCATGGCTCCAATGACGGCCAGAAGGGCATGGGCCTCATCATGCTGATCCTCATCGGCACGGTGCCCACCTCCTATGCGCTCAATCGCGCGCTTCCGGCGAGCCATCTGGCGAGCTTCACGCAGGCTTCGCAAGCGGCGTCGAAGGTCGTGGAGACGAAGGCCGCGGGCTATAACGTCCTCGGCGATCCGCGCCCGGCGGTGACGAATTACGTCGCCCAGCATCAGATCAACGAGGGGACCTATCCGTCGCTCGCCGTGCTGATCCGCGACATCTCGCATCAGATCGAGAGCTATGGCTCGATCTCGAAAATCCCCTTCGCCGCCGTCGGCAACACGCGAAACGACATTTATCTCGTCTCCGAGGCGCTGCGCTTCCTCGCCAAGGACAAGGCCGCGGAACTGAGCGACGCCGACAAGAAAGTGCTGAAGGACTATAAGGACCAGATCGATCAGGCGACGAAATTCATTCCGCTGTGGGTGAAGATCTCCGTCGCCATCGCGCTCGGCCTCGGCACGATGATCGGCTGGAAACGCATCGTCGTCACCGTCGGCGAGAAGATCGGCAAGCAGCATCTGACCTATGGCCAGGGCGCCTCGGCCGAGCTGGTCGCCGCCGGCACCATCGCCGCCGCCGACATGTATGGCCTGCCGGTCTCGACGACGCATGTGCTGTCCTCCGGCGTCGCCGGCACGATGGCCGCCAATGGCGCCGGCGTGCAGATGGCGACGATCCAGAAGCTGCTGATGGCCTGGGTGCTGACGCTCCCCGCCGCCATATTGCTGTCGGCTTCGCTCTACTTCGTGCTGCGTCAGGTGATGTGACGCGGCAAAAAAAGAGAGGGGCCTTCGGGGCCCCTCTCTCTTATTCCTGCTTATTCTTGTTCCTGCGTCCTGCTCTCAATCGCCCTTGCCGGCGAGGCGCGGCGTCAAGATCTTGCTCACGAGGCAATGCGTGCCGTCGGTCGGATCCTCGGTGCGGCGCGGGCGCTTGGCGGCGCATTCGGCCTTGTCGGCGGGATTCTTCACGCCATAGAAAGCGTTGATGATCGCCTGCTCCTGCTCGTGATCGAAAGCGTGCGTCTGGCCGAACATCACATATTGAAAGACCAGCGCCTGCGTCTTCGGAACGAAGGCGACGAAATCGGCGGCCTCTTTCAGCTTTCCGTCCGCGCAGCCGCGATAGGCCGCAGGGCGCTGATATTTGAACCCGGCCGGAGTCGACTTGCCGGAGAGCGCATAAGTGTAGCAGGCGCGCGGCTTCGACATTTGGCAATAATAATGGATGGTTATGTCCGACCAATCGGTCGGCGCGTAATTCGTCTTCAGGCAGTCGGCCGTATATTGATAGCCCTGATCCGTATGCTTGGGCTCGCCGGCGCGGCGGCTGCCATAGACATCCGCGCTCTGGTTCATCGCCGCGAGAATGGCCGCGCCGGGCAGCGACAGGCCGGCCGCCGGGGCGTTGGGCAGATAATTGCTGTAGGGCTGGGCCGGATTATTCTTGCCGGCGGCGAGCTTGTCGATCTCCTCCTGCGTCGGAACGGCGATCCAATCGGCGACCGGCTTCGTCGTCGAGACGCCGACGCCGAGCTTTTCCAGCGTCGCGGCGTCGAGCGCGCCGCTCTGCGGCAGGCCGGATTTCTGCTGGAAGGCGGAGATTGCGGCGGTCGTCTTGGCCCCGGCGACGCCATCCAGGACGCCCGGATCAAAGCCTTGCGCGGCGAGCTTCGACTGCGCGGCCTGCGCGACCGGATTATAGGGGCCGGCGAGGCTGGCCGAGCCGACAGATGAGGCCAGAATGATTCCGAGCGCCGCGAATGCGGCGCGCATGCCTATGCGCATACCAAACTCCCTTCGAGAAATTCTCACGTCGAAACAGGCGACGACCGGGATTCATATCACCGGCCGCAGAGCCGCCAAGGCGTTTTTCTTCCCCGCGCCGCATCCCCGCCTCGTTCAGGAGAGGAGATCGGCGCGCCTATATTGAATGGAGGGCGCGTCATTGGAGGCTTTATTGACCTCCGGGCCGATCTCGAAGAATTCGAGCGCATCCACCGGCGCGGGCGCCAGCAGGCGCCAGGCCGCCTCGGCCGCATATTCGTCGAGGCCGAGCCAGAGATCGAAATCCTTCGGCGTCAATATCGCTGGCATGCGATCGTGAATGGCGACCGTCGCGCCATTGGCGGAGACGGTGAGAATGCAGGCGGTGTCGATCTCGCTGCCGTCGCTGCCGATCCATGTCTCATAGAGGCCGGCGAGCGCCAGCGGCGTTCCATCGGCGTGCCGGAAGAGATAGGGCCGGCTCGCCCGCGCCCGGCCCTTGGCGCCGTCGCGGCGCCATTCGTAATAGGCGTCGGCGATGAAGAGGCAGCGCCGCCGCCTCATCGCGGCGCGAAAGCTGGGCTTGTCCGGCGCGCTCTCGGCGCGGGCGTTGAAGATGAGCGGGAAGCTCGCCGGATCCTTCACGAAGCCCGGCAGAAAGCCCCAGCGCACCAGCTGAAAGCGCCGCGCCTCGCCGCCGCGCGGATCGCGCTCCTGCCGCACGATGGGGACGGGCTGCGTCGGCGCGATATTGTAGCGCGGCGGAAAATTCGGCTGATCGACATAGCCGAAATAGTCGCGCGCCGCCTGCGGCGGCAGGGTGATGGCGTAGCGGCCGCACATGGCTTCCCTCGATGCTTCCCATTCTCGCTGCGCTGCGAAATGCCGGAAATCCCGCGCCTTCCCGGAATCGCAACGGGAAGGCGGAAAGAGATTCTTATCAATTGGAGCCCATTATGAACCCCAACATATCGGGATTTCCTATGACCGCTGACGCGCAATTCGCAACGCTCGATCAAGTCGACGGCAGTCGGGCGCCGAATCCTTTTTCATCGACCAAGCCGTTGATCAGCCCGGTGTCCGGTCTGGCCAACGACTATCTCAACCTGTTCAACGAGCTCGTCATGATGCTCGAGCAGCTGCCGCACATGCCGGAGCTGATCGAGGATCTGCTGGCTTGGCGGCCCGTGACCTACAAAGAGTATTTCGAGCGCTCGCAGCTTCCCGGCCGTCACTCGGCGCTCGCCGCCTATGACAGAGTGAGCCCGGATTTCAAGCGCCGCTTCGAGGCCTATGTGGCCGAGCTGGACACGATCGCCGTCGCCGCCGTCGCCTCCGTCCGCCTGCAATATCGTACCGGCTCGCCGCAGAATATCGACCGCCTCGCCGGCACATGCGCGCGCGCGGGCGAGAAGATGCGCGCCATTCTCTACAAGGCGTCGCGGCTGGTGAACTACGCCAGATTGTCCGACGACTGACCGAGCGGATCGCTGGCCGGGACGCCGGCGAAAAACGCCTCGAGCCGCGCGCGCGTCTCCCGCATCGTCAGAGCGGCCGCGAAGAGCGCCGCCTCCTCCTCTATCCTCGCGGCCACGGCCGCCGAGTCGCCCCGCAGCAGGCGCCGTGTCGCCGCCAGCGCCGCGCGCGGCTTGGCCGCCAGACGACGCGCCGCCTCCACCGCCATTTCCTCCACCTCGTCGAATCCGGCGACCGCATTGACGATGCCGAGGCGCAGCGCCTCGCTCGCCCCGAAGCTGTCGCAGAGCAGCAGGAACTCCGTCGCCTTGACGAGGCCGATGCGCTGCGGGACCAGCAGCGTCGAGGCCGCCTCCGGGATGACGCCGAGATCGACGAAAGGCATTTTGAAGCGCGCGCCATGCGAGGCGTAGACGAGATCGCAATGGAACAGCATGGTCACGCCGACGCCGATGGCGTCGCCCGCCACTGCGGCGACGATCGGCGTCTGCAACGCCGCCAGCGCGCGGACGAAGCGCAGAGCGGGGAAATCATGCGGATTGTCCAGCGGGCGGCGGAAATCCTCGAGGTCGTTGCCGGCGGTGAAATCGTCGCCGGCGCTCGACAGCACGATGGCGCGAATCTCCTCCTCGGCGTCGGCCTTGGCGAAAGCGGAGATCATCGCCTCATACATGGATTTGTCGAGCGCGTTGCGCTTGGCCGGCCGGTCGATGACGATCCGCAGCAGCGGGCCGTCCCGGCGGACGAGGATCTCACGATTCTGCTCGCGATTTTTCATGAGCGTCTTTCTCGTCTCTCGGCCCGGCTCAATCTCCGGCCGTCAGCAGCGCCTGCCCGGCGATGAGGGAGTCGCCGCCCTCGACGGTGGCGCGTTCCAGCCCCTCCGCCGCGACGGCGAGATTATCGGCGAAGAATCGCGCCGTGACGATTCTCTTCCGAGTTGCGGCGTCGCCGGCGCGATGCGAGGCGAGCGCCTCGGCCCCGAGCAGAGTGACGCCGCGCGCCAGCGCGAACAGCCGCAGATAGGGCGTCGCGCCGGCGAGCGCCTCGAAGCCGCGCGGATCGGATGTCGCGGAGAGAAAATCGGTCGCGCGCTCGAAAGCCTCGACAGCCGCCGTGGCGCGATGGGCGATATTGACGAAGATTGCGTCATTGCTCGCCGTCAGCGCGTCTATGTCGCCGCGCATGTCGTCGATCTCCCGCCACACGGCCGCGCCTTTGGAGAGGCGCAGCTTGCGGATGACGAGATCGATCGCCTGAATGCCGTTGGTTCCCTCATAGATGGGCGTGATGCGCGCGTCGCGCAGCAATTGCGCGGCGCCGGTCTCCTCTATGAAGCCCATGCCGCCATGGACCTGAACGCCGAGCGAGGCGACCTCGCAGCCGATGTCGGTGGAATAGGCCTTGGCGAGCGGCGTCAGCAGGCCGGCGCGCTCTTGCGCCGTCTGCGCCTCCTCGCCCTCCAGCAGGCGGGCGCGGTCCAGCGCGGCGGCGGTGAGATAGCAGATCGCCCGCGCCGCGGCGGTCTTCGCCTTCATCGTCATCAGCATGCGCGCGACGTCGGGATGCTCGACGATCGGCGCCGGATCGGATGAAGCGCCGCGGCCCTGGCGGCGTTCGCGCGCATAGGCCAGCGCGGTCTGCGTCGCCCGCTCGGCGAGGCCGACGCCCTGCAGCCCGACAGAGAGCCGCGCATTGTTCATCATGGTGAACATGCAGGCGAGGCCTTCATTCTCGCGGCCGACGAGAAAGGCGACCGCGCCGCCATTGTCGCCATAGGACATTGTGCAGGTCGGCGAGCCGTGTATGCCGAGCTTGTGCTCTATCCCGACGCAGCGCAGGTCGTTGCGCGCGCCGGGGCGCCCATCCGGCCCCGGCAGGAATTTGGGCGCCAGAAACAAGGAAATGCCGCGCGTGCCGGCAGGCGCGTCGGGCAGGCGCGCCAGCACGAGATGAACGATATTCTCGGCGAGGTCGTGCTCGCCATAGGTGATGAAAATCTTCTGGCCGAACAGGCGGTAGGAGCCGTCCTCGGCGCGCTCGGCGCGCGTGCGCAAATGGGCGAGATCGGAGCCGGCCTGCGGCTCGGTGAGGTTCATCGTCGCCGTCCATTCGCCGGAGATCATCTTCGGCAGATAGGCGGATTTCAGCGCCTCGCTCGCATGGATCTCCATCGCCTCTATCGCGCCCTGGCCCAGCAGCGGGCAGAGCGCGAAGGAGATGTTGGCGGCGTTCCAAATCTCCGTGCAGGCGGCGCCGAGCAGCAGCGGCAGGCCCATGCCGCCATGGCCGGGCGGCGCGGAAAGCGCGTTCCAGCCGCCCTCCACCCACAACGCATAGGCCTCGCGCCAGCCGGGCGCGGTCGTCACCTTTTCGCCCGTGAGCGTCACCCCGTCGCGGTCGCCGACGCGATCGAGCGGCAGCAGCGCCGTCTCGGCGAATTTGGCGGCCTCCTCCAGCGTCGCGGCGGCGGTGGCCGCATCGAGCTCGCCATAGAGCCCGCCCGGACCGAAGGCCGCCTCGCCCGCCGCCCGCCGCATGGCGAAGAGCAGTTCGTCGAGAGGCGCGCGGTAGGACATGGACAGGCTCCGGGAGAGAATCGCTTTCTCATTCTAGCGCCGCCGCAGGGCTATTCCACCATTCGCGCCGGGGAAGCCGCGCTCGCGGCGACGCCGCCTCCGTGATAGAATGGCGACCGGCGGCGAGGAGAAATCGTCATGCCTCATTTTCGCATTCTGGCCGGCGTCGTAGCGGCGCTGATCGCGACGAGCGCTCGCGCCGAGGCGCCCGTGCAAGATGGTTATCACATTCCCTCTGTCGTCGGCCCCGGCGGCGAGAAGCGGTCCGTGATGGACACGCCCGGCGGCGTGACCGTGATATCGCGAAAATTCATGGACGATATTCAGGCGCGGTCGATTTATGACGCGTTGCGCTATGCGCCGGGCGTGCAGGTCATGGGCCGCTGACGCGACGCGCCGTCGGCGCCTGTGTCGGCAATTACGTAAAATTGCGCATGTCTTTCGCCGCCGGCGTTAAGCTCCCGCTCGTAGAACCTTCGGCGAAGCGAGAAACAAAGGAGCTTGGTCGTGTCGCTCACACTTTCCGATCTGTCGCTCTACAGCCGCTCGGCCTATGGGGCGTCATATCAGCCGCCGACGGCGGCGCCCGCGAGCGAGACGCAGCGCGCGCAATCCGCGCAATCGGCGTCGACTCCCGCGGGCGGCGACTCCGCCGAGGCCGACGGCGGGCATGATCCCTATGCGCAGATCGACTCGCTGCTCGCCGGCCTGCGCGCTCTCACGGTCGGCGGCGCCAAGCTCGACAGCGGCTCGACGACCTCGCAAGCCAATGCGGCCTATGCCGCCTATGCGATGGGTTGACCCGGCGGCTCAACGGCCGCCCGCTTTCGCCTTCAGCTCGTAGAGCGCGGCCAGCGCCTCGCGCGGCGTCAGCGCATCGGGATCGATCGCTCCCAGCGCCTCGCGCAATTCGTCCTTCGCCGGCGCGCTCGTCGCGACATGGGCGAAGAGCGGCAGATCGTCGATGAGCTTCGTCACCGGCGCGCGCCGATCGGCGGCCTCGAGCTCGGCGAGAATCGCATGCGCCCGCGCCACCACGCTCGCGGGCAGGCCGGCCAGCTCGGCCACATGCACGCCATAGGAGCGATCGGCGGCGCCTTTCGCGACCTCGTGCAGAAACACCACCTCGCCGGCGTGATCCTTCACCTTCATGGTGAGATTGACGAGCCGTCCCATGCGCTTCGTCAATTGCGTCAGCTCATGGAAATGCGTTGCGAACAGCGCGCGCGCGCGATTGACCTCGTGCAGATGCTCGATCGTCGCCCAGGCGATGGAGAGGCCGTCGAATGTCGCCGTGCCGCGACCGATCTCGTCGAGAATGACCAGCGAGCGCGGACCGGCGCAATTCAAAATGGCCGCCGTCTCCACCATCTCGACCATGAAGGTGGAGCGCCCGCGCGCGAGATCATCCGCCGCGCCGACGCGCGAGAAGAGGCGATCGACAGCCCCGAGCCGCGCGCTCTTGGCGGGAACGAAGGAGCCCGCCTGCGCGAGAATTGCGATGAGCGCGTTTTGGCGCAGATAGGTGGATTTGCCGGCCATGTTCGGCCCGGTGACGACGGCGATCTTGCCCGCGCGCGCGTCGCCGAGATCGCAATCATTGGCGGCGAAGATTTTTCCCTGCGCCTCCAGCGAGGCTTCGACGACGGGATGACGTCCGCCGACAATCTCGAAATCGAGCGAGCTGTCGACATGCGGGCGCGTCCAATCGCGCTTCACCGCCAGCTCGCCGAGCGCCGCGAAAACGTCGAGCGCGGCGAAGCCTTGCGCGAGACGTTGCAGCTCCTGCGCGCGCGCGAGCACGGCGTCCGCCAATTCTTCGAGCAGCGCCAGCTCGCGCTCCTGCGCGCGATCGGCCGCGGAGGCGATCTTCGCCTCCAGCTCGGCCAGCTCGCGCGTCGAGAAGCGCATGGCGTCCTGCATCGTCTGGCGATGGGTGAACACAGCGTCGAAAGGCGGACGCAGCAGTCTCTCGCCCTGCGCCTGCGGAACCTCGATGAAGAAGCCGAGAAAGTTGTTGTGCTTGATCTTGAGCTGCCTGGTCTCGGCCAGCTCGACATAGCGCTGCTGCAGCGAGGCGATGACGCGGCGGCTCTCGTCGCGCAATGCGCGCGCTTCGTCCAGCTCGGCGTCGAAGCCTTGCGCGATGAAATTTCCCGCGCGCTTGTCGAGCGGCGGATCGTCGGCGAGGCGCGTCGCAATGGCGCGCTCCAATTCATTGTCGCAAGCAGCTAACGTCGCGATCTCCTGCGCGACCAGCGGCGCGGCCTCCTGCGCGGAAAAGAGCGTGACGATCTCGCGCGCGGCGGCGAGCGCTGCGCGAATATTGCCGAGATCGCGCGGGCCGCCGCGCTGCAACGACAATCGCGAGAGCGCCCGCGCCACATCCGGCGCGCGGGCGAGCGTGGCGCGCAAGCGCGCGCGCAACTCCGGCGCGGTGACGAAGAAGGAAACGGCGTCGAGCCGCTGCGCGATCAATTCCGGCTCTGTGGAGGGCGCGGCGATGTGCTCGGCGAGCAGACGCGCGCCGGCGGGCGTCGCGGTCATGTCGATCGTCGCCAGCAATGAGCCGTCGCGCTCGCCCTTCAGCGTGCGCGTCAGCTCGAGATTGACGCGCGTCGCCGCGTCTATCTCCAGAGTGGCGCTGCGGCGCAGGCTCGAGGGTCGGCGCAGGGCGGGGCGCTTTCCCTTTTGCGTGCGCTCGACATAGAGGATGGCCGCGGCCGCCGCCGCGATCTCCGCCTCGCCCAGCGCGCCGAAGCCCTCGAGCGTCGCGACGCCGAAGAAATCGAGCAATCGCCGCGCGGCGCTCTCGCCGCCGACATCGCGTCCGAGCGCGGTCAGCGGCGCGTCGAGATGCGCGAGCTGTGCGGTGAGACGCGCATCGGCGCAGATCGCTTCCGCCGCGACGATCTCGCGTGGCTCCAGCCGCGCCAATTCGCCGGCCAGCTCCGCCTCGCCGACCTCCGCGACATCGAAGGCGCCGGTGGAAATATCGACGCAGGCGAGGCCGTAGCGCCATTGACCGTCCGCCGCGCGCAGCCGCGAAAGCGCTGCGAAGGCGTTGGGGCGCGCGGGATCGAGCAACTGCTCCTCGGTGATGGTGCCGGGCGTGACCAGCCGCACGACGTCGCGTCTGACGACGGATTTATTGCCGCGCTTGCGCGCTTCGGCGGGGTCCTCCATCTGCTCGCAGACGGCGACGCGATGGCCGAGCGCGATGAGCTTTTGCAGATAATCGTCGGCGCGCTCCACCGGCACGCCGCACATCGGAATATCGGCGCCCTGATGCTTGCCGCGCTTCGTCAGCATGATGCCGAGCGCGCGCGAGGCGGTCTCGGCGTCCTCGAAGAACAGCTCGTAGAAATCGCCCATGCGATAGAAGAGCAGGCAATCGGGATTGGCCGATTTGATCTCTATATATTGCGCCATCATCGGCGTCGGCCGGGCGGCCTTGTCGTCGGATCGCGGTTTCTCGTCCATGAGACGCTTCGTGCTCTTCCTCGGTTCGAGGCGCACTAAGACACAAAGCGCATCGAGTTCAAAGGGAGGCGGTCGGCCCCCTCCCCGACCCTCCCCCGCTTTGCGGGAGAGGGAGCGGATTCGGCGCTTGATCGAGGCTTCGCGAAACCTCGCTGCCTCCCTCTCCCGCATAGCGGGGGAGGGTGAGGGAGGGGGCATGGCGGCTCGCGAAGATCGGAATGTGCGATTCGTCACTTGGCGGGGCTCGCCGGGGCGGCGAGAATAGCGCCATGTTTCACGCTTATGGCCTCTACACCCATATTCAGGCGAACCGGCTGCGCTCGCTGCTGCTGCTCGCGGGATTCGTCGTGCTGCTGCTGGCGCTGCTGTTCGCCGTGGCGCTTCTCTTCGAGGCGTCGCAGGATGGAACGCTGCCGCAGATCATGGCGCGCGCGTTGCGCGATCTCGAGCATGGCTGGCCCATCGCTTTTGTCGCCGCAGGGCTCTGGTTCGCCATCGCCTACGCTTTCCATCAAAGGCTGATCGACGCCGCCACCGGCGCCGCCGACGTCTCGCGCGAGGACGCGCCGCGGCTCTATAATCTGCTCGAGAATCTCTGCATCTCGCGCGGCATTCCCATGCCGGCGCTGAAAATCATCGAGGATGGGGCGCTCAACGCCTACGCCTCCGGCGTCAGAGAGGGGCATTACGCCGTCACCGTCACGCGCGGCCTGCTGGAGACGTTGGACGACGCCGAGATCGAGGCGGTGATCGGCCATGAGCTGACGCATATTCGCAATCGCGACGTGCAGCTGATGGTGGTCGCGGCGATTTTCGCGGGAATTTTCGCCTTCGTGGGCGATCTTCTCTTTCGCAATTGGGGCTTTCGCTTCTCGCCCAAGCGCACGGCCGAGGAGGGGCGCGACCGCGGCGGGGCGAGCGGCGCCGGCCTCGCCATCATCATCGCGCTCGCCATCATCGCGCTGAGCTGGGGGCTGTCGGTGCTGATCCGCTTCGCCATCTCGCGCTCGCGCGAGTTTCTCGCCGACGCCGGCTCGGTGGAGCTCACCAAAAATCCCGATGCGATGATCTCGGCGCTGCGCAAGATCGAGTCGAACGCGATCATTCCCGATATGCCCTCGCGCATGGGCGCCTTCTTCATCGAGAGCCCGACGCGCAAGGCGCGCGCGCTGTTCTCGACGCATCCATCCGTCGATGATCGCGTCGCCGCTCTGGTGCGCTACGCCGGCGGGCGCGACATGCCGAAGCTGGAGCCGCCGCCGCCGATCGAGGATCACGGCCCCTGGGAGGCGCAGCCGGCGCCCGTCCCCGGCGCGCCCGGCTTTCTGCCCCCCGACGGCCGCAGCCCGCTCGATCCGCCGGCGCCGCATGGGCCGTGGGGGTGAGAGCGAGAGCCGCTCTTTCGTGTTCGCAAATCCGCTTCCGACGGACAGAGCGCTCTATGATCGAAGAGGCGTTTCCACCTCCCCCTTCAGGGGGGAGGTCGAGCGCCGAAGGCGATCGGGAGGGGGTGTTTCCGCCGAGTCTTCTTCGTGGAACCCCACCCCGGACCGCTTCGCGGTCCGACCCTCCCCCTAAAGCAGGGGCATCGCAGATGAGTATAGGGGCATTGCGCGGGAGGTAGAGAAGGATTCATTCAGGAGGCTTCTCGATTCG